>JABXIK010000002.1 GCA_013373125.1 Gammaproteobacteria bacterium | reverse complement strand
GTGTTGTTATGGGTTGCACTTAATGCAATAGGCAGTTTATTGAGTTCTTGAATATTGTTACGCAATTGCTCAGGTAGGCGTACCACTATGTGGAAGCGACGGTCCCCTTCAAACATCAATCCACTGGATTTACCGGCAATGGCTGCAGTTAAGGTTTGTTGTAAGTCGTTTAAACTTAAACCGTATTGAGCCAGTGCAATTTTATCCGGCTCGATACTTAGCATGGGCAAGCCGGTGACTTGTTCAATACGTGCATCGGCGGCTCCGGGAATCGTTTGCAGTTGAGATAAAACCGCTTGCGCCTGCGCGAGCAAGATATCCAAGTCATCGCCATAGATTTTCACTGCAAGATCCGCACGCACACCAGAGATCAATTCGTTGAAACGCATTTGAATAGGCTGGGTAAATTCATAGTTATTGCCTGGTAAATGGCCCACGGCTTGTTCAATCTTTTCGCTAATATCCTGTTGCGAGAGACTTGGGTCTGGCCATTGCTTTTGTGGCTTTAACATGACAAATGTGTCCGCCACATTCGGCGGCATTGGGTCGGTCGCCACTTCTGCGGTGCCAATTTTTGAAAACACCGTTTTCACTTCGGCCACTTTTAGAATTTCTTTTTCCAATTGTGTCTGCATGATGACAGCTTGTTCTAAACCGGTTCCCGGTGTGCGCATGGCGTGTAGGGCAATATCGCCTTCTTTTAATTGCGGAATAAATTCCGAACCTAATGTGGAGGCTAGATACACACAGGAAATAACCAGAATGCTTGCAAACCCAATCACGGTTTTAGGTGCTGACATCGCCCAGGATAAACTGCGCTCATAAAAATGTTGGGTTTTAACCATGGCTTTATTTTCTTTTTCGGCAATGGGGCCGGTCATGAACAGCGCAACCATAGCAGGCACCAAGGTTAACGATAAAAATAAAGCGATGAGTAAGGCCATAACCACAGTGGCGGCCATGGGGTGAAACATCTTGCCCTCTACACCACTTAACGAAAATAGAGGAATGTACACTAGGGTGATGATGAGTACGCCAAACAAACTGGGACGTATCACTTCGTTGGTGGCTTCAAATACGATGTGTAAACGCTCTTTTTTATTTAAGGCGAGTTTGCCTTTTTGCGCTTGAGCTAAGCGGCGAATGGCGTTTTCCACTATGATCACCGCACCATCGACAATTAAACCAAAATCCAATGCGCCTAAACTCATGAGGTTGGCTGACACGTCAGTGCGAACCATACCAGTAATGGTGCCTAGCATCGCCAGTGGAATAACTGCGGCGGTAATCAGTGCCGCGCGAATATTTCCAAGTAATAAAAACAACACTGCGATGACCAGTAGCGCACCTTCTAACAGATTTTTTTGCACAGTGGCAATGGCTTTGTCGACAAGGGTTGTGCGGTTATACACAACATTAAGCTCAACGCCTGGAGGCAAACTTTTCTGTATTTGGGTGAGCTTTTGTGTGGCATTGATGGCCACTTGGCGAGAGTTTTCACCGGCTAACATCATGGCCGTTGCAATGACGGTTTCTTTACCATCTTGTGTGGCGGCGCCGCTACGTAACTCTTTACCTATGGCCACATCGGCTACGTCTTTAATAAATACAGGACTGGCATCTAGGGTTTTAATCACAACATTGGCAATGTCTTGCGTGTTTTGTAATTGTCCTGGGATGCGCACCAATAATTGCTGGCCATTGGTTTCAATAAAGCCTGCACCTTGGTTTTGATTATTGCGATTTATCGCGGTTTGAATCTCCGTGAGGCTCACATTAAACGCCAACATTTTTTCTGGCCAAGGGGTCACGTGATATTGTTTTTCGTAACCGCCAATGGTGTTGACTTCTATGATGCCTTTTACCAAGGCCAGTTGTGGCTTGATGATCCAATCTTGAATTTCACGCAAAGCAATAATGTCATAGGGCTCACCATTTTTTTGTAGGGCATCCGATTTTACTTGAATGCTGTACATAAAAATTTCACCCAGGCCTGTGGCAATGGGTCCCATTTCAGCTTCAATTCCAGCCGGTAACTGTTGGTTCACGGAACTCAAACGTTGATCTATCAAGTTACGGGCAAAATAAATATCCGTACCTTCATCAAACACCAAGGTCACTTGCGATAAACCGTAACGCGAAAGGGAACGACTATAGGATAAATTGGGTAACCCAGAGAATGCGGTTTCCACATTAAAAGTAATACGTTGCTCTACTTCTAACGGGGAATAACCCGGCGCTTGGGTATTAATTTGCACCTGCACATTGGTGATATCCGGTACGGCATCTATGGGTAATTTTTGATAATGGTAAAAGCCGGTACCCATGATCAGTATTGCCAGTGCTAACATTAACCAACGTCGCTCAATGGAGAGACGTAAAATGGATTCAATCATTTTTCTCTCCTAGTGAACGTGTTCGGCGCCGGATTTTTCGAAATCGGCTTTAATGAGATAACTGTTTGTCACAACCACTTCTTCACCAGATTCGACACCGGCTAAGATTTCGCTGTATTCGTTATCTTGTAAACCTAAAGTGATCGGTTTAGCGAGATAGCGATTGCCTTGTTTAATAAAGACAACACGCTTGCCTTCTAAGGTGTGAATGGCTTGATTGACAACTCGTACTGGCACCATTTTTTCTTGAGTCATCACATCGGCTTTTAACACAATGCCTGCGCTCCAACCGTGATCGTGATTATCAAGACGCACGCGCGCAATGTTATAAGGCGCATCATTTGGGCTGGGGATAATGTGCGCAATGGTGAACGTTTCGTTATCTATGATGAGGGTTTGACCCGCTTTTACTTTGCGCATTTGTTGGGGGAAAATTTTAAATTCTGCCCATAAAATCGCATCGTTAAACAAGGTGAATAAAGGTTGATCTTGGGTGAGTTCGCCTGGGTTTGCATGGCGGTCTGTAATCATTCCAGCAAAAGGGGCTTTCACTATGTATGGATGCAAACTTTGATTAGATTCGATACGTGCTAATGCTTGGCCCTTTTTTACCGTATCGCCAATGTTCACATTCACTTGCATAATGGTGCCATCAAAGCGCGCACCGATATGACTGATTTGGGTGGCATCGTTAACCACTTTGCCGTAAAGGCGATCGCTTTGTGCAATCGTACCTGCTGTGACCTTGGCAGTGGTGATGTTGAATTGCTGCGCCACGGCCTCGCTGATGCGAACACTCTCATTATGATCATGACTATCTTCGTCATGGTCGTGTTTGTCTTCTCCATGGTTTTCGCCGTCGTGATCTTGATGGGTGTCCACATGATTTTCTTCATCACCGTGATCGTCATCATGGTCATGTTGGTTGGGTGAGTTAATAGTAAGTTTTTCCGCTTCTTGCTCATCATGGTGGTCATGATCTGAACCCGCAAAACTATTGATAGAAAAACCTGTAATGGCTACCAAAGTAAACACTCTGGCAGCATGAAATAACCCGTGCCCATGTGTGGCACGTAACAAAAACGTAAGCATAAATATTCCTGTTTGATCGATTTTAAAATGGATTAAAAAATCAGATCACGCTCTAGGTGGGCGATACAGGGATTGCTCTTGTTTGGTTACTGCAAGGGTTGGATGAAAGCTGTGCTGAGGGCTGCGGCCATAAATGGCGTTACTGTGCACAGAAGTAGAAATAAAATTGGAGTGGGCCCCATGGCAATGACAGCAGTGGTGACAATCGTACTGGTCGTTGTCGTCCATAGGCTGTTTGATGGCATGGGGTTGTGATTGTGTGTGCTCATGTTCAAACACCAAGTGCTCCACACCATCTTGGTGGTTGCTGTGTACATCTGCAAAGGCGCCTACCGATTGCCAAGCAATCAGTATGATCATGAGCCAGTGGATGCTGCGTTTCAACATAAAGCTTAAAGACCAAAAAATGAGAGGTAATGGTAACGAAAAATAACCGCCTAAAACAGGGGGCTGCTTTAGGCGGTAAAGATGAACACTCAATCTTGAGACTTATGACTGTCTAACTGACGATTAAGTTCCGCTTCCATGGCCATGGGGGACTGCGTGTGCTTGGCCAATAACCGATACATGACCGGCACGATGATGAGGGTGAATACGGTGGAAGCCAGAATACCAGTGAGTACTACGATACCAATCACAGTTCGAGTCTCAGCGCCGGCCCCAAAAGATAAGATCAAAGGCACAGCCCCAAAGGCGGTGGTGATGGCTGTCATGAGAATAGGGCGTAAGCGAATGGTGGCCGCCTCTATGATTGCGGTTTCAAATGCGACCCCTTCATCTCTAAGCTGGTTACAAAACTCCACAATTAAAATACCGTTTTTTGCCGTGAGCCCCACCAACATGATCAAACCGATTTGTGAGTAAATATTCAATGACTGACCAAATACGTACAAACCAATCAATGCGCCAATCATAGCCATAGGCACGGTGAGCATGATCACCAGTGGATGAATGTAGCTTTCAAATTGCGCCGCTAGTACGAGGAATACCACCACAAGCGCAAGGGCAAAAATAAAGTAGATGGATTGCCCGCTGGTTTGTAAATCTTGTGATTGGCCTTTGTAGCTAATCACGGCTTCGGCGGGTAAATAGGTGTGCGCTAGATTATTTAAATAACCCAAGGCTTCGCCTAAGGTGTAGCCTTCGGCAAGGTTGGCTTCTAAGGTAATGGCGCGAATACGATTGTAACGATTGAGTGTGTTGGCATCGGCGCGTTCACTGATGCTCACTAAGTTGGCCAGTGGAATGAGCTGATCTTGATAACGGGAGCGCACGTAAATATTTTTCATATCCAAGGGCGTGTTTTGTAAGGATCGCTCCCCTTCTAAAATTACATCGTATTCCTCGCCACGATCTAGAAACGTGGTAACACGACGAGAGCCTTGCAGTGCCGCTAAGGTATTACCAATTTCTTCGGCGCTGACGCCTAAGTCTGCTGCGCGTTGCGTATCAATGTTGATTAATACCTGAGGTTTGCTTTCTTTGTAATCGTGATCCAAACCAACTAATTTAGGATTTTCGGCGGCTTTTTCTAACAGGATGTCGCGCCAACTGGCCAGTTGCTCATAGTTGCTACCACCTATGACAAATTGCACGGGTTTGCCCAAGCCTCGACCTAATGCCTGACGCATGATGGCAAACGCACGCACGCCGGCCAAATCGCTTAATTGTTTATTGATGCGCCCAATAACCGCATCGGCAGGTGGACGTTCGCTCCAATCTTCTAGTACAACAATAACAAAACCGCCGGAATAATCGGCGCTGGTGCCAAAGCTACGTGGGGTGCGTACCAATAAACGTTTTACAATGCCTTCATCCACCATGGGCATCAGGCGTTTTTCAATTTCATCCATATAGGCTTTGGAGTAATCGTAACTGGAACCTTCTGGGGCCGAGACTAAAACGAAAAACGCACCGCGGTCTTCTTTGGGCGTGAACTCGGTGGGAATTTGATTAAACAACCAAGCACAACTTAATAGCGCGATGACTAACATGATGAGCGTACGTTTAGGTGCGTTTAGGGCATGGGCTAAATACTCTTTGTATTGTTCGCGTAGTTTGTCTAAGAGTGAATCGGTTTTTTGAGTGAGGACGTTGGGTTTTTCGTTGGCGTGTAATAAACGCGAACACATCATCGGCGATAATGATAATGCCACTAAAGATGAAAACCCCACTGCGGCGGACATGGCCACGGCAAATTCGGTGAAGAGTTTACCCAGGTCCCCTTCTAAAAAGATGATGGGTAAAAATACCGAAATTAAAACCGCAGTTGTGGCTAACACCGCGAACGAAACTTGGCGGGCGCCCAAGAAAGCCGCCACTAACGGAGGCTCCCCTTCATCAATACGACGGTGAATGTTTTCTAACATGACGATGGCATCGTCCACTACCATGCCGATGGCCAAAATCAGTGCCAATAGCGTCAGTAAATTAATGGTGAAACCCAGCATGTACAAGATTACAAAGGTGCCCATTAATGACACGGGCACTGTAATGGCTGGGATGAGTGTGGCGCGCACATTACCTAAGAAAATGTAGATGACTAAAATAACCAGTGCCATGGCGATGAATAAGGTTTGGTACACCTCTTTAATGGATTGTTCGATAAACACAGAACTGTCATAACTGTTGAGCAGCAGCATACCTTCGGGCAATTCGGGGTTAATCTTGTTTAGTAATGCCCGTGCTTTGCGTGCCACATCTAAGGTATTGGCGGTACTTTGTTTGGTGATCCCAATGCCCACCATGGGTACGCCATTGCCGCGAAAGGATTTGCGGTGTTCTTCTGCGGCTAATTCCACACGCGCTACATCTTTCAAACGTACGGGATAATCTGAATCGCTGCGTATGACTAATTGCCCCACTTGCTCTGGGGTTGGGTAGGCGCGCTCTAAACGCACGGTGAATTGGCGTTGATCGGATTCGATGCTGCCGGCTGGCAGTTCAATGTTTTCACGGCGTAATGCGGTTTCAATATCGCTGATGGTCATCTTGCGTGCGGCGAGTGCTTTACGATCGATCCACACACGTAACGCGTAATCCAGACCGCCACCAACACGTACTCGAGCGACACCATCTAAAACACTAAAGCGATCAATTAAATAACGATTGGCGTAGTCGGTCAGTTCCAATAACTCCATGCGATCACTGACGAGGTTGAACCACATGATGGTGTCATCATCGGCACCGGCTTTGGTAACTTCCGGTGGGTCCGCATCGTCGGGTAAGTTATTTAAAATACGTGAAACACGATCGCGTACATCGTTAGCGGCGCTGTCGATGTCGCGGGAAATATTAAACTCGATGGAAATACGTGAGCGTCCATCTTCACTTGAAGAGATAATATTTTTGATGCCCTCGATACCAGAAATACGATCTTCGATTAGTTGTGTGATGCGTTGCTCCACAATGGCAGCAGCGGCACCTGTGTAGTTGGTGGAAATACTCACAACCGGCGCGTCGATATCTGGATATTCACGTAATGGCAATTTATCAAATGCCACTAAACCAAACGCGAGAATTAATAAGCTGATAACCGAAGCCAGAACCGGGCGTTTTACGGAAAGATCGGTAATGATCATGCTTGTTCTCCGCGCCAGCTTTCCGTTTGCACTTCTACCTTACTGCCGGGTTTGACTTTTAATAATCCTTGCCAAATGATTTTATCACCCGCTTGTAATCCATCGATCACTTCCACTTGACCGTTTTGGCGCACACCAATTTTGATGTTTTGTTCGCTTACGGTTAAATCATCTGCCACTTTGTAAACAAGGTGTTGGTTTGCACGCATGAATACGGTTTCTTCGGGCAGCATTAACGCGGAGCGTTGATTGTCGATGACATCCAAAGTTAACAACATGCCAGGGCGTAACAGACGATCGAGGTTATCAATTTTTGCACGTACCTTAATGCTGCGCGTATCAGGATTCACTCGAGAATCTAAAGAGATGATTTCCCCATTAAATGTGCGCTCAGGATAGGCCACGCTACGAGCACTTAGAATCTGGCCCACTTTAATACGTGGCAGATAAATTTCGGCTAAATCAAAATCCATGTGTAATTCGCTCACCGCATCCAGAGTGGTGATCTCATCCCCAGGTTTTAATAACGTACCGACGCTTACATTGCGCAAGCCTAATAGACCATCGAAAGGCGCTTTGATGATGCGATCTTTAATTGTGGCTTGCGCTTGTGCGATACGCGCCTTAGCGGTGTCGATGGAAGATTGCAAACGATCCAGTTCAGATGCTGATACGGATTTTTGTTTTACTAAGTTTTCAATGCGCTTGTATTCACGCTGTTGTTCGGCCAGTTCAATTTTGGCGGCTTTCAATTGGGCTTGCTCTTCATCGTCGGCTAGGGTGAGGAGTAATTGTCCCTGCTTGACGAATTGCCCTTGCTGAAAGTGAATGGCTTCGATTTTTTCGGTGACGCTGGCGGTAAGCGTCACCGACTCAGCAGCGCGGGCACTGCCAAGTGCCTCTAACGACTCTTCGATTTCTTTGGCTTGAACATCGTATAACACCACTTGGGTGGCACCACGTGGGCGTTGACTGGTTTGGCTGTCTGTATAAAAGCGCCAAGCCACGGCAGAGACAATGATGATGAGGGCAACAACAGCTAAATTACGTAGCATAAGAAATCCTGAACAAGTGCGGAGCGAGCGTCGCAAAAATATCACACTATGATGGCATAGATAGTATTAAGTTTCCGCTACTTGGTGTGGTTGACCGTGTTACACCTTTGACATGTGAACATGCACCTGATTGCGCCCATTGCGCTTGGCTTTATATAGGGCATCGTCGGCTAATTTCATTAATTGCGTACGGGTCAAGGCGGAGTTGGGTTGCCAATGAATGAGACCTGCACTGACTGTGAGGCGTTGATCTAGTTCGGACTCTTCGTGAGGGATATTTAATTGGTGGATGGTGGCAATGATTTTTTGCCCCCAGCCCACGCTTTGCTCAAAATTAACCCCATACTTGATGAGGATAAACTCCTCCCCACCAAAACGAATACAACTGTCTAGTGGATGACGTTTTAAATGTAAAAGGGTTTGCGCCACTTTAATTAGGCATTCATCCCCTGCAAAGTGTCCATAGTGATCGTTGTATTGCTTAAAAAAATCAATATCCACAATGGCTACCGCTATGCCTTGGTTTTCAAGGCGGGCTTGTTCGAGTAAGTCGTTAAAACGATCATCAAAGCGATGGCGGTTTTCGGCGCCGGTTAGCTGATCCGTGCGCGCCATTTCTTTTAAAAATTGATTTTTGTTATAGATGGCACGGCGTTGTCGATCAAAGCTGATGCTATGAATGATGCCGGCTAAGTTGAGTAAACCCAGATACACAGCTGCACGTATAAGCTCGTAAAGCTTGGGGTCTTTCAATATGAGGAAGATGAAGTACATGACCATCATTACAATGCCGAGAAAGGCTTTTTGGTATGCAAAAATATTCGGTATGAAATAGATCACAATGACACACAGTAAAATACTGTCGATGGGTAAGGTAATGAATATTGACTGATAATAGAAATGAATAATCACTGTGGTAGTACAAACACTGAGAAAGCCAAGTGTTAGCCAGATATCTAATCTTGGAACGGGGTTACAGTAACTGAGCAAAAAAATCGTAATAAAGAGCGGTAGGCAGATTATGAAACGGGTGAAAAGTGACGGATAGATGATCGGACTGTTAGTACCTAGAAAGTGGATGTCCCATAGAGCGAATACTAGTAATGCAAATAATATAGCCACACAAATCACACGGACTTCAGCACGGTGATTATCATTGAGCCTCTGTATGTAAAGAGTATCAGCTTGTGCCTGCTCGGACTGCATGTGAGTGTTTACCTAGTGCTTTCGATGGGTCTTTATTGAGTGTAGATCAAACCAGAGAGGTCGTAGATGGCGCGAATGCGCATTTAAACAGGCCGTTGCAAGATTGGCGCTTTACTCAGGGCGGCGTTTCTTCTTAAATACCAAGGTTTTGAATTGTTAGGAGCCCCCATGGCCTTATTAAATACGGTAGACCCTGATGGATTACTTGAATACTCAGTGGTGTTTACCGATCGCTCCCTGAACCATATGTCGCAAACGTTTCAGCAAGCGATGCGAGATATCTCTGCCACATTAAAACAAGTGTACCAAGCTGATGGCGTGGTCGTGGTACCCGGTGGCGGTACTTATGGTATGGAAGCGGTTGCCCGTCAATTTGCGCAAAATAAAACCTGTATGGTGCTACGTAATGGCTGGTTCAGTTATCGCTGGAGCCAAATTTTCGAAATGGCATCCCTGCCAAGTAAAGAGATCGTATTAAAAGCACGTAAAGTAGAAGACACCGCGCAAGCACCGTTTGCTCCAGCGCCTATTGAAGAAGTGGTTGCTGCCATCAAGGCAGAGAAGCCAGATATGGTGTTTGCCCCTCATGTGGAAACAGCATCAGGCATGATGTTGCCAGATGATTACATTAAGCAAGTGGCTGATGCGGTACATGCTGAAGGTGGTTTATTTGTATTGGATTGTATTGCATCCGGTACCGTATGGGTGGACATGAAAGCCACGGGTGTGGATATATTAATCAGTGCACCACAAAAAGGTTGGAGCGCATCACCGTGTGCTGCGTTGGTAATGCTAGGCGAGAAAGCCTTGTCTGTATTGGAAGGTACTACGAGCAATAGTTTTGCGTGTGATTTGAAAAAATGGCAGCAAATTATGCAAGCCTATGAAAATGGCGGTCATGCCTACCACGCGACCATGCCGACCGATGCCTTGGTGAAATTCCGCGACACCATGTTAGAAACCCAAGAGTACGGTTTTGACAAAGTTAAAGCCGAACAATTAGAACTGGGTCAGGCGGTTCGCAACATGTTAGAAGCACGTGGCATTCAATCGGTTTCGGCCAAAGGCTTTCAAGCCCCAGGTGTGGTGGTGAACTATACCGATGATGCCGATATGCAAAATACCAAGAAGTTTGCCGCGCTTGGCTTGCAAGCAGCAGCTGGTGTGCCATTAATGTGTGATGAAGGGGATGATTTTAAATCCTTCCGCATTGGTTTATTCGGTTTAGATAAGCTACATAATGTTGAGCGCACCGTTGCCAACTTAGAAGCAGTATTGGATAAAATGTAATACGTTTTAGATTATTCAACCCTTGCTTTAATAAGCCCCAGTCTAGCAATAGAGTGGGGTTTATTCGTTTGTGAGCGCTGGCATCAGGGTTAATTTGGCCTATTCTCAATAAAATATTGAATCAAATAGGAAAGGGCCATGCGTATGGCTGAGCCAGAAGATCCAGCGTTTATACTTTCTCTTAGGTTGCTTGACCATAAATCTTATCAAGCCCTCACCCATGAGCTTCTGCGTATTTTATCGGCTACCGCAGGTGTAGATGAAGTCAGTTCTTTCGAGATATTTACTTTAACTAGGGATATTGACCAAACCACGGATTATTCTGCTCGACGCTTTCCTCTATCTCTGGATGATTGCAGCGGTAACGAAAGCGACGGTCCACTGGATGAGGTGGTGAAACAGCATAAAGGTGGCATGTATGAAATCCGTCAGCATGGTGTTATCTGGTACATATTTGATATCTATGAAAATGTAAAACCTCGCCGCTTGGTGATTATTCGTGGTCATCTTGAAGAAAGCGAATATAGAATTATTGCTAGTTTGTTTCAGGTCTATCAAAGGCTCGTTGAACTATTAGATTCGAAAGAACGTGATAATTTAACCCATCTACACAACCGTCAAACTATGGATCTCATTTTAGATCAAGTATTTGATTTCTATCAGGGGCGAGATCTGGCAAGTGAGGATAAATTTTCTTGGGTCGCTATATTGGACATTGATCACTTCAAAGAAGTGAATGATACCTTTGGTCACCTTTATGGCGATGAAGTACTAATTATATTTTCTAGAATCATGGAAAAGACATTCCGCCATACTGATTTTATTTTTCGCTATGGAGGAGAAGAGTTTTTAGTGATTATTAATCGAGTGACGCGGGAAGGTGCGCATTTAGCATTGGAACGTTTCAGAAAGGCTGTTGAGGATTATGAGTTTTCATTTGGAAAAATCACGGTCAGTATCGGATATACCTTTGTAAACCCTAAAGTGAATCAGCGTAATTTATTGGAGTTTGCCGACTCTGCACTTTATACGGCGAAGAGTACCGGGCGAAATAGAATAGTATTTAATGATCAAACCAATGGCGGAATTAATAACGCTAACGATATCGAGTTTTTCTAAAAGTCGAATGCATAAAAAAGCCCTAGTCCCGAAAGGTGCTAGGGCTTTTTTATGCATTAAATACTTATCTTGGCTGCAAGTGAGCCAGTAAGCGTTTTTCTAATTGCTTGAAGATAAAGATAATAGTAAAGGTAATGGATAAATAAATGGCTGCCACAAATAAGAAGCTTTCAAACGGAGCATAGTAACGGGCGTAAATATCGCGGGCTGCACCGGTTAGATCAATGATGGTGACAGTGGATGCAATGGCGCTGGCGTGCAGCATGAAGATCACTTCGTTGCTGTAGGCCGGAATAGCACGACGAAACGCACTAGGCAATACGATGCGTGTCATACGCTTTAACCAGCTCATACCGTAAGCTTTGGCTGCTTCAATTTCACCCTTAGGCGTGGCTTCAATGGCACCACGGAAAATTTCTGTAGTGTAAGCCGCGGTATTCAATGTAAATGCGATCAAGCAAGGGTAGTAGGCGCGTTCAAAGATGACCCAGAATACGGACTCTTGAATACCATCGATTAAGGTGACGCCGTAATAAATCATATACAACTGAATTAATAATGGTGTGCCGCGGAACACATAAGTAAAGAACCAAACAGGATAGTTTATGAATGGATTTTTACTGGTGCGCATAACGGCAAGTGGCACCGAGATGATCAGACCAATTAACAAGCTGGATGCTACTAACTGAATGGTCATGACAAAACCATCCCAGTAATGACCCAAGGTAGTCAGGTTGAAAATTTTATTTGTGTCGATCAGTGCAAGTA
Organism: Gammaproteobacteria bacterium; assembly: GCA_013373125.1. Taxonomy (GTDB): domain Bacteria; phylum Pseudomonadota; class Gammaproteobacteria; order Pseudomonadales; family Oceanobacteraceae; genus Bermanella. The sequence goes on along the minus strand of JABXIK010000002.1, from coordinate 25,919 downwards.
ATGCATCCATGATTAAGCCTCCACTGTGCCAACGTTATAACGTTTCTTTAACACAGCAAAACCCCATTCACTGCATGCGGTTAATCCTAAATACACAGCGGCAACAGGAATAAAAAATAAGAACGGCTCGCCAGTGGATTTAGCCGCTTCTGTGGCTAAGCGCACCATATCCGCTAAACCAATGACACTCACTAGTGCAGTGGTTTTTAATAATACTTGCCAGTTATTCCCCAGGCCCGGTAGTGCGTGACGCATCATTTGTGGAAACATAATACGTTTAAACACTTGCAGGTTGGTCATGCCGTAGGCTTTGCCAGCTTCGATTTGCCCTTGGTCTACGGCTAAGAAAGCGCCGCGGAAGGTTTCCGTCATGTAGGCGCCAAAGATAAAGCCGATGGTTAAAACACCGGCGACGAATTCATTAATATTGATGAAGATATCGATCTTTTCATCACTGGCGTAGTACAGCCATTCGGTGAAGTTATTAAACGCGATCTGGCCACCGAAGAAGATGAGCATCATTAAAACTAAATCTGGTACGCCACGGATGATGGTGGTGTAGGCAGTGGCAATAGAACGGGAAATCGTGCCGCCAGACTGTTTGGCAACGGCACCTAATAGGCCCAGTATAAAAGCGATAATAATAGATAATAGGGCGACTTCGATTGTGACAATGGCGCCGCTAAAAATGCTTGGGCCATAGCCGTGTAAATCCAACATAAAATAATTGCTCGTTTAAAATTTGGAATCAGTTATGTGAAAACTGTACAACTCCAAAACAATAAATGCCCAAGCAGTTATCCTGCTTGGGCATTTTATTTACTTAAGGAGATTAAACCTTAATGCTGTAGCTGAAGTATTTCTTCATGATTTTGTCATAAGTGCCGTTTGCTTTTAGTTTATCTAAAGCAACGGTTACTTTTTCAGCTAGGTCTTTGTCACGCTTACGGAATGCAGCGGCAATACCTTCACCGAAAATGCTAATTGGCTGAGTAACCATTTCGCCAGATTGTGCGAACTTAGCTTTACCTTTTAGCATGTCTTCACCTACAGGTGCGTCAACAAAGATCGCGTCTAAACGACCACCTTCTAGATCCACAACCATGTCATCCGCTGTAGTGTAACGTACCACTTCTGCGTCTTTTTTCATTTCAGTGATGTAGTTGTCTTGTACGGTCGCACGTTGAACACCAATACGCTTACCTTTGGTCATGCTGCTATCAAAGCCACCTTTAACAGGCGCGAAGTAAGCAGAAGGTACTTGGTAGTAAGGCTTAGAGAATAATACTTTTTCTTTACGCTCTTCGTTTACAGACATAGAAGAGAAAATCATGTCGTATTTACGCGCCAATAGACCAGGGATGATACCGTCCCAAGCTTGGATAACCCAATCGCAGTCTTTCTTGGTGATTTCTTGGCAAACGGCGTTGCCTAGCTCGACCTCAAAGCCAGTCAAAGTGCCATCCGGTGCTTTGTATTCGAATGGCGGATAAGGAGCATCAACAGCGACACGGATAGAATCCATCTCGGCATGGGCGGTTAAGCTCAATACGCCAGCTAAGGCTAATAACGTTTTTTTCATGTGGTTGCTCCAACGTTTTTTGTTTTGGTTTTTTTGGTTAGTAAACAGAAGAAATAAACTGCTTAAAGCGTTCAGATTTTGGATGTTCGAAAACGTCTTTCGGGTCGCCAAATTCTTCAATCTTTCCTTGATGTAAAAACATTACCTTGTTGGAAACGTCTTTGGCAAATGCCATTTCGTGCGTCACCACTACCATAGTGCGGCCTTCTTCGGCCAATTCGCGCATGACTTTTAGCACTTCGCCAACGAGTTCTGGGTCCAAAGCAGACGTCGGTTCGTCAAATAACATCACCTCAGGGTTCATGGCTAGCGCACGGGCAATTGCCGCGCGTTGCTGCTGACCACCGGACATGTGCGCAGGGTAATAATCCTTACGTTCATACAGACCCACTCGATTAAGGTGCTCTTCTGCACGCTCAATGGCTTCCGCTTTACTGATGCCAAGCACCTGAATCGGCGCTTCGATGATGTTCTCTAGCACGGTCATGTGAGACCAAAGATTGAATCCTTGGAATACCATCGCTAGTTGAGAGCGCATGCGCTCCACTTGGCGAATATCCGCAGGTACGCGCTGTCCTTTACGATCCAATTTGAATTGGATTTGCTCACCATGAACTTGAATATCCCCTTTCGTTGGGATTTCCAGCATGTTGATGCAACGTAAGAACGTGCTTTTACCCGAGCCTGACGATCCGATCACAGAGATCACATCCCCTTTATTGGCTTCTAGAGAGACCCCTTTTAGGACTTCATGGTCACCAAATTGTTTGTAAATATTGGTGGCCACCAGAGGGGCGACTTGTGGACCCATAACGGTCTCCTGTGTGTTGCTTTGGTGCTTAAAGGAGCTGAACGGATGATTCATCCCCTTAAGCTTTATAACCACTGGTTATAGAGGGTCTCTCTATAACTCATTAAATGCTTAATGGCTTGGGTCTTCTGTTTAGACCAGTGAGCCGAATCGCAAATTTTATACCAAAACAAAATTCAATGCTCCTAGTTGAAGTGAATTGCACACTTTCTGCCGCGGTGCTGGATTATTTCGGGGCGGAGTGGGCTTTTTAGATAATTTCCATTTAATTCAATGACTTAAAACCGTGCAGGAATATATTAATGGCGCAAATTGGTGCGTTTTTGATCTTGGAGTGAATTTTAAAATGTTTCTTTCGGTGTGTCTTGCGACCATATAAGCCGATTCTAATGCAGCACTTTGACAGCTTACGGGTATCTCCTAATCTTAATTTCAATATAGGTAGGAAGTAACCTGCATGAGCATTTCGCCAGACGCCTCTAAATTATCCCGTTATCGCCTCAGTATTTATGCCTTCGCGGCATTGTTGCCGTGCGTTGTGCTGTGGGTACTGGCGCCATTATGGCTGGCAGGTGTATGCAGTGTGTTAGTGGTGATGAGCGTGCTTCTCCTATGGCGAAGCGAGAATGCACTGCCAACGATTTTAGACGAAGCGCCTGCCACGACTGATCATGAAGCCTTGTTCGAAAGCCAATTGCAAAATTATCAAGCCGCATTGCAGGAAATTCTACCTATCTGGATTCAACTACAAGACCTAGTGGCTGATCAAGTCAAAGAAAACGTTGAAGAACTGGTGGGCCGCTTTGACGGCATTTTTCATCGATTGCAGTCCTCAATTGAGTCTTCCAATCAAGCGGTGGGAGGTATCCAAGGGGATCAAGGTATTTCCAAGATGATTGAAAATGCAGATAACCAGCTCGGCGGCATCATTGATGTTCTAAGAAATGGCATCACCAATCGCAATACCATCGTCAGCGATGTATCGGGTTTGTCTGAAATCACTGAAGAATTGAAAGAAATGAGTGCCGAAGTGGCCAGTATCGCGGAGCAAACCAACTTGCTGGCACTAAATGCGGCAATTGAGGCCGCACGAGCCGGGGATCAAGGGCGAGGCTTTGCCGTGGTGGCCGATGAAGTACGCACGTTATCCACTCGCTCCGGTGAAGCGGGTGAGCGCATCTCAAAACGCATAGAGCAAGTGAATAAAATGCTTGCGGATACCTTGTCCAGAACTGAGCAGTTATCCCATGAAGACGATAAGAAAATGGCCAATGCGCAGGCCATTATTGAAAGTGTGATCGATCAATTTAATAGCGTAGGTTCCAGCAGTTTAGAAGCCGCTCAAAATTTAAAAAATATGAGCGAAGAAATCAGTGAAGATGTGAAATCGGTTTTAACCGGATTGCAGTTTCAAGATCGAGTGACACAAATCCTAGGTCATACCACGGATGATATTAAAAAATTAAATGCTGTTGTTGCTGAGCATCAACAGCAAGGTGTCAACGCGCAACCAATTAATGTTGAACATTGGTTGAAGGCGTTAAGCAGCACGTATACCACCTTGGAACAGGCTGGTGTGCATGGGGAAGCTGAACAAGGCGAGTCAGAGTCAAAAGACGATGGCCTGACGTATTTTTAATTAGGCACGGGTTACTGGGAGTAGATATGTCGAAAACGATCATGATTGTGGATGATTCTTCGAGCATTCGTCAGGTGGTGGGAATGGCACTGAAAGGCGCGGGCTTTGAGGTCATTACCGCAGAAGATGGTAAAGATGCCCTGAGTAAATTAACTGGGCAAAAGATTAATCTGGTGATTTCGGATGTGAATATGCCAAACATGGATGGCATTACGTTTGTCACAGAGTTGAAAAAACAAGCGGCTTATAAATTTACACCCGTGATCATGCTTACCACCGAGGGATCTGAAGACAAAAAGATGGCGGGTAAAGCGGCGGGAGCGAAAGCTTGGATCATTAAACCGTTTAAAGCGGATCAGATGTTGGATGCCGTGAACAAACTTATCTTGCCTTGAGGTGCTTATGGCGTTTTCAGCTGAGAAGAAAGCCGATTTTTTAGTGATTGAAATCACTGAGGAGTTAACGGTATTTAACATTACCGAATGCTATGAATTCTTGATGGCAAATATAAAAGACGACGATAAGAAAGTCATTGTGGATTTATCGAATGTTTCGGAAATGGATTCATCAGGTTTTCAATTATTAATTTGGCTGAAACGTAAACATTGCAAGGGTAAAGAGCTGACTATTACCGCGAATGAAGACTCGGCGTTAGAAGAATTCAATCAGCGCTATCAATTCGATTTGAATGGCGATCAGAGACAGGCTGCGGGTTAACACGATGGATATGGATGAAGTTGAACAGCTGTTTATAAATGAGTCCCGCGAACTGCTGGAGGAAATGGAATCTTGCATGCTTGAAGTGGACTCGGGCGAAGCTCTCATGTCCCAACACATCGATGCAATTTTCCGAGCGGCGCATACTATTAAAGGCTCTGCCGGTTTGTTTGGCTTCGATAGCATTGTGGCGTTTACCCATAAAGTAGAAAGCGTACTAGAGAAGGTGCGTTCAAATATTTTGGATTATACGCCGGAACTTTCCGAACTGATGTTCAAGTGCCACTCCCATATGGGGGAGTTAATTGACGAGTTAATTGATAGGGAGAATCAAATTGACAAAGAAGTCGGATTGCTGCTGCTAGAACAGTTGGATTTTTATTTAAACGATCAGTCAGCAGAGGCGGAGAAGCCCGTCAAAAAAGAAGAAGCAAAACCTGTCATTGAAGATGAAAATAGCGATCAATATTGGTTCATTCAAGTAAATTACGGAGAGGATGTTTTCCGTGATGGTATGGACCCCATGTCGCACCTTCGATACTTGGACATGATAGGTAAGGTGAAAACCGCACGCTTGATATGTAATTTGCCTGACGAAGGGTTTGACCCTGAGGTGTGCTATCTGTCATTGATCATTGCATTCGAAAGTGATGTGGATAAACAAAAAATTGAAAGCGTATTTGAGTTTATTCAAGAAAACAGTGAAGTCATCATTAATACGCCGAAAAGCTATATTGATCGCTTGTCGACGCTTCCCTCCCATGATGACCCGATCGGTCAAGTATTAGTGAAAACCGGCATCATAACCGAGAAAGAATTAACCTCTGCGCTTACTGCCCATAAACAGGAATCAGACATCAACAAGCCTGTTGGTAGTGTGTTGGTCGAACAGGGTGTGGTGAAACCAGAAGCCATCGAAGCGGCATTAAGCACACAGAACAAACAAGCGCATAAGCGTCCGCAAGAATTAAGCTTTTTAAAAGTGGAATCAAGAAAGTTAGATGGACTGATTTCTTTAATTGGCGAAATGGTCACATCTGGCTCCGCGTTAGATTTGGAGATTCGTAAGCTTGAGAACAGTAAGTTAGATGAATCGTTCTCCACCATGCTTAATCTTATCGAGAAAGTTCGTGATGGGGCCTTACAGTTACGCATGGTGCAAGTGGGTGATACGTTTAATCGTTTAAAACGCATTGTACGGGATGTTTCTAAAGAATTAGGAAAAGACATTAAATTATCCATAAGCGGAGCTGAAACCGAATTGGATAAAACCATGATCGAAAAACTGTCAGATCCGTTAATGCATATTGTGCGTAATGCCATTGATCATGGGATCGAATCGAAAGATGTACGTACCTATAAAGGTAAGCCAGAAGAGGGCTCATTAGAATTAAAAGCCTTTCATGACTCAGGTGCTGTGGTCATTGAAATTATTGATGATGGCGCAGGTCTTGATAGTGAAAAAATTCTCGCTAAGGCGTATGAGAAGGGAATTATTAAAGAATCTGATTCGCTCTCGAAAGAGCAAATTTATAAACTTATTTTTGCACCAGGGTTCTCAACTGCTGCGGCTGTGACCAATCTATCTGGTCGTGGTGTGGGGATGGATGTGGTGAAACGTAATATTGAAGACTTAAAAGGTCAGATTGATATTACCAGCGAGTTAGGAAAAGGAACGACCTTTCGCATACGATTACCTTTAACTCTCGCAATCATTGATGGTTTTAATGTGAGTGTAGGTGACAGTCAGCTCATCATACCGCTGAATCTTATTCAAGAATGCATCAGTTTTAGTGATGAAGAAATTCGTGTGGATCGAAATTTTGTCAATCTGCGTGGCGATGTCTTGCCATTTATCGAGCTTTCTCAAGTATTCAAAACCGAGTCGAGTCCAATTAATCACCAACACTTGGTGGTGGTGAAATATGGCAATCGTCGCGCCGGTATTGTGGTGGATGAATTACATGGCGAGTTACAGGCTGTGATCAAGCCCTTGAGTGAAATTTTCAGATCTATTCGCGGTATTGGTGGGTCTACGATTTTAGGGACGGGTGAGGTCGGATTTATTTTAGACATTCCACAGCTTGTGGATATGGCGTGTGAGCATGAACAAAAAGGCAATCAAATGGACATCGAGAAATCAATGAAGGCATAACATCATGAGTAATAATAGTGATTTGGATTTGAGCGGATTTTCCGAGCAAAACCAAAATAATCAATATGTCACCTTTATTCTGGGTGATGACTTTTACGGAATGAATATTCATTCCGTAAAAGAGGTTATCGAATATGGTTCGGTTACCACGATTCCATTGATGCCCGATTTTGTCAAAGGCGTTTTGAACTTGCGCGGTGAGGTGGTGCCCGTCTTAGATTTATCCCTGCGCTTTGGCAAGGATAAAACTCAAATTCATCAGCGTAGTTGTATTGCCATTATTGAAGTGAATCACGAGGATCGCGTGGCTCTTTTAGGAGTGGTAGTGGACTCAGTCAATGAGGTGGTGGAAGTGTTACCAGAACAAATTGAAAATCCACCATCATTTGGTGCTCAAATTCGTGCTCAATTTATTGTTGGTGTTGCCAATATTGATGAGCACTTTGTCATAATTTTAGATAGTGAGAAGGTACTGTCAGTGGATGAAATGGCTGACATCATCGATCACGCAATTAATTAAACAGGTGGAGGGATCTCTATGTTTACTAAGTTAAAAGTGGCTTACAGATTAGCTCTACTGGCATCTGTATTATTATTCTTGCTGATTTTCATTGGTGTTATGGGGATCCGCGGTATGAATGCGGAACACACGACCATGGAGAGTGTGTATAAAGATCGCGTGGTTCCGCTGAAAGATTTAAAACTCATAGCCGATATGTACGCGGTAAATATTGTGGATACCACCCATAAAGTGCGTAATAAAGGTATGGGCTGGGAAAAAGGCTTGATCAACATTGAAACGGCTGAAGAAGTCATTGTTGAAAAATGGAAGGCCTATCTAGCCACTCAGTTAGTAGCAGAAGAAGAGAAGCTAGTTGATGAAATTAAACCGTTACTTAAAGCTGTAGATAGCGAAATCGCTAAGCTGAAAGCCATAATCAACAAACGTGATGTGGCTGCCTTGGATGATTTTGTTTTAAATAAATTATACCCAAGTGTGGAACCGGTATCGGATCGCTTTGCCATGTTGGTAGATGTGCAGTTAAAAGTAGCGGAAGAAGAGTTTAACCTATCTACAGAAAATTATAATCAGACACTGACAGTCAATATTGTGATTATTATATTGAGTATTGTGATCAGTATCATCCTTGGTTTTATGATTACTCGCAGTATTGTGAAACAACTGGGTGGTGAACCTCAATATGCCGAAGAAATAGTGAGTAAAGTTGCGGCCGGGGATATGGCAGTGGAAATAAAATTACAGCCAGGTGATCAAACCAGTATGTTGTTTGCCATTTGTAAAATGGTAGAAAAGCTTTCCAGTATCATATCTCAGGTACGTGCTTCAGCAGATAACTTATCCGCGGCTTCTGAGGAAATGAGTGCGACAGCTCAATCCATTAGTCAATCCGCTTCTGAGCAGGCTTCTAGCGTGGAAGAAACCTCAGCAGCAATGGAAGAAATGAACGCTTCTATCAATCAAAATAACGACAATTCAAAAGTGACAGATGGCATTGCTAATAAAAGTGCGCAAGAAGCCATCGAAGGTGGGCAAGCGGTTAGTCGTACAGTGGATGCCATGCGTCAGATCGCAGATAAAATCAGCATCATTGATGACATCGCCTACCAAACAAACTTGTTAGCCCTTAACGCGGCCATTGAAGCTGGACGTGCAGGAGAGCATGGTCGAGGTTTTGCAGTGGTAGCCGCTGAAGTGAGAAAACTTGCGGCACGTTCGCAAACTGCTGCAAAAGAGATTGGTGAAGTAGCAACCAACTCTGTGGAGCTAGCGGAACAAGCGGGAAAACTGTTGGAGTCAATCGTGCCTTCGATTCAAAAAACCGCAGAACTTGTACAAGAAATTTCTGCGGCCAGTAGCGAGCAAAGTACCGGTGCCAATGAAATTAACGGGGCTATTAGTCAAATCACTCAGGCAACACAGCAAAATGCCAGTGCATCTGAAGAGTTATCCTCAACCGCAGAAGAGCTGACGTCTCAGGCGGTTGATCTTCAGGAAATGATGGCCTATTTCAAAGTGAGCAATCAACCGGCGGTCTCTCGACGCTCACAACCCGTAAAACGGGTTGCTCAAAATAAGGCGGTAAAACCACAGAAGGAATCCAGTGTGTCATCTTCATCCAATGATGATGAAGACTTTGATTTCGAGAAGTTCTAGAGGCAGCGTAAATGCGTCCATTGGATGACAGGGAATTTGAAGGGATCTGCTCTTGGTTGTATGACGAGAGCGGTATCTATATGAACGAAAGCAAAAAGATGTTAGTGAGTGGTCGTTTAAATAAGCGAATCAACCAGTTAGGCCTTAATGGATTTGGTGAGTACCTTAAGATTCTCAAATCAAAAGATGATGAAGAAGTACAAATTGCGATTAATCTATTAACCACTAATGAAACCTTCTTTTTTCGTGAAGAGAAGCATTTCGAGTTTTTTGAAAAGCACATAATCCCTGAATTTCTAACTAATCCGAGTATTAAGGTTTGGAGTGCGGCTTCCTCAACAGGAGAAGAGGCATATTCATTTTCCTTGTTAATGGCGAAGCATTTAGGTGTTTTGAAGGATTGGAAAATTTTGGGTACGGATATCAATACCGATGTATTAAAACGAGCACGATCTGGAATTTATCCTATTGAAGGCATAAAGCATATCGATGAATCTTTACTCAAAGCATTTTGCTTAAAGGGAAAAAATAAAGATCAAGAGATCTTTAGGATAGATGATCAAATCCGCAATAAAGTAAGCTTTACTAAGCATAATTTAATCAACGTGCTTCCCACCAAATCTAATTTTGATCTGATTATATTGCGTAATGTGCTTATTTATTTCGAATTAGAAGATAAGCAGAAAATTGTGCAAAACATGATTCAAAAGCTTAAACCCAATGGCTGGTTTTTGGTTGGGCATTCGGAAAGTATTAATGGTTATTCAGATCAATTAAAACAATATCAACCAGGTTGCTATAGGTTGGAATCATCATGACCATCCATATTAAACCTGGGGAGTTTTATTTAGGTCCCTACGTTGATGAGGAGATTGTTACTGTCTTAGGCTCTTGTATTAGTGTGGTGATGTGGCATACAGAGAAAGAACATTGCGCAATGTCTCATTTTGTTATTTTGAATACTATCAATGAAGCCGATAAAGCCATTGGTCGTTATGGGCAAAGAATCTTGCCACATTTTGTGCGCTATTTTGATCGTTTGAAATGCCCACATGAAGAAATCAATGTGTCGGTATTTGGTGGTGCGGTTAGTTTTCAAGCATCTAATTTAAATACGACCTTCCAAATGGGACGAAAGAACTCTGAGTATGCGTTGAATTTTTTAGATCAAGAGGGTTTTGCTATTGAAAGTATTGATGTAGGTGGTACCCGAGGACGCAAGCTTATTTATACGCCTATGATGGCTCAGTGTGATTTACAGCTGCTGCCTTCACTAACGGATTAAATACCATGGATAAGATTCGAGTATTAATCGTAGATGACTCAGCCGTGGTCAGGCAGATGTTAGCGGATATTTTATCCAAGCAAGCTGACATCGAAGTAATCGCCACCGCGCCGGACCCGTATTTTGCCATCGAAAAGATGCGAGGTAATTGGCCGGACGTGATTACCTTAGATGTGGAAATGCCGAGAATGGATGGCATTACCTTCTTAAAAAAAATCATGAAATCTCGCCCAACCCCTGTAGTAATTTGTTCTTCTTTAACTGAGAAAGGGGCCGAAACCACTATGGAGGCTCTCGCTGCTGGTGCGGTAACGATTTTTACGAAACCCCAAGTGGGGGTGAAAGACTTTTTGCAAAAAAGTGCAAAAGAATTAGTCGATGCCGTACGTACAGCGGCCAAATCTAAAGTATCAAAACCCAGAGCGCATCCTGAAGCTGTAACACAGCGACCATTACCGCGATCTTCCATGGCTAAGACAACAGAGAAAGTTATTGCCATAGGAACATCTACCGGTGGCACCATAGCACTTGAGACCGTGCTACGAGCCTTGCCTAAGACTTCAGCTGGCATTGCCATTGTGCAACACATGCCGGAAAAATTTACACAGGCATTTGCGAAACGCTTGGATTCGTTTTGTGAGATCGAAGTGCGTGAAGCGGTGGATGGGGATCGCATACGCCCGGGTTTGGCATTGGTGGCACCAGGTGGTCAGCATATGAAAGTGGTGCGCAGCGGTGCGTTTTATTATGCAGAAGTCAAACCCGGCCCTGCTGTGAATCGGCATTGTCCATCGGTAGATGTGTTGTTTCGCTCTGCTGCACACAATGCGGGTAAAAATGCAGTGGGTATTATCCTCACGGGTATGGGGGATGATGGCGCCCGTGGCATGTTGGATATGAAAGAAGCCGGTGCGGTTACCTATGCGCAAGATGAAGCAAGCTGCATTGTTTTTGGTATGCCAAAGGAAGCTATCAAACACGGTGGAGTCGATTATGTGGTGGGCCTAGATGAAGTGGCCGGAATAATAATGACTCACAGCTAGGTCGAATCATGAAAGATTTTTCAGTTTTAATCATTGATGATAGTGCGACGCAACGAGAGATGATTGCACGTATCTGTCGTGAAGGGGGGATTCAGGATCTTGCGGAGGCAGAGAATGGCCGCGATGCTTTAAATAAAATAGAGGCTCATGGGCAAGATTATGATTTACTCATTTGTGATCTTGAAATGCCAGATGTGGATGGCATTGAACTCATTAGTCTATTGAGTAAGCGTAAAACCCAAAGTGGAATCGTAATTTTAAGCTCCCGTGAAGAAAGCTTGTTGTCCTCGGTTGAATTAATGGGGCAAAAGCAAGGACTATGGATTTTAGGTAGCATCCAAAAACCGTTAATGGCACAGCATATTGAAGACTTCATTGCATTGTTTGAGCAAAAGCGAGCGAATAGCATTGATGCGGTTAAGAGTAAGAATAAAACAGCATTAACGGTGGAAGAGATCAAAGAAGCCATTAATAGCAAACGCCTTGTTTTACATTACCAGCCAAAAATTTATATGGAGAGCCGAACTCTTTCTGGTGTCGAGTGTTTGGTGCGCATTCAAGATGGTGATCAGATAATTTTCCCGGACCAATTCATTCCTATATGTGAAGAGAATCAACTGATTGATGAGGTCAGTTATGAAGTTGTGCGCATTGCCCTTTTGCAAAAGAAAGAGTGGCGAGAGATGGGCTTGCCTTTAAATATGTCCATTAACTTGTCGGCAAAGTCGTTTAATAACAACCAATTTTGTGAATCACTAATTAATATTATTCGAGATATGGGGGCCGATGCCAAGAAGGTGATATTTGAAGTCACAGAGACAGCCATTATTGAGGATTTATCTTTAGCATTATCGGTTTTGAATCGCTTACGTCTCGCCGGTTGCGGCTTATCCATGGATGATTATGGAACCGGCTACTCCTCTATCCAGCAGGTATCACAAATACCTTTCACTGAAATAAAATTAGATCGCAGTTTGATTGATGGCATTACCAGCAAGCCTCATCTGCAAGTGATTTATGATAGCACTATTAGCATGTGCAATAAATTAGGAATGTCATTGGTGGCAGAAGGTGTGGAGAAACGTGAAGATTGGTTGTATCTAAAAGAGCATGGTTGCCATATTGGGCAAGGTTATTATTTTTCGCCTCCTATGCCCCATCAAGATTTAATGGCATGGTACGCAGCAGGTATGCCCTCATTAAAGTAATGCACTGTTCTAAAATAGGTATAGCTTTCCAGTGGCCGATGAGCATAATAGCCGCTTTTTATTCTTAGGTTTCATCGTGTCTAATACCCTACGCGCCCATCTTGCCTTGATTATTTCTATGACCCTGTGGGGCAGTTCATTTATTGCATTGAAAATAGCCGTTACAGATATGCCACCCATGATCGTGGTGTTTCTTCGTATGTGCGTTGCAGCCTTGGCGTTTATTGTGATGGCATTGTGGCTAAAGCCTAAGATCAGTTATCAAAAAGGAGACTGGAAATTATTATTTGGCATGGCCCTGTTCGAGCCTTGCTTATATTTTTTATTTGAAGCGAAAGCTTTGCAGTATACCAGTGCAGGACAAGCCGGATTGGTGACGGCATTGTTACCTTTGATGGTGGCGGTGGCTGCATTTTTTATCTTTAAAGAGCGCAATACTTTAAAACAGTGGCTGGGCTTTGTGGTAGCACTGTCTGGTGTGTTGTGGATGAGTTTAAAAACCGCAGACTCAGAGCAAGCACCTAATGCCTTATTAGGAAATTTTTTAGAGCTTATGGCCATGGTGATGGCCGTAGGATACACATTGTTAGTGAAAAAGTTAGTGAGTCGTTATAGCGCGTTTGTGGTAACGGCTATGCAAGGTTTGGTAGGCTCTGTGTTCTTTTTTCCGTTGGCTATGATGTCTGATTGGCCAGAACAGGTGTCACTTACAACGGTAAGTATGATTGTGTACCTGGGCTTGGTGGTGACCTTGGGTGCATATGGTTTGTATAATTATTCGTTGCAGCATGTAAAAACCGCCACCGCAGCAAGTTATGTCAATTTATTGCCTATCACCACGTTATTTTTCTCAATGCTACTATTGGGAGAGCGCTTGGTGTTACAGCAATGGCTGGCTATAGGCGTCATATTTTTAGGTGTGTATTTAAGTCGTGAACCTAAACCAGTTATTGATAAAGACATTCCTCCTCCGGTAACGGGTTAATGCCTAGTATTTAGCGGTAAAGCAAGTGCCTGTCATTGTTCTTTCATAGTGATTGTCGTATCTTGCTTGCATTATTTAGCAAGGATGCACCATGAGATTGAAGATATTGGCATTGTCACTTGTGGCCGCCACCACACAGGCTGAAGATATTGTTTATCCCAATTACTCTGTGGTGGCTGAAGATAAACCCTATTTAACTCAAGATATACGCAATACACGTATCATTTATACCAAAGATAACCAAGAACACGCCGAATACGCGGCGAGTTTTGAAAAAATATTACAACCTCTTTACGAAAAAACCTTTGGTTATCAATTTGATACCCAGCTCTCTGTGGGCATGATTTCATCCTACAACCAAATCGCTAATGGATTTTCCACTCAGTTCCCTTCTAACCGTCAAGTGAATTATATGGGCGGTGCACAAGTTCCGGATTATTTTTCTTCAGCTTCTTGGTTGGATGTATTGTTGTTACATGAGACGGCTCATAACTATCAAACGAATGTAAAAGATAATCCAATTTCTCGTAGTATGTATAAGGTTTTTAGAAATGGTGGTTTCTTTCTACCATTTCTACCTGCCACCACGCCAAATATTTTTGAAGCCAGTTTCATTTTAGAGGGAAATGCTATATTAAATGAATCTTGGCATGGTCGTGGTGGGCGACTTTATAGTGGCCGCTATCGTGCTATGAACCATGTATTCGCGCAAGCGGACAAGCTCAAAAAAGAAACTCTTTACAACGTGTCATTAGAATTCCCTTATGGCGAAGGGAATTACCTCTTTGGTTCCCATTACCAATATTATTTGGCTGAAACCTATGGTCTAGATGTGGCGAATAAGTACTTTAAAAATCGCTCTAAAAATTGGTACTGGCCATTCACAGTGAATAACCCTACAAAACGCACTTTTGGATCGGACTTCAATACAAACTTTGCTCTTTGGACAAATAAAATGAAGCGCGATTCTAAAGGCATGAAGATGGCCCAAGGTAAGGTGCTGGCACGCTCAAAATATTACTCGGACATGAATACGCAAGATAATCGCGTGCTATTTTTAGCCATGGAGAATGGTGTTCGCTCACCCGAATTGCATGAGTTTAATTTAGCGAATGGTGAGGTACGCAGTGAAACGAAATCACTAGCACTTGGCCGTGTATTTTTAGTGGACGATGAGTATTACACCATTAGTGGGCGCCATACATCCGTTTGGCGTATCACCCAGGGGCTATTTAATGAAGATGCCATGATAAAGCCAGGGACAGAAGGCAAGGTCATTCAGGGCTATATGAAAGATGGCCGCGCTGTGTATTTCGATACGGCGAAATCATACGTGAGTCCGCAATTATTTGTCGGCGATGAATTTTATGCTCCGGTGAATTCTTCTGTATTGGTGCAAGATGATCATCTTTACTATTTTGTGCAGAAGGGAAATAAGCGAGTTTTATACAAGGATAAGCAAATACTTTATACCTTTGAAGGCTTCTATAGCATCGTATCGGATGTGGATGCCTCAGGTGCTGTCTACTTTATTGCCAACAGTCAATTGGGTAGTACTCTTTATAGGTTAAAAGGCAATAGGGTTGAACGCGTACTACAAGCTGATAATGTAATAGCGGCAAAATTAGCCGGTAATAATCAAGTGATTGTGGAAGCCATATCTTCTGATGATTATTACTATGCGCTCACTGAATTGACGCCAACGACTCAAGCACCGTACGTTGTACGTTATATGTGGGATGATTCAAAACATCCTCTGCATTCTCATTTGTCAGATTTTGACAATATTGAAATTGAAAAATTTGATGAAGGTGAGGAATACAGTTTTATTAATAACTTTAATTACACTGCCGGTTCATTTATTGGCGGCGAAAATGATGATGGTGAATCTACCTTCTTAGGTTTAATCACATTTTCTGATCCATTTAATTACCATGAGTTTAGTTTTAAAGCGCAGAAGGATGAAGATCAGAGCACTCTTATAGGTGCACGCTATGCAAATAATAAGCACTTCTTACTTTATGGTATTGATGCCTATTATGTGGCAAAAGACGGTTTAGAGGATGAGGGCTTTACTGGTTTTACTCGAGATCATGGTGTTGCACTGGATCTTAAACTACCATTCTTGCAAAGCGGATATTGGAGTGGTCAATTAGAGGCCGGTTACTATCAAGACTATATTAATATTGAGCGTGAACCCAAAACCTTAAGCTTAGCTTTTTCAAATGTGAAATCGTTTGGTCATAGCTTTTATGCTAATCACCTTGCGTATTTGGATGTTTATGGTGTGCAAGATCGTGATGATAATATCGCTGGAGCCAGTTTAGCCTTATCTACGGATCTGCCTTATGAAACTTACGTGGGGATGAAAGCCAAGCATTCTTCAAGCAGTAATGACGCAAGTTTCTTAGAAAGCCGAGGGGTTGAATTGACCACATCGGTTAACTTTGTGGGCAAAGATGTGAGTGGCTTTATTATGCCAAGCTTAAAAGATGACGTGTTTGCCAAAGAAGTTAATTTTGCTGAAGTTAACATCGCTAAGGTATTTAACGTTTCGGCATACAGTTTTAAATTCCCACTCTCGCTACGTCGCGAAGCATTGAGCCTAACTTATCGTAATTATGATATTAAAGGCGTAAATGGTGCGACAGGCGTGAATGATGTGACGCTAAATCAAACAGCCTTAAAGCTCACGCTGGATCTTGCGGTGATGAATAAATTTAACATCAATTACATTATTGAAGCGATTCATAATGATAACGATGAACTGACGGATGAAGACTTTGTGTTTATCGGGATCGAACTTGGACTGTAAGAAAAGATAACCCTGTAAATATTTCATGATAAAAAAGCCGCTCATATGAGCGGCTTTTTCCTTTTTCATATTTATTTTTGTCTTGGATATAAACTCTCATTCTGTATAATTGTCGCTCTTTTGAATTGCTAAGGAATAGCTATGAATTTCTCTAAAAACAAAATCCTGTGTTCTTTATTGCTTTCATCAACATTTAGTGCACATGCTGCTGTTGATCAGGATCATCTATATGTTGGCCTTGGTTTGGCGACCGGTTCAGGTGATGAGTACTATGAAAATAGTTATACTGAAACTGAGTATGATTTAGATCAAAACCAAACCGAAATTAAAATTGGCTATCAATTTCCTTCACAGAAACGTATTGAATTCAGTTTGACAACGATCGAAGCTGAAGTCTCGAACGTTGATGTTGAATACTCAGGGATGGATGTTGATTGGTACTTTCCATTTCAACTTCGAGACAGCAAGATACAGCCTTTTTTAGGAGTAGGCTTCGGTTTTTATGAATATGAAGATACGTCTGACTTGTTTCAAAATGGTGACAATCTAGATGGTATTGCAATTAACTTAATGGGTGGTTTATTTATCCCTGCTTCGGATCGCCTTGAATTTGAATTAGCGTATAAGAACAAAACCATAACTTGGAAAACAGTTGAGTTTAATGGCCAAGAAATTGATTCTGGTGTGAGGTTAAATTCGATTGTATTGGCTGCTCGCTTTAAATTTTAATGATTGCTAGCACGAAAAAAAGCCACTCATTGAGCGGCTTTTTTATCGTCCTGACTTTAAGGGTTGTGATTAATAATCGTATCTTTGTTTTTGGCAAAGGCATCGAATGCAAAGTCATCTACGGTGAGCATTTCTAATACATTTTTTTCATATTGCGCCATGAACTCAGCTTCTCCTTCGCTGAGTATTTTTTCTTTCAGTGCCGCACTGACTCGTTGCTCTGGGTGTAAGGCTTCCATGGGGATTTTGCCTTTGGCATAAGCCTTGGTGACCCTGCGATATAACTCTTCCGCCTTATCGTAATCCTTAAGCAACTCGTTATAGCGAGCCAACGGATTATCGACCTGAGTGTTCCCCGGGGTGGTCCAGCAGCCTTTTAGCATTTTATTACGCATAGGCGTATCGGTGGATGCCAGTTTAGCAATCGTGCGTGTTAAATCATCATGGGGTTTATCCCAGCGGCGACCTAACGGCATGGTGAGAATACGTAGTACTTTCGCGACTAAACGATTCGGCAAATTTTGTAAAAATTCATCTAACGCGTTTTCCATGCGATACATGAGTAAATTCAAGCTGTATTGCATTAAAGCTTTTTCACCGTCTACCTTGTCGGTTTCGTGCCAGTTTTTCAGAACCATGGAGGCTAGGTACATGTTAGAAAGTACATCACCTAAACGGGCGGAAATGAGTTCGCGCATTTTTAATTCGGCGCCTAAGGTGCTCATGGCGGCATCGGCACACAAGCCAAAAGCGGCACTAAAGCGTGCAACCCCTTGTGCATAAGGTTTAGCATCGTTATCAAATGGCACCTGAGCTTTGCCGATGCGTAAACCTAACGTAAACGCGCGCGCGGCATTGCCAAAAATTAAACCTATATGTTTGAAAAAGGCGGTATCAAATGCGCGACTGTCGTCTTTGTTTTTGGCGGCTAGTTCATCTAACACATAAGGGTGACAGCGAATGGCCCCTTGTCCAAAGATCATCAGGGAGCGCGTCATGATGTTTGCCCCTTCCACGGTAATGGAAACCGGGTTAGCACTGTAGCCTATGCCCAAATAATTACGCGGACCAAGGGTCACGGCTTTGCCGCCGTGTACATCCATGGCGTCGCTTAACATGGCGCGCTGCATTTCGGTGAGGTGGTACTTTAAAATGGCCGAAGGCACAGATGGTTTTTCACCGTTATCCACCATGTTGGCGGTATGATTCACCGCACATTGAGCGATGTAAGCATTGGCGGTAATACGCGCTAACGGTTCTTGAACCCCTTCCATGTCCGCAACTGGGGTATTGAATTGACGGCGCACTCGGGTAAAGCCACCGCTAGTACCCATGGCATAAGCGCCCGCACCGGCAGCGCCGGATGGCAAGGTAATACAGCGACCTACTGACAAACACTCAACCAGCATGCGCCAGCCCTCACCGGCCATGGCTTCGCCGCCAATGATGTAGTCCAGTGGGATAAAAACGTCTTTACCTTTAATGGGACCGTTTAAGAATGGGCCGCCAATAGGACAGTGACGACGACCAATTTCCATTCCTTGTGTATCCCTTGGCACCAGTGCACAGGTAATACCGCGATCTTTGCCTTTGCCTAATAAATTGTCTGGGTCAAACATGCGGAACGCTAAGCCCACCACAGTGGCAATGGGGGCGAGGGTAATCCAACGCTTTTCAAAATTCAGTTTTAAGCCGATGACTTCTTTGCCTTCGAATTGGCCTTTACATACGATGCCTGTATCCGGTAATGATGTGGCATCGGAACCGGCGCGCGGCCCGGTTAAGCCAAAGCAAGGGATCTCACGTCCATCGGCGAGTCTTGGTAGGTAATGATCTTTTTGTTCTTGGGTGCCGTACTTTAATAGCAATTCCCCAGGGCCTAACGAGTTGGGTACCCCCACAGACACCATGAGCATTTCATTGCCAGACAGTTTTTGTAATACCGCCGATTGCGCTTTTGCCGAGAATTCTAAGCCGCCATAAGACTTAGGAATAATCATGCCTAAGAAGCCTTCTTTCTTGATGTAATCCCATACCTCTTTGGGTAAATCGGCTCGCTCAACTGCCACATCCCAGGCGTTGCATTTGGATATGGCTTCAGTGCATTGCTTATCAACAAATGCCTGTTCTTCTGCGGTTAAACCTGTGTAGCTATTTTCTAGTAGTTTTTGCCAATTGGGTTTGCCGGAAAATAATTCACCATCCCAACTGACGGTGCCTGCATCTAACGCCACTTGTTCGGTAGCGGATACCTTGGGTGCCACTCGCTTGAACATGGCAAACAAGCTTGGGGTAAGCCACATACGGCGGAAAACACCAATGCCAGTTAATGCCAGCACTACGGCGCCGATATATAAGATCATGGCAAACAGTTTATGACCGGTTGCCGCACTGGCCAATCCCATGCCCACTAGTACCAAAATACCTGCCAAAGCCCCTAGCTCTCGGCGCATCACAAAGATTAATGCCACTAGGGTGACCAATAGCAAAACCCAAAACATAGCGATTCCTCACCTGGTTAATATGAATGATCTTTTAAGCTTAGCGGGTTTGGCAGAAAGTGCCGTATGGATGAGATTGGAAGCTAGGTCTGAGAGTGTTGAATAAAGACAGAAGGACTCACGCCTTCCCAACGCTTAAATGCACGTCTGAAGTTGGCAATATCGGAATAGCCAAGCGCATAGGCGATTTCTTGGATTTGCATGTGGCCACTGAGTAAATATTGAGTCGCTAATGAGTGGCGAATACTTTCGAGTAGCTGTTTAAATGACGTGCCTTCTTCAAGCAAGCGTCGATGCAGAGTGCGTGGGGTCATATGAAAATGTCGGGCGGTATAGTCTAAAGATGGAAATACATTGTTAGTGGCTAAAATGAATTTTCGTACTTGGGCGCTTAGCGATGTGTGGTGAGCGACTTTTTCTAATTCTTGATTACAGATATTGAGCGCCTCATTAAAGCTTTGTGGGTTCGCCATTTTTAGTGGCGTGTCGATGGCGTGAACGGGAATTTGAAAACCACACCAGTCTTGTTCGAAATGCACTGGACAATGAAACATACTTTCGATAAACGCCGAGTCATCCGGTGTTGCATAAGGCAGAGCCACATATTCAATGGGTGATAGACCCATGCTCACAAACTCCACGATATTACGAATGGCTAATAGGATGGCTTCCATAATAATCGCCTGCATGTCCCCCAATGCTCTGGGTTGGAGAAATTGTACAGTGAATGAATTGGCAGATTCACGACAGGTAATGGTCAGTAGATCGGTTCGCAGAGGAATGAATTGAGCCACCACTTCAAACAGTTGACGAGTGGTGGAGCAGTTAATGGCGGCAAAACTTAAAATACCGTGACTGTTTACTGCTAAGCGTTCACCAATTAACAGTCCTATATGAGGCTCTTGCGTATAGCGCTGCGCATCTAATAGAAACTGACGAAACAAAGCCCAAGATAACGTGACGTTACTTTCATTGTGAATGCTGGGAAATGCCAGTGTGCGTAACCAAGCTTCGGTATCCACCTGATTGTTTTTCACCAGCTGAATGATTTGCTCGATGTAGAAATGAGGCAAGGTGATGGTATCGGACGTCATGCAAGGATTGTCAATAAATGACCCATGGATGTCAATGGATGAACTTATACATTGGCGAGTAATGTTGAAAACTAAATGCTTCTAATAAAAGAGGCTGCAGAATGTTTTCATTGTTCCGACCCAAAGCGCCAAAATTGGCGACGATTAATCATCAAACCATTAGCGTGGCCAGTAATGAAACGATCTTGCAGGCGGCCATAAGAGAAAATATTGAGTTCCCTCATAGTTGTCGCGTAGGAGGTTGCGCTTCGTGTAAATGCCGATTAGTGGAAGGCGAAGTAAAAGAGCTGACCGACATTGGGTATATCTTATCGGACGCCGAATTAGACGCCGGTTACATATTGGCGTGCCAAAGTGTGCCCAAGACGCATGTCACCATCGAAGTTGAGTTGGCAGGCACCCAGTTTAAATCCGTGCAGGGTCGCATCGTTGAGCAAAGCTTGATAACCCATAATATTTCACAGGTGGTGGTGCAGTTAGAGCAGAGTGTCAATTACAAGGCTGGACAATACGCCCAGCTATCGTTAGACGACGCACCACAAGTATCGCGCAGTTATTCATTTGCCACACCGAAGCAGCCAGATGGCAAGGTAACGTTTTTTATTAAGCATGTGCCTGATGGTGCATTTACCTCTCGGTTACAAGGCGAGTCTTTAGTGGATAAAAAAGTCACAGTGCAAGGACCTAAAGGCGATTTCTGGTTACGTTCTGAAGAGGAGAAAGTTCTCATGATCGCAGGTGGCAGTGGTTTGGCTCCGATCCTTGCCATGCTCGAAGACGCCATTCAAAAACCAAACCCACCTGAAGTGAATTTAATTTTTGCAGCACGCACACAGCAAGATTTATATGCACTGGATGCGATCAATACATTGCAGTTGAAATGGCCCACTTCGTTTAATTTTTTTCCCATGCTGTCAGATGAGCCCCTCGATAGTGATTGGACTGGTGATCGTGGCATGGTGACCGCACTTATCTCGGTTTTAAATCTTGAAAATACGTCGGTTTATTTGTGTGGCCCACCCATAATGATCGACTCGGCGTGTGATTTATTAATTGAAAAAGGCGTTGATGCAAACGCTATCTATGCTGATCGATTTATCGATCAGTCTTATGTTATTCCCACTAAAAAAGTACATCAAAAATAATAAGGAGAATAAATTATGTTTCATTATTTAAAGTTCTTTACCTTCCATTTGATCGGCTTCGCATCGGTCATCGCCTTTCTTGCTGGCGGAATGTGGATATCAATCGGCTTGGCCGTCATTTTAGGTATTTATATTTTGGGTGATGCATTCTTAGGGGATGATACCAGTGTGCCTGACTACCAGTTTCCAAAAATTTTAACGATTCAATTATGGATGGCACTGCCGCTCATATGCTTGATAACGTTTGCGTCAGTGTGGTCATTTAGCTCCGAGGATGTATTGGGTTTTGGCCAATGGCTCACACACATGACAGGATATGATGTACTCGCCGCCAGGGAGCAAACCAGTGGGTTGCATCATGTTTCTGCGGTGATTTTAACTGGGCTTATGATTGGCGTCATTGGCACCATTACTGGACATGAGTTGACGCACAGAACGTGGGATACAGTTTCATTGTTAATTGGTCGTTGGTTGATGGCGTTCAGTTTTGACACCATTTTTTCAATTGAGCATGTGTATGGCCATCATAGATATGTTTCTACGAAAGAAGATCCAGCCACTGCGCCACGAGGACGCAATGTGTATTTCCATGTATTGGCATCCACTATTAAAGGCAACATCAGTGCATGGAAAATCGAAATGAAACGTCTTAAGCGAAAACAGCAAACCAAAAATCCTTTTGCCAATGCGTTTATTCGTGGTCATGCCATGAGTGTGTTTTTGGTGCTCGTGGCTTATTGGATGGGCGGAATTGAAACCATGTTGTATTTCATTGTGTGTGCGCTTTGGGGTAAAGCACTATTAGAAATTGTGAATTACATGGAGCACTACGGAATGGTGCGAAATCCACAAACCCCAGTGCAACCACGGCATTCTTGGAATACAAATAAACGCGTGAGTTCATGGACCATGTTTAATCTGACTCGTCATTCCCATCACCATGCGCAAGGGGAAGTGCCATACCAAGACCTTAAGCCATTTCCGGATGCACCCATGATGATCAGTGGTTACTTAACAACAATTGTCATCGCCTTGATTCCACCTTTATGGCATAAATTGATGACGCCTAAGGTGCTTGAATGGGATGAAAAATATGCCTCCCAAGAAGAGCTGATTCTCGCCCATGAAGCCAATGCAAAAAGTGGAATGAAAGCCTTCTTAGATGCGAATCGCTCACGGACTGTGCCAAGATGACTCTAAAATATTCACAAGTTTGATGTCGGTCAGCATCTAAAAGGTACAGGTATATCTGAATAGGTAGGATGACGCGCTTTGGGTTATACTTTAATAGATGTATGACCATTGGACAGAACATGACGCAAAGCAAACACATTCATGGAGACAGGGAAGTCTTTTTGCATGAGGGTATCATTACCGCTCGCTTTATTGGTCTATTCAATGAGCATGGCGCACGTCGTATTACCAATGAAATTCGTGAATGTGTAGCTCAAATGCAAGGCGAGCCGTTTGCCATTCTGATTGATGATTTACAGCTATCCGGCGGCACACCTGAAGCCTATGTGGTGTTAGAAGAATATAACCAGTGGCTTAACACTCAAAAACTCGTGGCCAAAGCCATGGTACTCACATCTAAAGCTCATAAGGCAATCATCGACAAACTTTCCCCATCTCGCCTTGAACAAAATATTCAATATTTTATAGATGAAGGCAGCGCATTAGATTGGCTAAGGTCCGAGCTTAATCGAGATTAGGCCTAAGTCAAAAGTACCATCTCTTCAACTTTATGAGCCCTTTAATTGAATCATATGATCATTGGCATAAGATGTTCGCCGATCATTTGGTCAAATTTTAAAAGGTAATTAAAAGGACTTAATTATGAAAAAGTCGATTTGGTTAGTGGGAATTTTGCTGACTGTATTTTTGAGTGGATGTGGTTCGGCTTCGGATTCATCCAATGACGCTCCTGAACCTAACACTCCCGAACCCTACACCCCAGAAATAAAAACACTGAATAGCCTGACTTTAGTAGACGCGACAGGTAAACCACTTCAAAACGCTTCTGTCACGATTGTTTCGGATGAAACTGAAGAAGAGATAGAAGATGCCGGTGAGATTGAAAATGTAGCAAGTCTACAGGCCTCCTTAATAAGCGTAGTAACTACAGATGCCAATGGGCAATTGGTGATTGATGATTTGGCTCCGGGTTCATACACGTTAACCATAACTGTTGGTGGTGTGACAGTTACCAGTACGATTGTGATTCAAGATCAAAATGCAGATGAGTCGGCTACCATTGCTGCGCCTGTTGTTGTGACTGAATCTGATAGTGTGATTTCTTTGCAAGATGGTGAAGGAAATAACACAGGTATTTTCGCATCCATAAGTGGCGTTATTTTTGATGATGAAGGTCCTGTGTCTGGCGTACAGATTGAAATATCTGGCGGTGATGCCACCAATGGAGCGGTAGCGTCTGACATTACTAATGAAGAAGGTGAATATACATTAATCATTAATGTTTCCTTAGATAAATTAGCGGCCATGAAAGTCGCTAAGCTCAGAGTAATTAAAGATGGATATGAAACCTTAACGGTTGAATTTGACCCAACGTCAGCACTTGCATTTATCGGAAAAAATTTCGCACTGGAAGATAATAACGGTGCGACAGATAACCTTGTTTATCTTGAAAATTTTGAGCAACTATCAACCGATGCTGTCTGTGGTAGCTGGGAGAAGCAGGACTTATCCTATGGTACATATGGTTTTAATGAAGGCGAAGCTGTAGCCGCTGCGATTGCCGTTATCGAAGAGCCTGAATATATGACGAATCTATGGCATAGCCATGAAGCAGGTTTAGACATAAAAAATGCAGCGCTTGAAGCCGGTTTTGTGTTGCTTGCACCGGATGATGTCTCAACTGGTTTTGTACCGAATCCTATAGACCAAAAAGCGTGTTGGTATGGTCAAGCTAGTGGTGGTGATGTGGGTCAAGGTAATTTCTTAGGAGACTTGATTTCAAATGAAGTGCCACAAGCACTTTCAGTTAACGCGGTGGCTATTGAAGAACCAGAAATCATTGATGAAAACCTAGATGGCGGTACATCTCGTATTGAAAACGGCGGTGCCATTGTTTCTCCAACAATTGATCTTAGTAATGAGATGGGGCCGTTGGCATTAACCTTTAAAACTTGGTGGGAGATTGAATCGGTTAATCCCAATGAAAATGGCTTTGATTTATTAATTATCGAAACGAGTATAGATGGCGGCATGACCTGGAATGACTTGGCTCGCTTAAATCCATTAAGTGATCCGGAATCTGGAGAGTTAATTCGAGACCCAATTCCATTTAGTAATCGTGGCTTTAATCGAGCACCTGTGTGGACAACACAAGAGCCTATCGATATTTCTCATCTAGCGGAAGAACATAACGTTAAATTACGGTTTGTGTTTGTCACTGTTGATGAGCTTTTCAACGGCTTTAGAGGTTGGCTGCTGGATGACATTAAGATCACCCGAGAAGAAGGATCATTCCCTCATTTTGAATCTTGTGATTCAGAGCTTGATGAGTGTGGATTGGAGGAACTTCCACAATAAGTTCAATGGAAATATAAACCCAAAGGCTAACCAATTGGTTGGCCTTTTGATTGTTAGCTAATTGAAAATTAAAGCTTCATAAAGCAATCAAATTGGCTAGTTTCAAAGTTGGGATGATTTGGTTTAGTGACCCTTGCGTCTACAACCGGCCAATATCTGAGTTCTGTTTGGATACAAAAAAGCCCAGAGCCTAAAAAAGGGCCTGGGCTTTTTTGATGGCTTTCGATTCATCGAAAACCTGATCTTGGATGTGAGTTAAAGTATCTTAACTCTGTATCAAACCATGCTAACGTGTTAGCAAAATTTGGTGGAGACGGCGGGCGAACCCTGAACCCTTGTTAGGGCCAACACGTCTGAAATCAGCTACAAAAAAGCCCAGTACCTACGAGAGGCCTGGGCTTTTTGATGGCTTTCGATTCATTGAAAACCTGATCTTGGATGTGAGTTAAAGTATCTTAACTCTGTATCAAACCATGCTAACG
>JABXIK010000043.1 GCA_013373125.1 Gammaproteobacteria bacterium | reverse complement strand
CCTTAACCCATACCAATAAGCAAAAATCGAAGCTGCTATCTCCAAATCCCGTCATGATCACCTGAGGATCCCTACCGCCCCCCTCAAGCGTATGATCGACCTCCAAAGCCGCTTCCAATACACATTTTTTAACTAACTCCTTATCAGAACCATACGCCACAGAAAATGGAATTCGAAAGCGGCGGATATCCTCTTCTAAAGTCCAGTTTGTCACACGCCCATTAATAAACTCCGAGTTAGGGACTAATATATCGACATTTTCACTGGTCCGAATCATGGTGGAGCGAATATTAATTTCTTTTACTTCACCAAAGGTACCGGATTCTAATTCGATAAAGTCTCCCACCTTAATCGAGCGATCGAACAAAATAATTATGCCACTGACAAAATTATTTACGATATTCTGCAAGCCAAAGCCAATACCCACACCCAGCGCACCAATAACGATAGCTAATTTATCAAAGCTAATACCTAAGAAACTACAGCCGACCAAAAATGCAATTATTAAAATTCCATAATGTATCACTCGATTCACGGTATATATTTGTGCATGAACACCTCGACTTCGATCACTAAATCGACTCAAGCTCTTACGTATGAGTTTAGAAACAGCATAAGCCACTATCACTGTCAGACTTGCAGCAACCAACATCCCCACATGTAAAACATAATCACCGATAGTGAGGATTTTTAACGATAAAATATTCTCTGTTATGTCTAATATTTTCATCACAACCACTTCTTAATTTTGAAAATACTGATTAGGGCAACACTCAAACTCACCATGAATCCTACAACAAAGAAATAGCCATACTGAGTTTTTAACTCCGGCATATTCTCGAAGTTCATCCCATACAGTCCCACAATAAAACTTAAGGGCACGAATATTGCCGTAATCACAGTTAACACGCGCATAGTGCCGTTCAACTTATGAGACGCCATTGAAAGCATGCTATCGAGTAAATCCCCAGTTAACTCATAATACATTTGAGTTAAACTACTCAAACGCTCATTCTTTTCAAAAACATCTTGCAGATGATAACCAATCTCGGTTTCATGCTTGGATTTTTCAAAATGCTTCAATAAAAAGAGGGTTGATTTTTCATGATAATTAAAGACTCGCTTTAAACGCCTCAAGCGCGAGCGGTAACTGGTTAGTTCCACCAATACATCATCAGATAATGCGGACTGTAAATCGTCTTCAATTTCACTCAAAGTCGTTTCAAATTCCAACATCACTTCTAGATAGCGACTAGCCATGGTATTTAGAATTCGCGACGCTAATAATATGGTTCCATGGTTTAAATAGTGCTCCATCTGGTCATGCTGCCACCAAGTGTTCACGCTAATGGATTCACTACGATGAAACGTAATTAAAAAACGTTCACCAATAAATAGCGAAATTTGAACATGTTCAAAGGTAAGATCAGAGTCAAATACTTTAATACCACGCTGCAACACATATACATAATTTGAAAAAGGCTCTACTTTAGGTGGATGGCGTTTACGCTGGGCATCTGCCAGACTCAGGTCATGCAGTTTAAAGGTTTGACTAATACTATCCGGTATCTGGTTTTGATTAATATCCACCCAAACAACATCTTCAATTGGGTTATATGAAGCCAATATGCTCTCATCTCCCGTTTTTAAGACGCCATCTTGTAGTAAATTAACCCGAACCATGTGCAAACCTTTCTAAGCAGAATCTGTTTGCAGTATAGTTCAATGCAGCTTCACACGAATACTGTTTTTTGGGCCAAGAACTGGCCATACGGAAGGTAAACATGAAAATTTGGGTCGATGCAGACGCCTGCCCAGTGGTAATTAAAGATATTTTATTCAAAGCCGCCAATCGTACCGAGATCTTAACCACATTACTGGCCAATCACAGCATGGCTGTACCAAAATCCCCATTTATTCAATTTAGCCAAGTGTCCCATGGCTTTGATGAAGCCGATAATGAAATCGTTAAGCGCTGTTCTAGTGGGGACCTAGTCATCACCGCCGACATTCCTTTAGCGGCAGATGTCATCGCCAAAGGTGCACAGGCTTTAAGTCCACGCGGTGAGTTATTCACAAAAGAAAACATTAAAAGCTTACTGGGCATGCGGGACTTTATGGACACCATGCGCTCAAGTGGAGTACAAACTGGAGGCCCTGCACCCATGAATCACAATGATCGTCAATTATTCGCAAATCAATTGGATAAAATTATTACTCGTTTTCAACGCCAATCCCAATAAAAAAAGCCCACAAGTTAATACTTGTGGGCTTGGGTAAAACTGCCGTTTATTTTGCGCTAACGTCTTTTAAACCTTCTAGATTAATCGCATAAACTGTCGTGGTTCCGGATACTTCATTACCCACTGCAATAAAGTATTTATCATCACGGCTAAAGTACTCAATGGATTCAGGCCCTAAGTCACCTGCGGCCACATTGTATTCATCATTATCACAATCTGTACCATCGACCACAGTACAGATATTTTCATCAAAATTTCGATTATTAAAATACGTTAAGTATTGAGCGTTGGCAGGGTCCGTTACATCATAAACCGCGATACCACCTTGGCGCTCTAAGCCGATAAAGGCCAACGTCTGCTCATAAATATTTGCCACTTCGATGGCTTCTGGTTCAACCCCTTTGTCATCAGAACGATCATCATTATCTTGATTGTCATTACTGGTATTAAAGTGGCTCGTGGTATTAGCGTGCTTAGATAGCTCATCACCCGAATCAAATACCAAGTTACCATTCATATCCCAAATTGAGAAAGAACGAGCACCATAGGTGTACACATTTTCATTAGCCGCGACATCCATTTTATCGGCTACGACTTTCACACGGCCAATGGCATTTTTATTAGCTATAGTGTCTTCTTCACCGTAAACCGCTTCGTTCATTAATGGGTGGGCAGCATCTACATTCAAATCTTTACCACGAGCTTCATCCGTGTAAGAAATACAGTCATCTAATTCGTTAGCATATTTGTCTGCATTTTCATCTTCGCCACCCACTTGGTATTCCTTACCATCCCAACTGTGACCAGCATTGTCACAAGTTTGCTGTGTCGCTTCATAAATGTATTCGCGACCATCTCCTTCGTTGGCACTCAGCACATAATCTTGTCCATTTACAGAGAAACTGGCTAAGCTATCTGGCATGTAATACCCCACTAATTGTGGGTAACTCGCGTAACTTAATACTTCATCTTTGTTGGTTAAATCCAACTCATAACCTTGGCCGCCATCAGCAACCGATGCCCAGCTCTTCACACCCAATCCTTTAATGGAATCAATACTGGCAGTGGCGATATCAATAATGGCAAACGCATTGTTTTCCTGTAACGCCACAACCGCTTTATTGCCTTGGGTAATCGTGATGTATTCAGGTTCTAGATCTTGCGATACGCTAGCACCATGTGGTGCCGGTAAACGTACGCTGTTCAATTCATTATGACGAGACTGACCGGCATCAAAATCATTGAAATCAATTTGCGTTACAACCGCTTGGTTATCCGCTGTACCGGCAGCTAAGTTCACTAACGTCACAGAGCCCTCAGGGTCATTTGTGTAATCACCACTTGGCTCACCTTCGTTAGCAACGAGAATAATTTTTCCATCCGCAGTCATGGTAACCATGTCGGGTAACGCGCCAGCAGCATAGGTATTAATTAAAGATAAATCTGCACTGTTATATAACGCAATGATGCCATTGGCTTGCTTGTTGCTATTTTCAATAGCAACCGCAACCAAGCCTTTTTTTGCAACAACTGAGTTGGCGGCACCAATGGTAATACCCGCATCAGCCGCTGCCACTTGTAAATTAATCGTGCTGTCTTTTTGTGGTTTGCCTTGGGCGTCGAAGGTTAATACATCCACACTTTGATCTTGTGCATTCACCACATATAAACGGTCGGTTGTGGTGTCGTAAGATACGATTTCGGCGGAAGAAGTAGCAAAGTCGTTACCAGACACATAAGTGCCGACAACACTTAATGAAACACCATCAAATTCTTTGCTGATAACATTTGTGTCTTTATCTTTTTTATTATCGTCGCTGCCGCAACCTGTCATAGTTGCTAATGCTGCCGCCAACATGACGGACATAATGGTAGGTTTCATTTTATTTTCCCCAAATTTTTTTGAGGAGAATAAAATAGTTATATTTAAGAATTATGACTAAAGCATTCGTTTTTAATTAGCCAACCACTTTATGTTGTTTCAATTGCTCAATTTCTAACTCACTAAAACCTAACGTTTGCAGTACCTGCACACTGTCACTGCCGATTTTGCCACCGGTTTTATGAATTTCATGATCTTTCATAATGGGATTGCTTAATTGCTCTATACCACTACCCTGCGCTGTCTTGGTCCACTGGCGAGAGTGTGCTTGCTGGGTATGACAGGCTTCAGAAAATGTTAATACAGGCTCTACGCAACAATCTAATTCGGCAAAAACCTTGCACCAATATGTGAAGTCCTGCTGTAAGAACGCTTCTGTCATCACAGCTTTAAATTGTGCAATATCTTGCGGTTTTTGACTGCCGGCTTTGCCGATATATTGTTGAATGTTTAATGTTTGGCATAACTGCATTAAGAATGGCGGCTCGAGTGAGCCTACGCTCATGTAACGTCCATCTTTGGTCTCGTAATAATCATAAAAACTGCCGCCGTTGAGCATGGTACTCTCGGCTTGGGGTTCAACCTCTCCCCCAAGATAACCCGACGCAAACATGGCATTTAAACTGAAAGCACAATCCGTCATGCTGATATCTACGTGCTGACCGACACCTGTGTGCTCACGTTCAATCACGGCCGCGAGAATGCCCATCACCGCATGATGAGAGCCACCAGCAATATCCGCAATTTGCACACCTTGTGGCACAGGACGCTCTCCTTGGCGACGACTGTAATCCGCCACGCCAGACAGGGCTAAATAGTTAATATCATGACCCGCTCTATCTTTGAGTGGGCCAGTCTGACCATAACCTGTGATGGAACAATAAATCACACGAGGGTTAATGGCTTTAAGCTGCTCATACCCCAGCCCTAAACGATCCATCACGCCTGGACGAAACTGTTCCAGCACAATGTCATATTTCCCCAAAAGCTTGTTAACAATGTCCACCGCCGCTGGCTGTTTTAAATCTAATGCAATGGCTTGCTTATTGCGGTTCAAATAACTATGAGCGGCACTTTGTCCACTGGCATCTTGCGGTGGCAATGCCCTGACGAGATCCGGTCGGGTGGGGCTTTCTATGCGCAATACATTGGCCCCCATGTCCGCCATCATCAAGCTGGCATATGGACCTGGCAATAAAGTGGAAAAATCCAAGATATTTAATTTTGAAAGGGCTTGTGCTGACATGCTGTACCTAATTTATTGTTCTTTTCAGTCACCTTAACAGGCTTGAAATCTCAGGCCTATATCTGAGCACACCAGATAAATTGGCCAAAATCATCAAGCCGCGCCAGATTTGAAGTAGTTGCACAAATGGTCTGACTTTGTATGATGTTGCCACATGTGAATTTGGGTTCAGTTGTTGTATGAAAACCTCTACCATTGCCAGTCATTACGTTCGAGCCGCCTTGGCTGGGGCTTTAGCTCAAGGACACGACGCAGAGACCATCTTGCGTCAAGCTGGTATTGGCTTAGAAATCCTGCATGAACCTAAGGCCCGAGTGTACCCAGATAAAATGGCCAAACTGCTGCGCATTCTGGTGAACCTGTTACAAGATGAATTTCTTGGCCACGATTATAAGCCCAGCAAACCCGGCAGCTTTGAGACCCTCTGCCAGCTGATTTTGCCCTGCTCTACCCTAGGAGAAGCCTTAGAAATGGGCACCCGTTTCTATCGCTTGTTTGATTTAGGCATCCACACCCAGTTTGAACAAACCGAATTTGATGGTGCATTAGTGGTGAATCAGCACCATGAATGCTTAAACAAACATCACTATCTGACCGAGTACCAGCTCGTGCTATGGCATCGCTTGTGCTGTTGGTTAACCGGTAAACGTATCCCCATTAAAATGGCGGAATTCTCCTATGCTCGCCCTAACCACGCAGGTGAATACCAATTGTTTTTCTATGGCGAGCACAAATTCAATCAGCCGCGCACCTTACTGAGGTTTCGTAAAAGCGATTTGGATTTACCCATTATTCGCTCTCGCCAAGACTTACCCGAACTCATGCAAGAAGCGCCGTATGTGTTCTTGGTAAAACCCAACAATACCGCCAGCATCAATGCGCAGATTCGCCGAATTTTGGAAGTCAGTTCCGAGTTAGAAATGCCCGACTTTGAAAGTGTGGCGTATCAATTAAACACCTCGACCCAAACCTTGCGTCGCCGTTTGAAAGAAGAAGACACGTCTTTCCAAGCCATTAAGGATCAGGTGCGCCGCGATCTCGCCATTTGTCATCTAAGTGAGAACAAATACAGCATTAATGATATCGCGTTAAAAGTGGGTTTCACCGAACCCAGCACCTTTCACCGAGCCTTCAAAAAATGGACTGGCGTTACCCCAGGAGATTATCGCGCTGGGGAAATTCAAGAAACCTGCAAAGCCGAGTAAACCCACTCGGCGTGCTTTCTTCTAATAAGCACCCGCTTAATATTCATTTGTGTATATAAATTGCGCCACTTGATCTGGTGGTTTTGATCATTGAGAGCACGCCACTCCACTGCCACACTGAAATCACGGACACACCCTATAACAATTCTTAATACCGAGGTTTGCCATGATTCCACGTTCATTATTCGACAGTGATTTAGAAGGTTTTCGCGACAGCGTACGTAAATTCCTTGAAAAAGAAGCCGTCCCGTTTCATGCCCAATGGGAAAAGGACGGACAAGTCAGTCGTGAATTATGGACCAAAGGCGGCGAGATGGGATTCTTGTGCCCAACAGCCCCGGTGGAATATGGCGGCTTGGGTTGTGATTTTCGTTACAGCGCTGTGGTGATGGAAGAAATCTCACGCACAGGTTGCTCTGGTATTGGATGGCCACTGCACAGTGACATCGTCATGCCCTACATCAACAACTGGGGCACAGAAGCGCAGAAACAAAAGTACATTCCAAAACTCATTAGTGGTGAAAACATTGGCGCCATCGCCATGACCGAACCCGGTGCCGGTTCTGATTTACAAGGCGTGAAAACCACCGCCATTAAAAACGGTGATCATTACGTATTAAACGGCAGCAAAACCTTTATTACCAATGGCCAAATGGCGGATTTAGTGATAGTGGTTGCGAAAACCGATCCCACTAAAGGTGCCGCGGGTATCAGCTTATTCTTAATTGAAGACGGCATGGAAGGCTTTGAGAAAGGTACCAATCTCGACAAAGCGGGCATGAAAGCGCAAGACACCAGCGAGCTGTTCTTTAACGATGTGAAAGTGCCTGCTGAGAATTTATTGGGCGGTGTTGAAGGCACGGGCTTCATGGCCTTAATGCAAGAATTACCACAAGAGCGCTTATTAGTGGCACTGACTGCCGTGGCCGCGTGTGAAGCCGCCATTGCCTGGACGAAGGATTACATCAAAGAACGTAAAGCATTTGGTAAGCCAATTTGTAAATTTCAAAACACGCGCTTTAAAATGGCTGAACTCATCACCGAAACCAACGCATTGCGTGTGTACACAGACCGTTGTTTAGAATTGCACCTAGACCACAAGCTCGATATCCCAACTGCAGCGGGTCTTAAACAAATTACCACCGACTTGCAATTTAAAGTCATGGACGAGTGCCTACAATTACACGGCGGTTATGGTTACATGAATGAGTATCCGATCTGCCGCGCATGGGCTGACAGCCGCGTACAAAAAATTTACGCCGGCACCAACGAAATCATGAAAGAAATCGTCGCCCGTGCCGAACTGGGTTAACCTTCTTTCTACAAGTCACCCATAAAAAACGCGGCTTCTGCCGCGTTTTTTATGGAATTCTCACAATGTCTTTATTCCAACTATTCGCAATATAGTTAATGAATTGTCGCACCACAGGCAATTGATAACTTCTCGATAAATACACCGCCCACAGATTGGTGGAAGGCAAGGTATACGCAGACAAAATTGGCGTTAGCTTTCCTGCTTCGATTAGCGGATTCGCTAAATCACAAGGTAGTAGAACAATTCCATTACCGCGTACCGCAAGACGACTCAAGGTCCCTAATTCATTGGCACTCACGTTACCCGACACTTGCACAGGATAGTGCTGATTATCTTTAACAAAACGCCATTGTTTGTATTGCTGATGAATAAAACAATTATGCTGCGCCAATTCTTGCGGTGAATTGGGCTCGCCATGTTGTTTTAAATACGCAGGAGATGCGCAAATGACGGAATCCAATGCCAATAATTTTCTCGCGATCAAACTTTCGTCTGGCTCATTAGTGTAACGCAGCGCAATATCGATTCGCTCATCCACCAGCTGTGACAAACTATCGGATGCCAGTATATCAATCTTCACCTGTGGATGATCTTGCGTGAACCCGGCAATCACATCTAGCAACAACCCTTGTGCTAAGCCAATGGGTGAGGCGATGCGAATGTTGCCTGTTAGCTGCTGCGATTGCAGTAACGCTTGCGACTCCAGCTCCCCCGCCTGATGCAGAATCTGCTCACACTGTTTCAGTACATCTTCACCCACAGAGGTTAAGCTCACCTTGCGTGTGGTACGGTGCAACAGCCTCTGTTGCAACCAAGACTCTATTTCTTGAACATGACGCGACACTTGTAAACGACTCATGGCCAGATGCTCAGCAGCCTGAGTAAAGCTTGCCGTTTTAGCCACCTCCACAAATGTACGCATGGCAGTTAAACGATCCATATCCCACCAATTAGATAACTATATGGATACAATCTATATCAATTATCCTAATTTATCTCTTTTTTATTAACCACTAACCTAGCTTCAACGTCTTTTAAGACACAAAACCACAAAGTTAGGAGTAACAACATGAAAGTAGCTATTTTAGGTGCCACAGGTTGGATCGGTAGCCATATTGCCAATGAAGCCCAGTCTCGCGGCCATGACGTGATTGCATTAGTACGTGACCCAAGCAAAGCCAACAACACAGAATTTGATGTTCGCCAGTTGGATCTATTAGATCAAAATGCCAATCTGGAAAATGCGTTACAAGGTGCAGATGCTGTGATCGCTTCCGTCGGTGGTCGCGCTCAAGGCAATCATGAAATGGTCAATCAAGTGGCAAACACCTTACTAACCCAATTACCTAACATTGGCATCAAGCGTCTTCTTTGGGTGGGCGGTGCGGGCTCTTTAGAAGTGGCCCCCAACGTCACGCTCATCTCAACACCGGAATTTCCAGCTGAGTACAAAGCGGAAGCCATCGCTCAAGGTGAAGCACTGGCCACGTTCAAAGCCTCAAATAGCCCATTAAATTGGACATTCGTCAGTCCAGCCGCCGAGATCTTCCCTGGGGAGAGTTTGGGTGAATACCGAGTGGGTGGCGATCAACTAATAATGGATGCTTCCGGTCACAGTCGCATCAGCGTCAGTGATTATGCCAAAGCCATGATCGATGAGTTAGAAGCCAATCAACATGCGAAACAACGCATTGGTGTGGCTTACTGAGCAAGCATAAAAAACGCGGCTTCTGCCGCGTTTTTTATTTTTACGTTTAAAGAAAATTAAAAGAACAATGTCTTCAATTGCGCACCTGGGTCCTCGGCGCGCATAAATGCTTCACCCACTAAGAAACTGTGCACGTCTTTCTCGCGCATCACTTTCACATCGTTAGGGGCCAAGATACCGCTTTCGGTCACTAATAACGTATCTTTCGGCACACGGGGCAATAGGTTAAACGTGGTATCCAGCGTCAAATCAAACGTATGCAGGTTACGGTTGTTAATACCCAAAATATTTGGTGGTAAATCCATGGCGCGTTCAAACTCGGCTTCGTCATGCACTTCCACTAACACATCCATGCCTAGCTCTAACGCACAATCATTTAGCTCTTTCATTTGTGCATCGGACAATGCAGCCACGATCAATAAAATACAGTCCGCTTCAATAGCTCGCGCTTCAACCACTTGGTAAGGGTCCACAATAAAATCTTTGCGAATGACGGGTAACTGGCAAGCACCACGGGCTTCTTTTAAATACGTTTCGCCACCTTGGAAAAAGTCTTTATCCGTTAGCACGGACAAACAAGCGGCACCGGCGGCTTCATAAGACTTAGCAATTTCAGCAGGTACAAAGTGCTCACGTAACACCCCTTTGCTAGGAGAGGCTTTTTTAATTTCCGCAATCACAGCAGGATGACCTGCTGCAATTTTTGCTTCCATAGCTCGTTTAAAGCCGCGTGGTAAATCAGAGTATTTGGCTTGATTGGCTAATTCATTAATAGAAACTTGGGCAGAGCGTTCTTTCACTTCTTCCCATTTGCGATCAATGATTTTTTTCAAAATTGTTGGAGTATTCATACTGCTTTCCACTTAACCTTAAGCGTCTAGAAACACGCGGGAAAAGGCCGCTAATTCGTTTAATTTTTCCAAGGCTAAACCGGTTGAAATCGCATCTTCTGCCATGGATACCCCTTCTGCAAGATCACTCGCAAGGTTTGCCGCATAAATAGCCGCACCGGCATTTAACGCAATTAAATCCGCCGCTTTTTGACCCGCTTCGGTTTCGCGTTTACTTAAAGCATCCTTGATTAGCGCTAAGCTTTGCTCGGCACTTTCTACGCTTAATCCAATCAGGCTTTGACTCTTAATGCCAAAGTCTTCTGGTGTCACTTCGTATTCGGTAACCGCGCCGTCTTTCAATTCTGCAACACGAGTTGGCGAGGCCAAACTGATTTCGTCTAAACCATCTTTAGCGTGTACGACCAACACATGCTGAGAGCCTAAGCGTCCCAGCACTTCGGCAAGGGGTTTACACAAGTCACCATTAAACACACCCAATACTTGGTTTTGCACATTAGCCGGATTCGTAATCGGGCCGAGCATATTAAAGATGGTGCGCATGGCTAATTCTTTACGAGGGCCAATGGCATGTTTCATGGCACCGTGATGCCCTGGTGCAAACATAAAGCCCACACCAATTTCGTTGATGGCACGAGTCACTTGTTCTGCGGTCATGTTCAAGTTTACACCAGCCGCTTCTAAGACATCGGCGCTGCCTGTCGTCGAAGACACACTGCGGTTACCGTGTTTTGCCACCTTGCCACCGGCTGCCGCAACCACAAAAGCCGCCGCTGTAGAGACGTTAAATATATTGGCGCCATCACCACCTGTACCACAAGTGTCTACCAAGTGAGCATCACTCACGTGAACCGGCGTGGCTAGTTCACGCATCACTCTCGCCGCACCTGTGATTTCATCAAGGGTTTCCCCTTTCATACGCAGCGCCACTAAAAAGCCGCCGATTTGAGCGTCGGTTGCTTGACCTGTCATGATGGTTTTCATCACGCCCATCATTTGTTCTTCGGTTAAATCTTGACGCGCAACCACTGTGTTTAAAGCTTGTTTCAAATCCATGGGTTAATCCTTGTTATTCAATATTGGGAAAAAGATAAATCGGGGGTCGAGCCCCTAGCGCCATCGCCAAGCATGCAACACATAAGAGAGATTGAAGGATTGCTGAAATATACCCATGGCCATTTCCCAATTCACAGGTGAAAAAGTGGGCTCACTATACCAGCCTCTCCCCATGGCTCCAAGCTAACAGCCTGTTCAGGCATTGGGTTATGGGCTTTAATGGAGGGAAATGCCTTGGAATGAGAATTAGATTGACCAAGTGGTCAGCTTTCATTTAATTTAACCCCAATTTTCCATTTAAATTCAAAGGTGTCACATGAGCTACCCAAGGGACATGTTCGGCTACGGTCCTCATCCAGTGAAAACCCAATGGCCAAATAAAGCGAAGATTGCAGTGCAATTTGTCATCAATTACGAAGAAGGTGGTGAGAACTGTATTCTGCATGGTGACGACGCCAGCGAAGCGTTTTTATCTGAAATCGTGGGTGCGCAAGCGTTGCAGGGTGTGCGTCATATGAACATGGAGTCCATTTACGAATATGGCTCTCGCGCTGGTTTTTGGCGCTTGCACCGCATGTTCACCGAGCGCAACTTACCTGTGACTGTATTCGGTGTGGCCATGGCCATGGAGCGCAATCCTGATGTGGTAGAAGCCATGCTTAAAGCTGACTGGGAAATTGCCAGTCACGGTCTGCGCTGGATCGACTATCAATACGTGCCAGAATCAGTGGAGCGGGAGCACATAGAGCAAGCCCTAGAGATTCATCAACGTATGACAGGGAAATTGCCCGCGGGTTGGTACACAGGCCGAATGAGTCCAAACACTCGCCGCTTAGTGGTGGAGACAGGCAAACTCATGTACGACGCTGACTCCTACGCGGACGATCTTCCCTACTGGTTAACCGAATTCGACAAACCTCACTTGGTGGTGCCTTACACCCTAGATGCCAACGACATGCGCTTTGCTTCGGCACAAGGATTTAACTCTGGGGATCAATTCTTCAGTTACTTGAAAGACAGCTTCGACGTGTTATATGCCGAAGGCAGTGACACGCCTAAAATGATGAGCATCGGTTTACACTGTCGATTAGTTGGCCGCCCGGGTCGCGCAGCATCGTTAGCCCGTTTTTTGGATTACGTGATGCAACATGATGATGCTTGGGTGTGTCGTCGTGAAGATATTGCCCGTCATTGGATGCAACATCACCCTGCGAAATAAACCCTAAAAAAACGCCCTCTTACGAGGGCGTTTTGCTTTTAGGTCTTACCTATTTTTTAGCTTAAGTGTTTCACCAAAGCCACACCCACACCATGTGCACTTGCTGGATTTTGCCCAGTAATCACGCGTTCATCTTCAATTACCAGCTCACCCCAAGGCTGAACTTTACTGTATTGCTTGGCGGTGCGAGCCAAAGATTCTTCCAGTAAGAATGGAATCTTATCTATGGTGCCATAATCCACTTCTTCTTCACGGGTGAAACCCGTAACGGATTTGTTGGCCAACAGTTTTTCACCATTGCTTAATGTGATCGGCAGTAAACCCGCAGGGCCATGACACACAGCGGCCAAAACCCCACCCGCTTCATAATGCTGCGCGCTTAACTGTGCAACCACGTCATTGCTGGCTAAATCAGACAACAAACCAAACCCACCAGGATAAAAAATACCGTCGTAATCTTGTACATTAATTTGAT
Source organism: Gammaproteobacteria bacterium (assembly GCA_013373125.1). Lineage (GTDB taxonomy): Bacteria > Pseudomonadota > Gammaproteobacteria > Pseudomonadales > Oceanobacteraceae > Bermanella. The sequence continues at coordinate 44,245 of JABXIK010000043.1, read as the reverse complement.
TCACAGGAATGGTGTTGTTGATACGGTTTTGAAATTCAGCATTAGCTAACACCTCTGCGTTCACCGCATCGCCTTCGATATCGGTACCATACAAGGGAGCCTGTCCACCATCAATTGAGGCGATGTCATATTCAAAGCCCGCGTCCAGCATGACATGTAACGCATGGGTTAATTCCGGCGCAAAGGTGCCGTTGGCTTCATCGGTATCACCTAGGGTGGCGTGGTTGGTTACCAATATCAGTACTTTTTTCATAATCTCTCCGAACGCTTAATTGGGAAGATGAGGCTCGCTCAACTTTGAGATTATGATAATTGCCTTCAATCCAACTGATAATTAGCTAAAATAGCAAATTACCATTGCCAAATAGCAATAATGAGAGCGCTATGGTCAGTTTTGAAGGCATTATCGAATTTGTAGCGGTTGCGGAAACCCAAGGGTTTTCGGCCGCAGCTAAACAACTTGGGGTGAGTACCAGTCATGTGAGTCGGCAAGTGGCTCGATTGGAAGCCCGCCTAGGCAGTGCATTATTCGCACGTACTACTCGCTTGGTAAGCCTGACTCAAGCCGGACAAGCCTACTACCAGCAATGCAAAGAGCTAGTGAACGGTTTACAACTGGCCAACGAACAAGTGAGCAGCGAACAACTTCAACTCAGTGGCACTTTACGCGTGAGTGCAGCAGGCGCATTTGCTGAGCATTATGTGGCGCCGGCCTTAATTGAGTTTGCGAAGTTGCACCCCCATCTCACCATCGATATGGACTTTAACAGTCGCATGGTGAACTTTGTGGAAGACGGTATCGACTTTGCGATTCGTTACGGGCAACTACAAGATTCTGGGTTGGTAGCAAGAAAGCTTCTAAACCGCCCTATGATTGCAGCTGCCAGCCAAGATTATTTGACTCAGTACGGCACGCCATCTCACCCCAACGATTTAAAACAGCATAGCTGCCTTATTTCAAATAATGATCACTGGTTTTTTCAAGACCAAGGGGAAGCTTTCAGTGTGAAAGTGCAAGGTCGCTGGCGGAGCAATAATGCACACGCTCTGATAAGCGCGTGTGAAAATGGTCTGGGCATCGCCTATGCACCCAAAAGCAGTTTTCTCAATGCCATAGAGCAAGGCTCAGTGACACCCATTTTGAGCGAGTATTGGAGTCTTGGTAATAGCAGTTGGATTGTGTATCAAAACCGCCGCTTCTTACCGTTAAAAGCGCGCCTCGCCATTGATTATCTATTGGAGTATTTCAAAGACTGGCAGGAATAATGTCAGCGTACGTTTTATAAATACAATTTTGCGGACAAATATAAAACTGAGCCTAACAATATGGCACTCACACTTTGCCAAAACAATAGAGGGTTGCGCTCCAATAGTGGCCCTTTAGCTTGATTTAACATACGCGTACTGGGATGACGCAAATCATAAACGAACTCTGACAACTCTTGATAACGCATATGCGGTTGAATATGCAGCGCCTTTTTCAATACGCTATCCATCCACACAGGTATATCTCTGTGATCATCTAATACCGATTCGTACACCAATTTATTTTGTGCTGCGCGCGATGTGCAACGTGCCACTTTATCACCATAGGGCAACCGCCCACTAAGCATTTGATACGTAATAACACCAAGGGAGTAAATGTCAGCTGACGTGGCACCTGATTCACCTAAAAAATATTCCGGTGCCATATACTGCACCGTACCTAAACTTTCTAAACGCAAAAGAGGACTATCGATTTCTAAAATACCAGCAACTTTGGCGGAACCAAAATCAATAATCTTCACCTGACCATTATGGCTGATTAGAATATTTTCTGGGCGCAAATCTTGATGCAACATTTCTAGACGGTGAAAGCTTTGCAGACCTTTTGCAATTTGTTCAACGATCACGCGAACACTTTCCACACTGGGGTTGGGATGATCACGCATCCACTGGGTTAGGGTTTTGCCATCCACATATTCCATCACACTGTAAAGGCAACTTTTCTGTGAAATCACCGGAGACTTCACCACATAAGGATTATCAACTCGCTGTGCAATCCAATCCTCTAACAAAAATCGCTCTAAATAAGCGGTATCATGGTGTTGCTCCACAGACGGTATTTTTATTACCACTTTTTCCTGTGTTGCCATTATTTGGGCTAAATACACATGGCTGCGAGAGCTGGCATATAAAGATTGAAGTATGCGTAACCCATCTAATTCTTGATTGTTATTAAGTACTGAGCAAAATGGCAGTTGAGTCAGCTGATCGTATAACTCTTCTTCGGTTTGTATGGGGAGTTGATCTATTCGTACGATTTGCGCTGTAAGATTATCGTCACTGCCATGATTTAATGCTTGATGCACCAAGGTATCCACAGCCAAATCTAAATTTTGTTCTGTATCAGCCAGTGTAGCCAAAATAAAATCGTCACTGATATGCTCGTAAACGCCATCCGTCATTAATAAAAACACATCCCCTTCTTGCAAAGCCAAAGATTGATAGTCCACATCGAGGTGATTCTTCATACCCATGGCTTTAGCTAAATAGTTTTCATGTTCACTGATTATGACTCTGTGATCTTGTGTCAGCTGAGTTAAAGTGTTGTGCCGCACTCGATACACGCGACAATCACCCACATGAAAAATATGCGCAGTGGTTGATTTTAAGATCAGCGCACTTAAGGTACACACATAGCCTTTATTAAAGTCGTCACGAAACTCGCTGCGACGTGTTTGACTGTATAACCAAGAATTAATGGCGTTCAATACATTATTGACACTGGTTTTAACTGTCCACGCTTGAGAGGTGCAGTAATAATCGTCTAATAACGAATTCACGCAGGTTTGACTAGCATCTTGACTCACACTGGACGAACTAATGCCATCCGCTAACACACAGGTAACACCTTTCATGGTCAGCAGTTCATCATGGGGGACACGTACACCATGACAATCTTGATTGATCGGCTTACACCCTTTATGAGTAAATTGAGCAACCGAAACGGCTAGAGATTTAGACATGTAACTCACTAATGAATATGAAGGGCCATTGCCCTTCATATCTTGATGGCTAATAGGTTTTATACGGTAAAAACTTTCCACTCATGGTAATAGATACACGGTCCCCTTTTGGATCGGGCTCCCGTTGTAAGTCCATATTAAAATCAATAGCACTCATAATGCCATCACCAAATTCTTCATGAATCAGCGCTTTAAATGTCGTTCCATACACATTGATCAATTCATAAAAACGATAGATTAATGGGTCTGTAGGTATGGCTGATGGCAATGACCCTTTATAAGGCACTACTTGTAATTGCATGATGGCCTCTTCTGGCAGATCCAACATATTACCCACCACTTTGGCTTGTTGCTCGGTTAACGTCATTTGCCCTAAAAGCGCAGCCGTCGACCATTCTTTACTCTGACCTAATGCATCTGCTAATTGCGGCCATGTCAGTTGTTTTTTTTGTTTTTGCAAAACAATAAGTTCAGTTACTTCATCACGAGTCATAACATTACCTCTCTTTAAAAACAAAATAACCGCCCTAGGGCGGTTATATAAGTGATTGATTTAAGCAGTCGCAGGCTTTTGAATCATTTCAGGTTGAGGACGCTTTGCCGCTGTGCGCACGTGTGTGGTGTAAAGAGTTAGACCCGTAAAGGCAAGACCACCAACAAGGTTACCAAGGGCTGTTGGGATTTCATTCCAGATGAAGTAATCCATGATAGAGAAATCACCACCCATGATCATGCCGAATGGGAACAAGAACATGTTCACCACTGAGTGCTCAAAGCCCATGAAAAAGAACAAGAAGATTGGCATCCACATGGCAATCACTTTACCACTAACATTGGTAGAGATCATGGCACCCACCACACCTAAAGACACCATCCAATTACACAGCATGCCGCGAATAAAAATAGTAAACCAACCGGCTACACCGTGTTCTGCATAACCCAGTGTTCGAGACTCACCAATACTCGCAATCTTATGCCCGATGGCTCCCGCATCCACGTTATAACCATAGGTAAAGATAAACGAAATCATGAAAGCCACGGTTAGTGCACCGGCAAAGTTACCAATGAAAACTAAGCCCCAGTTTCTTAAAATTCCTTTTACCGTCACCCCTGGACGTTTATCTAATAACGCAAGCGGTGTTAATACAAACACACCGGTTAATAAATCAAACCCCATTAAATACAGCATGCAAAAACCCACTGGGAATAAAATGGCACCCAGTAAGAAAGAACCCGTTTTTACCGCAATGGTAATAGCAAAAACAGCCGCTAACGCTAAAATTGCGCCAGCCATAAAACCACGAATCACAGTATCACGCGTCGACATGAATACTTTTGATTCGCCTGCATCGACCATCTTGGTCGCAAACTCCGAAGGCATTAAGTAGGACATTGTGTGTTTCTCCTAATGGATTTAAGTTTTTATTCGGGATCGCGGGGACACGTTCCTGTCTGATTGGAGTTTTGCAACAAGCATTCCAACATTTAATACACACAAAATAGGATTGATTTTATTCAATTTTTTTAGACTGTTTGAATTGATTCAGCCGAATTTGAATTATTTAAGTTCAATCAATTACATTAATGTTCAGCTTTGGTGCAAATACTTAGAAAATATAAAAAGACTGAAAAGTGAATGATACAAAATGAGGCTAGCATGCCATTTTAATGGGCAAATCCATTGAGATTATTTGAACTATTTTGAATCACCAAGGGAGAACTTGAACCGAAAAGTATCTTCTAAGAGTTAGAGGATTCAGATACATCTAAATATTTTTCGAGCATGGCGCTCAAATCAGACAACACCAAAGGCTTGGTAAGATAATCATTCATTCCGGCAGATTTTGCATTTTTTAGATCTTCTTTTAATGCATTAGCCGATAAGCCACAGATGGTTATGTCGTTGAATCCCAATTCCCGTAATGTTCGGGTTGCGGTATAGCCATCCATTTTCGGCATTTGTACGTCCATCAACACCAGGTCATAGCTGGACGCCTTGACCCTTTCAATAGCTTGCTCACCATCTTCTGCCACATCATAGGTTAAGCCCAAGCTTTCAAGCATATCCCCTGCCACCAGTTGGTTGATTTGATTATCTTCAACCAACAACAGATGACCTTGAAATTTATTTTGCTGAAAATTATCCAGCATACAGTCAGTACGATCATCATCTGATTGAATACCAAGGCCATTGGAAACAAACCAACGAAACTTCTTAGGCGAAAATGGATGCAGTATGACATCAACATTATCCGCCGCTTTTAAACAATCCCGGCTTTCAATATCATTGGCGCTTAACACAACCAACGCTTTATCATGACGAGCGAGTATTTCATCTATGGATTTATCCTGAATGGTTCGACCTAGATTAATTAAGGCATATTGGTAATGGCCGTGATTAACACTACTTAGATCATCCAAGGTATGATGCTGCAATGGCAGACCTAAAGCGGACAGTAAATAATACAATTCATCATTAGCCGACACACTGTAATACGCGATTGGTGATAAAGCATGCTGTAAAGGTGCTAATAAGCTTTCTTGTTCTTTTGCAGGGCAGCTTAGCTTTACATGCATTTGCGTACCCACATTCACCTCCGAACGCACTTGAATATCCCCTTCCATCAGTTTTACCAACTGCTTAACAATCGTAAGGCCCAATCCTGTTCCACCGTATTTTCGACTGATGGAACCATCCGCTTGAGTAAACGATTCGAAGATATTATTCAGCTGCTCTTCATTCATACCTATGCCGGTATCGACCACCTGAAAGACCAACTGATTATTCTCATAGGAAAACTTCACCACTATGGAGCCAAAGTCAGTAAACTTCACCGAATTACTGCACAGATTCAGTAATATTTGACTGATTCTTAGAGGATCCCCCATCAAGGTTTTAGGTACGCTGGCATCTACCCAGATATTGAAATCCAAGTCTTTCTCGTCCGCTTTCACTTGAATCGAAGAAATCACATTTTCAATCATCTGATTCACATCAAACTCGATGGATTCAATTTCCATCTTACCGGCTTCAATTTTAGAGAAGTCCAAAATGTCATTAATGACATTCATCATTATTTTTCCTGAATAAGCCACCCGTTCAAGATAGCGACGCTGTTTATTATTCAGGTTGGTTTTCAATACCAGATCAATCAAGCCCACAATACCATTCATGGGTGTTCGTATTTCATGACTCATATTCGCCAAGAACGTACTTTTTGATTGCGCGGCTAATTCTGCGCGCTTTTTTTCTTGCTCTAATTGCACATTAAGTACTTCTTGATTGGCAATCATGTCTTGTGAACGCTCTAATAACTTTTTGGTTAATTGGCTATTATTATGAAAAAGCTCAGCAGCCCGAGCCAGCTCCCCAATTTCATCTCTGCGTTCCACATTTGGAATACCATCAACTTTTCCACCTTTGGATATCTTACTGAAAACAGTGGTGATTTTTTTGATCGGTATCATGACTCGGTTGGAAATGAATGCGGCAATTAATAAAATAATAGAGATAGAAATGACGCTGATTATCGAGTTTTGATTTTTCACCCGGTCTTCATCCAATTGTGCCGAATGAGAAATTTCACTTTGTTTTAATATGGCGTCTTCTCTAATTTTCTTAGTTAAAAATAAAAATTCATTGGCAGATCCCGCCATAACCACGTTCACCAAAAATAAATAACCACGATTCACTTGTATTAACCGCCTGAAATCCGATTTAATATCCTTCAATAATGCAACTACACTGGATAATTTTTCTTGCTTAGCAAGCTCTATTAAACTGAGAAATGTCTTATTGAAATATTCATTATTGGATGGATCGAGATTACTTAAATAGGAATTGACTGAATGACGAAGATCAACAACATGGCCATGTAATTGAGCTTTTATTGTTTGTGGTTTATCCGTATTCTCTGCAACCTGATCAATAGCAGTAAGATCTAAATAAATATGTTCGATTAGTTCTTTTTGTCTAGCCCGAGCATTAATCACCGAAGAAAAATTTTCTTCATAATCTTTAATATGCTGCACCATGCGCTTGAATAAATCCGGATCAATATCGTAAATTATTCCCCTTTTTTGTTCGTCAAGCACTCGATTGATTTTTTCATTAATGCTTTCAATGACTTCATGAAAACGCTGAATGGAACTGTCACTGGCGGTCTCTTTATAAATAAGCAGGTTTCGCTGTAAGTCGATAACGTCGCGCTCTAATTCATATATCAGGCTCACGCTATCATAAGTATGAATGAGTTTTTCTTGGCTACCAGACAAGGTGGAAAGATTATTTCGAGCCGTGAACAGCTGAGTTAATAGCGTTACCCCTAGCAGAACTAACGCTATTATCATTTGAACGTACAGCGATCGAAAGAAGACCTTCATTTCTATGCACTCACAAACTCATACCACTTTTGTAAGCTGTAATCGTAAGTGGGCATGACGGTATTCCATACCGCAACATTACCAAAGCGCTGCTCGTAACTGCCACCGGTTCGCACGTCGCCTTTTCTTACCGACACGTTTCCATCTGTACCGGTGAGATCTTTCGTAGCAGGCTTGCCTGCATACCAGTAATCCCACTCGGCAGGTTCCAGTAACGGTTTAGAGCGTTGTGCATTAGAAATGTAATAGCCTTGTCTGGCGATAAAGGCTCCCGGCCAGCCTGATAGCCACCAGTTCATATACTCGTAGGCCACATCTTTTGCCGCACCTTGTGTCGCTGATGATAAGCACATAACCCCATGCCAAGCGCGATACCCTTCTTTTGGTGCTGCATAAACGACCGGTATGCCCTTACCATTTAATGATGACACCCCAGGGGAGAACATACTTTCGATCACCACTCGACCAGATGCCATGAAGTCCACGGATTCAGGCACCGAAGTCCAAAAACCACTAAAGTGCCCTTTCTTTTTCATTTTAATTAATAGGTTAAACAACTGATCCATTTCGTTTTTAGTAATAGAGCCTATGTCTTTAAACTTAACCAAGCCCCGCGCTTGAGCCGCTAACGCCAAATCAAAAATGCCAATGGTAGGGGCATTTACGATGGCCACCTTACCGGCATAGGCTTCATCTAATAACCAGCCCCAACTTTCGGTTTCGTAAGGAACCCCTTTTTCAATCACCTGGGTGTTGTAACCAAACGAGTCCACGTTATGCACATATGGCAAGAAGCTCACCTCATCGGATTCTTGGCTACCCAGCTCCCCGTCGTCTTGGATGTATAAAATCTTATGAGGGGCATCACCGGCACCAATTTTGGCATTTGGGGTCACGCGCCCAGTTTTGGATAAATCATTAATTTCATTCCAATGGGTAATTCGATTTTTATCGATGGCTTGAATAGAGCCTGAACGCCACAACACATTAATGCTGTTGGACCACTGTTCGTATAGGTCAAAGGCCTCTGGATATAAGGAGGCTTTTTGTAGCACCGCAGCCGAGCCTTTGGGCTCAAATACCACATCTATTCCCAGGTCTTTCATGGCCTGCTGACGCAATGGCTCTTGCAAAGTCACATGGGTTCCCAGCACTCTTAAAGTATGCTTTTTTCGTGCAAACACATATGGGGCTTTAGCTGCTAGGCAGGTGGCGGCACCGGCTTTGGCCAGTGTGGATAAGGTTTGGCGCTTATTGATATCGATAGGCTGAGACATGCATTGTCCTGAATATCACGGTGATTTTTTCAGTATAGACAATGCTGCAAAGACTCAAGCACAAGCTACCAAGTGAAGTGAGAATCACCATCTTGGTTATGGTTGGCAAACTCCTTATACCCTTCTAACTCTTGTATAAGGCGGCTTTTTTCTGTTTTGGCTATCTCCTGCCAAGACTTATTTTCGATGGCGCCCACTAGGGCATACAAGAAATTCAAACTCACCGCAGTGCCACGTGTGCGTTGCAATTGAAGAAATACAGGCACTGCACCTATGCGTTTTAAATCTTCCGGAGATTGAATACCGATAGCCATCAGTTGCTGCTCGGTCTTGGGACCAAGCCCTTTCATATCCCGTAGTTTCATTGATCAATCCTGCTATGACATATGGTACACATAATGGCTGACACCTGATGAGTCACTGGCTGGCTGAAATCCCAGCTTTCTAAGTACGTGACTGGAAGCTTGGTTATCATGATCCACGCCACCACTTAACAGCTTCAATTGAGTTGCTTGTTTCGCCCACACAACCAGACCTTGCAACAATTCTTGGGCAAAGCCTTTTCCCCAAAAGGCCTCTCCTAACCAATAACCAAGATGTCCAACTGAGTCATGCTCGGATAAATATATCATTCCAATTGGCTGATCATTCTGTTTTGCGTGAATCACAAATATACGTGCTTGCGTCTGCATCTGTTTAAGCCACAGGTGAAAATCTTGCGCACTGTGAATATCCTGTAAGTCAGGCGGTAAGAACTGCACCACATTAGGTGAGAGCAATGAAAACAAATCAGACACCAGCGTATCTTGCCAATCATCACTTTGTATTTCGATAACGCTTAAGCGCTCCGTTTTGAATAAAGACATTGCCACCTCAATTCACTATCCGCATAAATCTTAAACATAAAAAAACCACCCGAAGGTGGTTTGTTATTTATACGGACATTTTCAAGAAATTATTCAACAAGTCATGACCGTGCTGAGTCAAAATAGACTCTGGATGAAACTGCACGCCTTGAATAGGCAAGGTTTTATGTTGCACCCCCATGATTTCTTCAATACTGCCATCTTCGTTCTGCGTCCATGCCGTCATTTCTAAACAATCCGGCAGGGTTTCTTTTTCAATCACCAACGAGTGATAACGCGTCGCAGTAAATGGGTTATTCAAATTAGCGAATACCCCTTTGTCTTCATGGTAAACCTCACTGGTCTTACCATGCATCACCTGACCTGCACGAATGATGTTGCCACCAAAAGCTTGGCCAATACTTTGATGCCCCAAGCAAATACCCAAAATGGGTAATTTTCCGGCAAAGTGTTTAATGGCTTCTACCGAGATACCGGCTTCGTTTGGGGTACACGGACCCGGGCTAATCACCAGATGCTCTGGATTTAAGGCTTCGATTTCTTCAATGGTGATTTCGTCATTGCGAAACACCTTCACATCCGCGCCCAGCTCACCAAAATACTGAACCACGTTGTAGGTAAAGGAATCATAATTATCGATCATTAATAACATTAGGATTGTCCTTTGTTAGGATCATTCAGCTGTGCCATCTGCGCGACCATGGCTTTCAACTCTTTAATCTCATTATGCAAATCCACCATGGTAGGGTCGGTGGAGTGGGCGGCTTCTTCCATAGCGTTTTCTTTTTCAATAACGCTTACCACAATACCAATCACCATGTTTAAAAATGCAAACGCGGTTAAGAAAATAAATGTAAGGTAATAAATCCAGCTTAAACCATATACCGTCATGGTTTCGTACATAACGTCGGTCCAATCTTCAAACGTCATGACGCGGAACAAGGTTAATAGAGAAATAGAAATATCCCCCCATAACTCAGGATTAATCGGTGCAAACAAGGTAGCGCCGATAGCGGCATAGATGTAAAAGATGATGAACATCAGCAACATCACATAACCTAATTGCGGCAACGCTTTGAGCAGCGAGTTTAATAGCACACGGAGTTCCGGAATAATCGACACCATACGCAGCACGCGGAAAATACGCAGCAAACGGCCGATAAAGGCCATTTCACTTTCATCCACAGGCACTAAACTGGCCACCACGATAATGGTGTCGAAAATATTCCAGCCGCTTTTGAAGAAGTTCCGTTTATCGGCTTCACCCAAAAAGCGCACAATGATTTCCACCAAGAAAATCACCGTAATAAAATGATCCAACCATGCGATCACACTGAGCATGGTTGGCGGTAAGTCATAGGTTTTTGCCCCCACCACAATGGCAGAAAACAAAATCACACCCACAACGAATAATTCAAAGCCCTTATTACTACGCAAGGCTAAAAAGCGTTGTTGAAGACCACTGGTGTTCATGCTTAGTTATCCAATCCTGATTCCGCCATGGCCACGGCCTTCATAACGGCGCGTGCTTTATTCATGGTTTCTTTCCACTCAAGACGTGCCACGCTGTCAGCCACAACACCGGCACCGGCTTGCACATAAATCTTTTTGTCTTTGATGACGGCGGTACGAATCGCGATGGCCGTATCCATATTGCCATTCCAACCTAGATAACCCACAGCACCACCGTAGACACCCCGTTTAACCGGTTCAAATTCATCAATGATTTCCATGGCGCGGATTTTCGGCGCGCCGCTTAACGTACCAGCTGGGTGGGCGGCTTTTAACACATCCATGGAGGTGATACCCGGCTTAGCCTTGCCTTCAACGTTACTAACAATGTGCATCACATGGGAATAACGCTCCACCACCATCTGATCGCTTACTTGCACTTCACCCATGTTACTCACACGACCCACGTCATTACGCCCCAGATCGATGAGCATGAGATGCTCGGCAATTTCTTTCGGATCACTTAGCAGCTCTTCTTCCAATGCTAAGTCTTGCTCAGGGGTTTGCCCACGGTAACGAGTACCAGCAATAGGGCGAACGGTAATGGTTCCGTCCTCAAAACGCGCCAGAATCTCAGGACTTGAACCCACTACGTGGTGATCACCACAATCCATGAAATACATATATGGGCTTGGGTTTAATGTGCGCAAAGCGCGATATAAATTTAATGGATGCCCATGAAAGTCAGTACTTAAACGCTGAGAGATCACGCACTGCATGATGTCTCCGGCTAATACGTATTCTTTAATTTTATCCACTGACTCCATGAAAGCCTGTTCTCCATAACAGGAAACAAAGTCACTCTCAGCCACATCACGCGGTTGAATCAATGGCTGCCCAATCTGACCTTGATACGCACGACGGATTTGTCCGCGCATAATGGTGATACGACGCTTCGCTTTTTCAAAACCATCCGCATCGTCTGTGTTAGCCAATACGATAAAGAACAGCTTGCCGCTTAAGTTATCAAACACAATGACTTCTTCGGATTGCATCAACAATATATCAGGGTTATTGATGTCATCTTCAGGGGTGGATTCGGCTAGGCGTTTTTCCACATAACGCACCACGTCATAGCCAAAGTAGCCCACTAAGCCACCATCAAATTTTGGCAAGCCTTCCACCGGCGCGACTTTAAACTGGGACTGATATTGAGCGATGAAGTCTAACGGGTCAGCCACATCGTGCTGCTCGATCACTTGCTCATGCTCAAGGATTTGTACTTGGTTGGCGCGCACTTTTAACACGCGCTTACATGGCATGCCGATCATGCTGTAGCGACCCCACTTTTCGCCACCCTGTACCGATTCCAACAAATACGAATACGGACCTTGGGCCACTTTTAGGTAGGTGCTTAATGGGGTGTCGAGATCGGCTAAGATTTCTTGGAAGACAGGAATACGATTGAAGCCTTGCTCAGACAACTCAGTATACAATTCTGGTGTCATGGATCTTGATCCTAATACTTAAATAAAAACAAATAGCGTGTAATTTGGGGCAGGCAGGACGCAGAGGCTACGGCTGTTTACAAGGAGCTCGCGCGCCCTGCTAAAGCCATCGTTTGGCATGTAAGCCAATGTTCAATCGATTAGGGATAAGTAAAACCGTCACCCTGATGTTCCTAAGCAAAATAATGAAGCCGGTACTATATCAGCCAACACTCTTAGCTAAAAGCCTGAATACCCATTTTTAGCCTATATTTACTCTATTGGGAGGGCGCTTATGGAAGCACACGGTCATTTTGATATTTGGCGTGACAACACGGTGATTTTGGCTCGCTTAAAAGGGCAGTGGAACAGTGAGATGGCCCAAACCTACGCCAACGATTTTAAGGCCTTGGCAGAGCCGCTACTCAACCAAGATTGGGCCCATATCGTATATTTAGACGACTGGGAGCTAGGTACTCCCGAATTTGAAGCGGTTATTCTCGAATTAGTACAATGGGTGATTGAGCATGGTCTTAAGCGTACGGCACAGGTGTACAGCCCAAGCATGCTAAAACAGTTCCAAATGGACCGCATGGTAAAAGAAACCCAAGGGGATTTCGTGCGTCAAGTGTTTGCCAATGAACAACAAGCCTTTGCCTGGCTTGAAGCCGAAGGTTACCCTGTAGAGAACGCTCAACTGACCCTAGTTGATTGATCGCCTGTCTCTAGACCATTGCTAAAAGGAAGACTGCTATGACGGAACAGCCCAAAAAAACTGGATTTTTCACCGCCCTATTTAGCATCATGGCCGCCGCGTTTGGCGTGCAAACAAGCAAAAACATGGAGCGCGACCTAAACGCCACCAACCCAGTAATGTATGTGATTGCCGCCCTCATCTTTGTCGCCTGCTTTATTGGCGTCATTTTAGTAGTGGTTAAACTCGTCGTACCGGATCACCTCAGTTAACTGGCTTCACGAGCGTTTAGACTCTCGCCCTTTTTACGGCTGTATCTCTTGCAATAAGCGACTGACCTTTTCATTGGCCTCTTGGGGATACCGACATACCCCATGGGGGAAAATTTGCTCCAACTGAGATTGGAAAGGTTTAATATCCACGCGACCATACACCCCAGCTTCAATGGCTTGAGCCACACTTTGTTTATCGCACACTAAAGTATCACCATAAATACTTTCACCGGCCACATATCTTGATTGTGCATAGTGAGGAAAACGCTGTTGGCAAGGGCCTGCCACTTTGTTATTCCACAGGCCATCCCATGTTCCTTGTGATTCATCAATGATTTTATGATCTTTATCGTAACAACGATCACTGGCTGATTGCGGGCGATTTTCTGCCAGCGTTTTCTCTGGGTTTGCCTTGATATTAAAAATCCATTGATCCAGCACACGTAATGCATCATCAATTGGTAAACTGCGTATTAATTCTTTGCGCGACAAGGTGTTGTCTTTCTCCATCATCCAAATCAATTGATGATCGCTATTGCCCTTCGCGTTTTCGATTCGTTTACGAGAAATAAACGAGGCCATGGAATGATGCATATCCAATTGTTCATCCAAATAATGACGCAAGTCTATGATCGGCAATTCCGCCAAGCCCAAGAATACCAAGCCTGATTGATACGCGGCATCAGCTGCCGCTTTATCACCAGCAGTTCGCGGCGCCAATTGTTTTTTACCTTCGTGGGTCATGTTTTGCTCGCTCCACAAAGATAGGTTTTTCAAAGAGTCATCACCGCTTATGTGCCAAAAGCGCTCATTCTGCATTTCACCAGGTGACTTCCAACTACCTATATGGCGATTTACATTTAGAAATTCATACACACTGAGCTTGCCATCCAATAACGATTGCAATCCATATTGCACGCCTTCGTTACCCCAAAATCTGCGACCAACACCAGAGGCATCACTGCCATATATATGGAATAAATTTCCCCAATGACTCCAGTCGATTTTTGCAAATACATCAGGATCGACCTCAAAGTAGCCTGCGAAGAATTTAGGGTTATTAATGAGTTGTGCAGGCCCGCGCCAACCATTGGTGCATTCAGAGGCCCCATCGGGCATTTTAGTAAAATCACCATTCATCATGGCGGCAATACCTTGCAGATTCCCATAGCGATTTTTAAAATCTTGTAACGCGTTACTGCCTTCAATTAATCGACGGTTTTCCCAAGTCTGCCATTTTTTTTGTGAGCTGATTTCATCAAAATAATATTCCATAAGTTCACAATCCAAGGCGTAACTGACTTGGGTTACCATATCTGGATAGGAATAAAGAGGAATGGCTCCATCAATGATGCCGGGGTGATTTTGCGCTAATAGGTATTGTTGGATTGCCCCACCTGAGCCGCCAATACCTATAGTATAAAGTGCTTGTCCGTAACGACTTTCGAATTGGCGTTTCACTCTTAAGGCGGTATCTTCACTCAACCAGATATCATAGTGATTACTGGTTTGTGTACCTGTACTAAAAGCAATGGCATAACCTTGTTGCAATTGAGCTTCGTGCTCATACAAGATTTTATCAATATTGATATTACCTTGTTTACGTCCTACCCCAACGCCGCCTTTAAAACGATAGATTAATTTTTGATTCCACTTACTGGCATTAAATACCTCTGGGGTGTCCTGTTTGTTCACAGGAATCGCCAACATATATATGTAACGATTAATGGTACCTGTCTCGATGCGGATAATTTGTTGATTTTCATTTTCTAATGTATTGATGTCTTCAACTTTTATAAAGCCATCATCCACATCGTCTCTTTTATAATATTGAATTCGCGTAGGCAGACTGCAATCCTTACTGTAACCCACCACTTCTTTGGTTTTTTTACCATTTTCGTTAAGAGCAAATACTTCAATGCCTTGACCCAAATGATTATCCACCAAAGGCTGTCCAAGCTCGCTGTGCTCTGTATCACAAATAAACGGGTACTGATTATCTCCAGCAAACAAAGGCTCCATTGGCCCTGTTTCATTCAAAGCAATAGGAAAAGGAAATGTTTCTTGCGGACGCTCGAGCATACGTGGATGCGGCCCTTGATAACTGGGGTAATTTTTTTCTACTTGGAAATCACCTGGCAAGTCCAGCACTAACAAACCACTGGTTTTCGGTAAAAAACGCTGCTCTAAACGATCATAGAACACCCCTAAACTGGTGGTGCATATAATCACAACCGCAATCACCACAAGAAACGACTTCATATCACGCTCCTGTATTTGTGTTGTTTGTTTCACTCTTATATAAATTTAGCGGCAGGCAGAGGAAGAATGTAGGTTAGATTCAAACGATTTTATTTCTAAAACCATACAACAAAGAACAAAGTAATTATTTGTTATTTTCAAAAAGTAAACTTCACCTTTTTATAAAGGCTTATATTTTTATAACACTGCATTTTACAGGCTTGTTTTGTAAGTGATGACACACTTTTTACTACTATGCATATCGCTCATGGCAATTACCTCTATAAATATAGGGTTTATACGACTTTTTATTCTAACTCCATCTTATTTTATATTTCTTAAAGTTATTATAAAAAAAATCATAAGATGCTTTTAATTTTTAACCAAATTTTTTCCTGATTTACTTTGACTTTCGATTTTTTAAGTGGCACGGCTCACATCTTTACACTAAATAACACACATGTGATCCAGTTTGCATTATGATTGGTGACTGCTTCAAAGGTCGTGTCTTTCACTATGAAAAAG
The DNA here is from genome assembly GCA_013373125.1 of Gammaproteobacteria bacterium. Taxonomy (GTDB): domain Bacteria; phylum Pseudomonadota; class Gammaproteobacteria; order Pseudomonadales; family Oceanobacteraceae; genus Bermanella. Next base: position 28,040 of record JABXIK010000043.1, on the reverse strand, counting down.
ATACTCAGTTGCTGTCCTGTGGCCAGTGTTGAATCCATGAACTTGATACCGGCTGACTTTCAGTTCCAGCCTGGTAAGCCTGTGTCTGCCTTTCAAGCTAACGTATGGTGGCTACAAGAAAGTGAAGCCAGTGTGTGCATGCGTGATGAAAATCAACGCATTCATTACATCAACCGTTATACCGACCGTGAAGGCTACCTAAGCTCTATTGATCAAGCGATTCGCGAATGCATCCATTTACGCCGCGGTTACGAGCTAGAGATTGATAGCATCAAAAATGCTTTCATTCAGATGGATATCACCCTTACACCCGTATTTGAATTATTCTCACAAGAAGTGAAGTTTAGTTGGAATCGACACACCAACTGGCGCCAATATGAAGTGGTCAGTAACGACTGGTGCCAATTACAGTACCCAGATCATCCAATCTCAACCCAAAACGTCGTGAAGCCGGTCAAGAACAAAAAACTGGTGGAACAAGAAGTGATTTGGCACACCAATCAAACCATGGACGACGCTATGAAAGTGGTGAAAGCATTCAAAGAAAAATGGGCCCTAGGGGATACCAAACAAGGCCGTAAAGGCATTGTTAAGTAGGTTTAAAGCCAAAACTAAAACGGGTTTGCCCCGCTAAATCCTTTCCACTCCCGACGCCCTCATACCCAGCCTGCTGTAAATACTCACACACCGCCTGAGATTGTTGCCAGCCATGCTCCATCAACAAACATCCACCAGCAGACAGATATGAAAGTGCAGCATCGGTAATATGAAATAGATCCGCCAGCCCAAGATTATCCGCTACTAAAGCCGAAGCAGGCTCAAAGCGTACATCTCCTTGCGACAAATGCTCATCCTGGGCATCAATATACGGCGGATTACTCACAATGAGTTCGTATTGATTACTAGGCACTTGCTCAAACCAACTGCTTTGTAAAAACTGTGCATTGCTAATTTGGTTCAAGCGCGCATTCTCTTCAGCAAGTGCGACAGCATCAGGCACTAAATCCACACCCAACACCTGTGTTCGCGGAAACTCTTTTGCTAACGCCAAAGCCAACGCGCCAGTACCTGTACCTAAATCTAAAATACAATTCGGAGAAAGACCTTGCTCCAATACCCAGTCCACAAGCGACTCAGTATCGGCTCTTGGAATTAACGTATGAGGTGAAACTTTTAAGGTTAAATCCCAAAACCCTTGTTCGCCTAAGATGTACGCCACAGGCTCACCGCGTTTTCGACGGCCAATTAAATCAATAAAGTGCTTTTGCTGTTCAATGCTTAATAGCAGATCTGGATTGGTAAATAAGATATTGCGATGAGCTTTAAGCGCGTGCAATAAAATCAACTCGCTATCTAACTCGGGGGTTTCAGATTGAGTGAGTTCGTTGGCGCCCATTTTTACCGCTTGTTTAATTGGAAGTAGATTTAAAATAGGCATAAGAGTGCGAGATGTTGAATGTTAAACGTGTGATGAGTCTAGTTGCTAGCTGGGCTGAAGACACTGTTATCGCTTTGGTTGTAGATGCCGGATCAAGTCCGGCGTGACAATGTTTGAGGATCAAACACCTTCTCAAACCTAAATTGTCTTATCTCTACATTTAATCAAGAACCGTCAGCGGCGATCATAGGGCTAGGTTCTAAGAATCACTACCCATAGAGGCTAATAGTTCAGCCTGATGCTCTTGGATCAAAGGCTGAATCACAGCATCCAGATCCCCTTCCATCAGCTCATCTAACTTATACAGCGTCAGGTTAATGCGGTGATCACTCACACGCCCTTGCGGATAATTATAGGTACGAATACGTTCAGAACGATCGCCAGAACCCACAAGGCTTTTACGTTCTGCCGCTTGTTCGGCTTGCGCTTTTTGCACCACAGCGTCATTCAAACGAGTCGCTAGGATGGACATGGCCTTAGCACGGTTTTTATGCTGTGAACGCTCTTCCTGACATTCCACCACAAAGCCAGTTGGAATGTGGGTAATACGAATCGCCGAGTCGGTTTTGTTAACGTGCTGACCACCAGCACCACTGGCGCGGAAAGTATCGATTTTCAAATCCGCTTTATTGATATCGATTTCATCTTCGCTTTCCACTTCGGCCATAATCGCAACCGTACACGCCGAGGTATGGATACGACCTTGGCTTTCTGTTGCTGGTACACGTTGTACACGATGAGCACCGGATTCAAATTTCAATTGGCCATATACATTTTCACCCACGATACGGGTGATGATTTCCTTATAACCGCCATGCTCACCTTCATTGGCACTCATGACTTCAAACTTCCAACCACGCTTTTCAGCGTACTTGGTGTACATGCGGAACAAGTCACCAGAGAAAATCGCAGCTTCATCACCACCTGTGCCTGCACGAATTTCCACAATGACGTTTTTGCCGTCATTTGGATCTTTCGGTAGCAGTAGAATTTGCAGCTCGCCTTCTAAGCGCTCGATCTCGGCCTTGGCATTTTTTAATTCTTCCTGACCCATTTCACGCATTTCAGGGTCGCTATCTTGAATCAGCACATGGGCTTCTTCTAAGTTTTCTTCCGCTGTGGTGTATTCTTCAAACGCTTTTACCACAGGTTCAATTTCGGCGTATTCTTTAGACAACGCGCGAAACTTATCTTGATTGCTGATCACACTGGCATCGGACAATAAGTGGCCGATTTCTTCGTAACGTTCACCCAGAGTTTCTAATTTGGTTTTTACCGAGTCTTTCATGTTTTTACATCCAGTCTGACGTCGGTGTCAGACGTCGATCTCTTACTTAAAAGTTTATTCAATTTGAAAGGGTTAGCTGTCTATATAAAAGCTAATCTAGGTCACTATCCGATAATTGATAGAGTTCTTGCACCCAATCCATCACCTCTTTACGCCCCACGCTGCTGGCTTCACGCATTTGTACCGTGGGTTGATGAATCAATTTATTGGTCAACATATTCGCAAGCGTGGTCACCACTGCTTGCGCGTCATCGCCTTTTTGTAAACGTTTCAAGGCCTTGTCTAATTCTTGATCGCGTAAGCTTTCTGCATGTTGGCGGAATGCTTTTAGTGTGGTCACTGCATCCAGGGTGCGCAATTGTCGCATAAATGCGGCGCTACCTGCTTCAATTATTTCTTCTGCATCCCGAGCAGCGTGCTCTCGTTGGCGCACATTCTCTTCAATGATGTCGCGCAAGTCATCCACACTATATAAGTAGACATCATTCAGCTCCCCAACCTCTTCTTCAATATCACGAGGTACGGCAATATCCACCATAAACATAGGTGCATGCTTACGTTTTTTAAGGGCGCGCTCCACAGCGCCCTTACCTAAGATAGGCAAAGGACTGGCCGTTGAAGCAATCACGATGTCCGCTTTATACAGCTCATCCGGAATTTCCGAGAGCAAAATAGCCTTTGCGCCGAACTGTTCAGCCAGTGCCTCGGCTCGCTCCAATGTACGATTGGCCACGGTTATGTCTTTTACCCCAGCATCCACCAAGTGCCGGGCCACAAGATCAATGGTTTCACCTGCCCCAATCAACAGAGCCTTGCTTGTGGATAAATCGGAGAAGATTCGTTGTGCGAGATTCACAGCTGCATACGCAACAGACACAGGGTTTTCACCTATAGCAGTATCTGTGCGCACTTGTTTTGCCACGCTAAAGGTTTGTCGAAACAGACGATCTAGCTCTGGGCCTATGGTGCCCGCTGCCTGAGCCACCGCATAGGCGCTTTTCATCTGACCTAAAATCTGAGGTTCGCCTAGTATTAAACTATCCAGGCCACTGGCCACGCGCATGATGTGCTGCACCGCAGCCTCATCACTCAAGGCATAGTGGCAGCTTTGCAGCTGTTCCAACGGAATACCATGAATTTCTTGCAACCATGCAAGCATCTTGGAGGGGTCGGTATCTGGGGCGGTAAAATACAACTCGGTACGATTACACGTAGACAGGATGGCGATTTCATCCACGCCATGACTGACGTTCACCTGCCTCAATTGAGCAGGTAAGTGATCCGGAGCAAAGGCCACTTTTTCACGCACCGCCACAGGAGCGGTCTTATGGTTAATACCTAGGGTTAATAACGTCATGTATTACTTAGTTTTCTGATCAATGCACCGAAATGTGGGCCAATTATTTCAATCTTCTGAAAAAGAGCCGTATTATATCCATAAATGCGCAAAATAGCTGGCTTGCAGATAAAACAAGTTATTCAATGGTCTTTTTCACACATGCGCCGCTAGAGGTACTATGTTAAATCGCTTCATGTTGGTCCCCGCCCTAAGCCTGATATTACTGGGCCTTCCTAGCCAAGCTGCCTTGCCTGGCGATGAAAATGAGGCACCTCAAGATTATAGTGTAAATACCTTTTACGCCTTATTAGTGGCTGAAATGGCCGGTCAACGTCAGCTATACGACGTGGCCCTAGGCAACTATTTATTAGAATCTCATCGTACTCAGGACCCAGGTGTTACCGCCCGCGCCACACAGATTGCGCAATACATAGGCGCTGATCAAGCAGCCTTAGACGCTGCTACCTTATGGGTAAAACTGGATAAAAATAACCCACAGGCGCAAATCGCGTTAAGCTCCGAGCTGGTTAAAGCCGCCCGTTTTAATGAATCCGCACTGCATTTACAAGCCGCGTTAGATCTCGAACCCTTGCTGAATGTGAACTTTATCAGTGTACAAGGGGTGGATATGACTGAGGGTTCCCGTGAATTATGGTTGGAATCCCTTACCCCATTAGTTGGTCGTTACAAACAAAACCAAGCCCTGCTTTTTAATATTGCCAGTCTGCACCAACAACAAGATAACAACGACGCAGCACTAGCCATCTGTGATGACCTATTAAAGCAACACCCAGAGTTTTATCCGGCTTGGTCATTAAAGGCACGCCTATTAGCCACACAGAATAAATTTGAAGACGCGCTAGATACGGTAAATAAAGCCTTGAAGCGCTTTAAACAAGACAAGGCATTTACCCTATTAAAAGCCCGCTTACTCATCAAACAAAAAAATGTCACCGCTGCCAGCAAGGTATTCAGTGAATTAAATGAGCAATATCCGGATGATGCGCACATTCTTCTGCCGCTGGCCCTTACCCAGTTGGAAATGAAGGATAATCTGGGAGCCAAGTTATCTCTTCAAAAATTGCTTAACCTGCAACAAATGCAAGACGAAGCCCATTACTATCTAGGGCGAATCGAGCAATTCAATGGCGAAAATGATGCTGCCCTTAACCATTATTTAGCCATGCAAGGAGGGCGTGAATATTTAGCCGCCCAAGCGGCCATTGTGAACATTTATTTATCCAAAGGTGAGCAAAAAACCGCCCTTGAGCATATTCGCCAATTACGCAATCTAGATCATGAGAATCAACAAGCCTATTTTTTAATGGAAGTGGATATTCTCAATCGCACCAAACAATACGATGCGGCACTAAACGTATTAAACGCCGCACTTTCTGCTTATCAAGACAATACCGACTTGCGTTACTCTCGCGCCATGGTGTCAGAAAAGCTGGGCAACATCGCACAATTAGAGCAAGACCTTGAACACATCATCAGTTTAGATCCAAACAATGCCACCGCACTTAATGCACTTGGTTATACACTGGCGGATCGCACTTCTCGTTTAGATGAAGCGCTGAGTCTAATTAAAAAAGCCCTCGCCATTGCCCCAAAAGACCCAGCCATTTTAGATAGCTTGGGTTGGGTGTATTACCGCATGGGTCGCTTAAAAGATGCACTAGAATTATTACAACAAGCTTTCGCTGTTTTTCCTGATGCCGAAGTGGCTGCCCATTTAGGGGAAGTGCATTGGGCGTTAGAAGAAAAACAAACCGCTAAAGACATCTGGAAAAAAGCCCTAGAAAAAGCGCCAGACAGCCAGATCATCAAAGACACACTGCAACGATTAGAAGTAGAATTATAAATGTTTAAACCCTTTGCTGTACTCATACTCTGCCTGAGTGTGATCGCTTGTAGCCTGACTCCAACCCAACCACCCCAAGGCAACTGGGCCGTTAGTGGCAAAATTGGCATCACCACTCCAACCGAAAGTGTGGCTGGTTTCATTCAATGGCAACAACACGGAAAAGATTTTGATATTTATGTGAGCGGTCCAATGGCGGCTGGCAGTACCCGCATCAAAGGCAATATCGCCAGCATCAGCTTAACTCAGGGAGGCAAAACCGTTGATGGAATTAATCCACAACAATTAATTTATGACGAGCTAGGTTGGTTTTTCCCCATTGAGAACTTACCATTTTGGTTACAAGGTCAGGCAGCGCCTTATAGTCCTGCCACCACAGCGTTTGATGACGAGCAATTAAGCCAATTACAACAAGATAAATGGCAGGTGGATTTTTTGCGTTATAACGATTACTACCAGTTGCCTGAGCGAATTCGCATTAGTCAGGGGCAGTGGAAGTTTTTAATTGTGATTAAACACTGGGAATTCGGCTAAAAAAAGCGCTTCATTTGAAGCGCCTTTTTTTAGCCAAATACAACCTAGTATCGTTCAATCATCATCCGATAGCATCTTACCTAACATGGTGTGATACAACTCGCGATCACCAATCACCCCGACAATGTCCTTTCCTTGCTTGATTAAAACCGGATAACCCGTGTTGTAACGAATTTCCATCACATCCTTAATTGGCATGTCGTGAGGCACACAAACAGGAACGCCGTTATACAGCTCTAGACTATCGCCCGTATTGCAGTGTATTAACTGCATCACATCGGATTTATAGCGCACACTTTTTTGGTCGCTGCTCAGCCAGATGTCGTTTTTCTTACTTAAGCAATAACCCTGTTCTGCATTCCATACTGAACTTAGCTCTCGCATGATGGACGTTGCGCGTAATACATTTAAAGGATTGGTATGAGCCACAAAATCACGGACGTAATCATTTTCCGGATTGAGTACAATGTCTTCCGGTTTACCATGTTGAACAATTTCACCGTCTTTCATGATGGCAATATGGTTACCCAGTTTCAGCGCTTCATCTAAATCGTGACTCACAAAGATGATGGTTTTTTTCAGCTTTTCTTGTAGCTGAATCAATTCATCCTGCAATTGCGTTCGAATTAACGGGTCCAGTGCCGAAAACGGCTCATCCATTAATAGAATATCTGTTTCCATGGCCAGCGCCCGAGCTAAACCAACGCGCTGCTGCATACCGCCGGATAATTTAGCTGGTTTTAACTTACGCCATTCACTTAAACCCACTAATTCCAATTGCTCTTCGGTACGACGTTTAATTTCAGCTTTATCCATACCTTGAATCTCTAACGGCATGGAAACATTCTCTTCAACCGTTAACCAAGGCATCAAGGCAAACTTTTGAAACACCATGGAAATATCACGCTGACAAAATTCTCGTTTGGTTGTCGCATCGGCGCTGACAAAATCCATTTTCTCACCGTTACGCTCGATCAGGATTTCTCCACGGGCCACTGGATTTAAACCGTTAATGCAACGCAACAAACTCGACTTACCTGAACCAGACAATCCCATGAGCACACAAATTTCACCGCGACCAACTGTCAAAGATGCATTCTTAACACCGACCACCAAACCGGTTTCATTACGAATCTGTTCGCGATCCATGCCGGTATCCAATAACGGCAAGGCTGTTTCTGGCTTTTTACCAAACACCACATCAAGATTTTTAATTTCTATCATGTTATTTCATCGCCTCCGGTTGTTTAAACAGGCGATCAAGCAAGATAGCCAACAATACAATGGCCAAACCCGCTTCAAATCCCGATGCGATATCCACTGTATTTAATGCTCGCACCACAGGTTTACCTAAACCATCCGCGCCCACTAGCGCCGCAATGACCACCATGGATAAAGACAACATGATGCATTGGGTAATACCCGCTGCAATGCTGGACGCCGCGGCAGGTAATTCAATTCGCCATAATAATTGTTGGCGTGTGGCACCAAAAGATTGGCCAGCCTCTACAATTTCTTTGGGCACTTCAGAAATACCCAAATACGTCAGACGTACAGGTGCGGCGATGGCGAAAATAATGGTAGAAATTAATCCCGGTACAACGCCTAAACCAAACAGAGTCAAGGTAGGGATTAAGTACACAAACGGTGGCACAGTCTGCATCAAATCTAAAATCGGTCTGAGAATGGTGTACACCCATGGATGGTGCGCCGCATAGATACCCAAAGGTAACCCTAACAGCACACACAATAAGGTGGCATACAGCACCAAAGACAAGGTTTGCATCATCTCTTCCCAATAACCCAAATTCCAGATTAGAAGCAAAGAAGCGACAACAAAAATCAGTAAACTCCAGGAGCGATGCAGCCACATGGCGAAGCCCCCAAGAAAAACAATGAACACCGCAGGATGAAGCCAGAGCAAGACATCCGTGGATGACGTGATTAACCATTCTAAGGAGACTGATACTGCATCAAAAAAGCCGGAGGCCACATCCACCAGCCAGTCGAAAAAAATCTCGATATATTCACCGAGTGGTAATTTGTAGTTTTCCATATCATTGGGTAGCTGACGACACTGCCACCAGCTCCTGGTTAAGGTTTACGCGTTCGGTAAACCGGTTAATAAAGAAAGTCTCCTATGCACTTTCAACACAAAGGTGACTTTCACAAAATAAGAATACTTAATCAGTTATAGCGAGGCTTTAACTGCAGGTAACGCAGGCTTGCCATCAATGGTGGTTACACCGTTTAACCATGTATCAAGTACAGCAGGATTCGCTTTTAACCAATTTTTAGCAGCCAATTCTGGTTTTTGTTTGTCATCTAAAATCGCCTTCATCACTTCGTTTTCAAGCGTCAAAGTGAACTCAAGGTTATTCAAGAAACGACCCACATTTTTACACTCCTGTGTGTAACCTTTACGCACATTCGTCATGACATTGGCGCCGCCAAGGTTCGGTCCAAAGAAATCATCGCCACCTTCTAAGTACGCCAACTCAAAGTTGCTGTTCATTGGATGTGGCTCCCAGCCTAAAAACACAATCCATTTGTCGCGACGGATTTTGCGCTTCACTTGCGATAACATACCCGCTTCACTGGATTCAACCACTTCAAAGCCTTTTAAACCAAATGCATTTTTATCAATCATGTCTTGGATTAAACGGTTACCATCATTACCCGGTTCGATGCCGTAAATTTTCTCATCAAATTTATCGGCAAACTTTGCGATATCGGAAAAGGTTTTAACCCCTGCATCGTAAACATTTTTCGGCACTGCTAAAGTGTATTTCGCACCGGTTAAATTGGTTTTAATGGTTTCCACTGTGCCTCGATCCAAGTAAGGGCGAATATCCCCTTCCATGGTTGGCATCCAGTTACCTAAGAACACATCAATATCACCATTTTCTAAAGACTTATATGTCACAGGTACGGATAACATTTGAGTCGACGGTTTATAACCCAAGCCTTTTAACACGACAGAGCTTAACGCGGTCGTTGCCGTAATATCCGTCCAGCCCACATCTGAAAAACGCACTTTTTCACATTGATTAGCCATACTCGCAGATGCCACAACGGCCAGTGCCATGGCCGCGATCGTTCGTATTAATTTCATGCTTTTCCTCCGGTTTATCATTATTTGAAAATCTTTGGTTATCGCTTTGCTTTGCCTGGGCGTTGATGCTCATTCCATTTTGTATCCATTCCCACTTCGGCGTTTGATACACGCTCCATTTGGCGAGCACGAATTAAATCCGCAGCTCTTTCTGCCACCATAATCGTGGGCGCATTCAAATTCCCATTCGGAATCGTTGGAAAGATCGAAGAATCCACTACTCTTAATCCCACAATTCCATGAACCTTGGTTTCACTATTTACAACCGCCATGTCATCTTCACCCATGCGACACGAACAAGATGGGTGATATGCACTTTCCACGGCAGAACGAACAAAAGCATCAATCTGCGCATCACTTTGTACTGCTTCGCCTGGTTGAATTTCGCCGTCACGATAGGCATCAAAAGCCGGTTGGTTGATAATTTCTCGTGTGAGTTTTACGCAATCACGAAACCCCTCACGATCTTCTTCTGCTTGTAAGTAATTAAATAAAATAGATGGATGTACATGGGGATCGCTTGATCGCACATGTACGCGACCACGACTCTTAGGTTTGTTATGACCAATATGAACTTGAAAGCCATGACCATCAAACGCCGCCTTGCCGTCATAGCGCATAGCGGCCGGTAAGAAGTGATACTGCAAATCCGGCCATTCAACCCCTGCTTTGGAGCGAATAAAACCACACGACTCAAAATGATTCGTGGCACCTAAACCTTTACGTGTTAAAAACCATCGAGCACCGATTAAAAACTTATCCCAAAGATTGAGTTTTCCATTAAGCGTAATGGGCTGTTTACATTTAAACTGGAAATAAAACTCCAAGTGATCCTGTAAATTTTCACCCACACCGGGCAATGCATGTTTGACTTCGATTCCCGCTTTAGCCAATACATCAGGCGCACCAATACCGGATAACTGCAATATATGCGGTGAGCCAATGGAACCTGCGGATAGAATCACTTCTTGTTTTGCTTTAATTTCAAATGTGCGATTTTTATGCTCAACTTTAACGCCAGTGGCGCGCTTTTCATTGCCTGTATCCAGCAACACTTTATGCACTAAAGCCCCTGTCATTACGGTTAAATTTTCGCGCTGCATAGCTGGGCGTAGATACGCATTAGCAGTCGACCAACGCACACCGTTTTTCACCGTCATATGCATGGGCCCAAAACCTTCTTGCTGGCGACCATTGTAATCATGGGTAAAGTCATAGCCCGCTTCTTTACCTGCTTCGATGAATGCTGAATAAAGCGGGTTTTGCATGTTGTTGCCATTATTTGTGGCAAGAGGGCCGTTATCGCCACGATATTCATCACCACCAAATGCCCAGGTTTCCGCTTTTTTGAAATACGGCAAGCAATGTTGATAATCCCAATTTTCGGCGCCGTGCTCAGCCCACTCATCAAAATCCCGTGCATGCCCGCGTACGTACACCATGCCATTGATCGAAGACGAGCCTCCCAACACTTTACCGCGCGGGCAATGCATTTTGCGGTTATCTAAAAAGGGTTCTGGGTCCGTATGAAATTGCCAGGCAAATTTTTCCGTACTCATGGGAATAGAAAGCGCCGTCGGCATTTGAATAAAAATACTGCGATCACTGCCGCCGGTTTCGATAAGTAAAACCTGTTTGTCAGCATCTTCACTCAAACGATTGGCTAGCACACAACCCGCTGAACCCGCACCGACAATGATGTAATCAAATTCTTTCATCATGGCCACCTTTAAAACGGACTCTCAATTGGATTCATACCTACATACACAGATTTCACTTGTGTGTAGTGACGTAATGTCTCAAGACCATTCTCACGACCTAAACCGGATAACTTGTAACCACCGACAGCCATTTCTGCTGGAGAGTTGCCATAAGCATTGATCCAACAAATACCCGCTTGCATTTGATGTATCACACGATGAGCACGGCGAATGTCTTTAGTGAATACGCCGGCAGCCAAACCCAGCTCAGTATCATTAGCACGACGAATCACTTCGTCTTCACTTTCAAATTCCAAAACCGACATGACTGGGCCAAAGATTTCTTCTTTTACGATTGTCATATCATCGCGACAATCGGTAAAAATAGTGGGCGCAACAAAACACCCTTGTTCGAAACCAGCTAGGGTTAACGCCTGACCGCCGCAGACTAATTTGGCTCCTTCTGCTTTACCCTTTTCTATGTAATCCAAAACCAATTGCTGATGTTTTTTAGAAATTAACGCGCCAAAATTTACTTGCGGGTTCATGGGATCACCAACCACAATGTTATTTTGTGTGCGCTCGAGTAAGCGAGCCATGAAAGCATCTTTAATTCCTGAGTGCACAAACACCCGAGTGCCATTGGTGCAGATTTCACCTTGGGTATAAAAATTACCTAGCATGGCGGCAGAGACAGCATCTTCTAAATCCGCATCGTCAAAAATAATCAGCGGTGATTTTCCACCTAACTCCATCGTGACTTCTTTTAACGTGGTGGCCGCTGCGGCCATTACTTTTTTACCCGTACTCACTTCACCGGTAAATGAAACCTTGGCAATGTCGCTATGATGGGTTAACCAACTGCCCACTTGCGCAGCACCATGCACCACATTAAATACCCCATGAGGCACACCAGCTTCGGTAAAGATTTCTGCTAATTTGACTGCGCCATGAGGTGTCTCTTCCGATGGTTTGAAAATCATGGCGTTACCACACGCTAATGCAGGGGCCGATTTCCAACAGGCGATTTGTAATGGATAATTCCAAGCACCTATGCCCGCACACACACCTAACGCTTCACGGCGGGAATAATAAAAGTCACCACCCAAATCCTGTTGATTACCTTCAATAGCAGGGGCAAGACCGGCAAAAAATTCGATGGAATCGGCACCCGTCACCACATCCACTACCGAAGCTTCTTGCCAAGGCTTACCCGTATCCTCAACTTCAATGGCCGCTAATTCATCATTGCGTTCACGCAATAACGCGACGGCTTTTAATAAAATGCGACTGCGCTCCATACCCGTCATAGCCGACCAAGTTGCAAACCCTTGCTTTGCACTTTTAATCGCGGCATCACGTACGCTGTCATCCGCCACTTCTACTTGATAAACCACGTTACCGGTTGCGGGATTGACCACATCAAAGGTTTCACCGGATTGATTGGCAAAAGATTGGCCATGGATAAAATTTTTCAGGACTTTCATACTTCGCTCCCAAAGCGTTCCACCTGCAGGTGAATGAATTCTTTACACAGACGTTCCGAATCGCGGAAGTTGCGCTCTTGTGCCGGACTTAACGTACTTCGTAGCCACATGCCATCAATCATGGCCGCGGTCATTCTTGCGGCTTCCGCAGCCTTCACTGGATTCGTAATTAGTTGGCGGAACGAATAGCGTAAATTGCTTTCAAGACGTTTATTGTTCACCGCCTGTAATCTTGCTAACCCTTCGTCATGGGTCGCCTGCCCCCAGAAAGACAGCCACGTGGTTGTGGCTGGAGAAGATTGCTGGAACCCCGAAAAGTTGGTTTCCACAATCATCATGAGACGCGCCATGGGATTCTGACTATCCCCGCGCTCTAAGCGAGTGAGCAGCCCTTGCTTTAACTGCTCTAATAAATGTCGCACTGCAGCTTCGATGATGCCCTGCTTACCACCAAAGTAATGGCTGATAATTCCAGATGACATTCCCGCTAAACGGCTAATCGTGACAATGGTGGTTCCCTGAAACCCATTCGCTTCGATGGACTTCAAAGTCGCCTCGATTAATTGCAGCTTTCGAACCGGCTCTATTCCTACTTTTGGCATAATTTCATTGATTGAACGTTCAATTAAATACGAGTCTAAAGTTTAGAGCTCTACATATCAAGTCTAGCCAATCTCTACACACCCATCTTAAATCTACCTAATAAAGTGAAAAAACCAGCAAAATCAAGGTACCACCGAGCTTTTGGCGGGCTTTAAATTAATTACAGCACGATACTTATTACCTCTTTACATATGCAATCAACCCAGCATTTACTTAAATACAATGCCATTTCCCGGATAAACCCGATCAATTCCATCGCCAAACTCGCCATCAATCTCGCTTTCCCCTACACTCCCGCATCTCGTGTTTTCTTACTTCTATATATGTCGTGACAGCCATGAATTCCCTGACCCTACCCAGCCCAGCCAAGTTAAACCTCTTCCTGCACATCACAGGTCAACGTCCCAATGGCTATCATGAACTGCAAAGCATTTTTCAGTTCATCGACATTTGCGATGAACTCACATTCGAACCCACTAAAGACGACAGCATTACCATAGAGCCAGCCATTGTCGGGGTCGCTCTTGAAGACAACCTCATTTATAAAGCCGCCAAGCTTTTGCAAAATAAAACCGGCTGCCGTAAAGGGGCGCGCATTCGATTAAAGAAAATTCTTCCTATGGGCGGCGGTCTTGGTGGCGGCTCATCCAACGCCGCTACTGCTCTGATTGGTCTAAATCATTTATGGCAAACTCAATTAAGCGAAGACGAATTAGCTGAGCTAGGCTTAGAGCTGGGCGCTGACATCCCCATCTTTGTTCGCGGTCGAGCCGCATGGGCAGAGGGGGTCGGAGAGCAGCTCACGGACATGATGGATTTAGAAGAAAACTGGTTTGTGGTGGTGGTACCAGACTGCCACGTAAACACAGGTGAAATTTTTTCACACAAAGATTTGACAAGGGACACTCCAAAGTGCAGAATGAGCGCCGCTCTGAGGGGCGAGGGTCGAAATGACTGTGAATCAGTGGTTTGCAAACTCTACCAAGAAGTTTCTAACTCATTGAATTTGCTAAAGAATTTCGGTTCTGCTAGAATGACTGGCACTGGCGCTTGCGTCTTCTTAGAAGTAAATTCTGAGAGCGAAGCAAACTCGGTTCTAGCCAAGCTACCAGCTGAAATTGAAGCTTTCGTGGCAAAAGGCATTAACCAATCGCCACTGCAAAAAGCTTTAACAAGCTGAGTCAAAATTAGGGGTGTAGCCAAGCGGTAAGGCAACGGGTTTTGATCCCGTCATGCGTAGGTTCGAATCCTGCCACCCCTGCCATCTTCTTAAAATCCATCATTGATCAAGCAATTAGCACATGGGGTATCCGACGTGTCTAAGTTAATGGTTTTTACCGGTAATGCAAATCCGGAATTGGCGCGTCTTATTGTTGAGCGCTTGGACCTTCCCCTAGGTGACGCTACCTGCGGACAATTCAGTGATGGTGAAATCACCATTGATATTCAAGAAAACGTGCGTGGTAAAGACGTTTTCATCATCCAGCCTACCTGTGTACCGACTAACGATAACTTAATGGAAGTATTGTTAATGGCAGACGCTTTACGTCGTTCTTCTGCCGGTCGTATTACAGCGGTTATTCCTTATTATGGTTATGCCCGTCAGGATCGTCGTGTACGTTCTGCTCGTGTGCCGATTTCAGCAAAAGTTGTGGCTGACATGCTACAAACTGCGGGTGTTGACCGCGTATTAACGGTTGATCTACACGCTGACCAAATTCAAGGCTTCTTCAATATCCCTATGGATAACATCTATGGTTCACCGATTTTATTAGATGACATCGAGAAGCAAAACTACGACAACCTAATGGTTGTTTCTCCAGACGTGGGTGGTGTTGTTCGTGCCCGCGCGATTGCCAAGCAACTTAACGATGCCGACCTAGCTATCATCGACAAACGTCGTCCACAAGCTAACGAAGCGCAAGTTATGCACATTATTGGTGATGTTACCGATCGTACCTGCGTATTAGTAGACGATATGGTGGATACCGCTGGCACCCTATGTAAAGCCGCTGATGCCCTTAAGCAATTTGGTGCGAAAAAGGTTGTAGCTTACTGTACACATCCTGTACTATCCGGCGCCGCGATTGAAAATATCACGAATTCCCAGCTAGATGAGTTAGTGGTTACTGACACTATTCCTCTAACTGACGCTGCCAAGAACTGCGGACGTATTCGTCAGCTCACTCTTGCAGGATTATTAGCGGAGTCGATCCGACGCGTTAATAACGAAGAATCCATCAGCGCCATGTTCCGTTAATTCGGAACCTGATTCTGGTAGAACTTAAAGTTCGCTTTAAGTAATGGGCTCTAACTCTGGTCGCGGGGTTAGGGCTAATTTCATTTATAAAGGTAATAAACCATGGCTAATTATGTATTAAACGCCGAAGTTCGCGAAACTAAAGGTACGGGTGCGAGCCGCCGCCTACGTCGTGAAGCTGGCAAAACTCCTGGTATCGTTTACGGTGGCGACAAAGCCCCTACTCAAGTAACTCTTGAGCTACGTGAACTAAACAAAGCGTTCGAAGACGAAGGTTTCTTCAGCCACATCGTTAAACTAAACGTTGGCGGTACTACTGAGAACGTTCTAATCAAAGACGTTCAACGTCACGCTTTCAAACCAGTTGTTCTACACGTTGACTTCCAACGCGTATCTAACACCACTGTTATCAAGCAACACATCCCTCTACACTTCATCAACGAAGAAACTTGTAAAGGCGTGAAGCTTCAAGGCGGTAAGATCACTCACACTATCAATGACGTAGTTGTGATCTGTGAAGCGGGTAAACTTCCTGAGTTCATCGAAGTTGACCTAGCTGACGTTGAAGTTGGTACAACTCTTCACCTATCTGACCTTAAACTTGCAGAAGGCGTACAAATCCTTGAGTTAACTCACGGTGCTGACCACGATTCTGCTGTTGTATCTGTAGACGTTCCTAAGGGCGGCGCAGTTGCAAGCGAAGGCGAAGCTGAAGAAGCTGCTGAGTAATCAATTAAGTTAAGGCATTAGCGTGAAGGATAACATTCGTCTAATTGTGGGCTTGGGTAACCCCGGCTCAGAATATGAGAATACTCGTCACAACGCTGGTGCCTGGTTACTCGCCGAGATTGCACGCCAACATGGCGTGCAACTCAAACCTGAAAAAAAATTCCACGGTCTCAGTGGTAAAGCCTTAATCAAAGGCAAAGAAGTCTTTCTACTCTTTCCAACTACCTTCATGAATTTAAGTGGCCAAGCGGTTCAAGCCTTAGCTAACTTTTATAAAATTCCGGTAAACGAAATTCTTGTACTGCATGATGAACTGGATCTACCAGTGGGCACAGCCAAGTTAAAACTCGGCGGCGGTCATGGTGGGCAAAACGGCCTGCGCGACATCATCAGTAAAATGGCTAACGACAAAAACTTTTATCGCCTACGCATTGGTATCGGACATCCGGGTGATAAAAACAAGGTCACAGGTCATGTATTGGGCAAGCCCAATAAAGATGAATTAAAGAAAATTGAAACCATCATTGATGCTGCGGCATCAGAAATTGATAGCCTTGTGAGTGGTGATTGGGCTGGTGCCATGAATCGCTTGCACAGCGTCAAAGCATAACTTCAGATTTAGATTTAACCTTTGAGGTAAACAACATGGGTTTTAAATGTGGCATCGTCGGTTTACCAAACGTTGGTAAATCCACTCTTTTCAACGCGCTAACAAAATCGGGTATTGGCGCAGAAAACTTCCCATTCTGTACTATTGAGCCAAACAGCGGCGTAGTACCTATGCCGGATTCACGCCTAGATGCACTTGCAGAAATCGTGAGCCCAGAAAAAATCATTCCAACCACCATGGAATTCGTGGACATTGCAGGCTTAGTAAAAGGCGCGTCAAAAGGTGAAGGTTTAGGTAACCAATTCCTTGCCAACATTCGTGAAACCGATGCTATCGCACACGTTGTTCGCTGTTTCGAAGATGAAAACGTAATCCACGTTGAAAACCGCATCAACCCAGCGGATGACATCGACGTAATCAACTTAGAATTAATCTTGGCAGACTTAGAATCCGCTGAGAAACAATTACAGCGCGTAACCCGTACAGCAAAAGGCGGAGATAAAGACGCGGTTGCGGATAAAGCCCTGTTAGAAAAAATGGTCGCCCATTTAGAAAACAACCTACCAATCCGCTCTATGGATCTAAGTGATGACGAGAAAAAACGTCTGCGTATGTTCCATATGATCACGGTTAAACCGACCATGTACATTGCTAACGTGGCCGAAGACGGTTTCGAGAACAACCCATTCTTAGATATCGTAAAAGGCATTGCGGCACAAGAAAATGCCGTTGTTGTACCGGTTTGTAACAAGATCGAACAAGAAATTTCTGAACTCGATGATCCAGAAGACGTGGCCATGTTCCTTGAAGAAATGGGTCAAAGTGAACCAGGTTTAAACCGCGTAATTCGTGCCGGTTACGAGCTACTTGGTTTGCAAACTTACTTCACCGCAGGTGTGAAAGAAGTACGCGCTTGGACCATTAAGAAAGGCGACACCGCACCGAAAGCGGCTGGCGTGATTCACACTGACTTCGAAAAAGGCTTCATCCGTGCTGAAACCATGGCTTACGATGATTTCATCGAATACAAAGGTGAATCGGGTTGTAAACAAGCCGGTAAATTACGTGTTGAAGGTAAAGAATACGTAGTGAAAGACGGTGACGTACTGCACTTCTTATTTAACGTTTAAGCGATCACTTAAACGTATTTAAAAAAGCGCTTGTTTTGCCACAAGCGCTTTTTTTATATCCGCTCATTTATTGTCCGTCATTATCAGGATGACACGGACACGATGTTAAATGATCATTCACCAACCCCATGGACTGCATAAATGCATAACAAATAGTCGGCCCTACAAAGGTAAATCCAGCTTTCTTTAATGCTTTACTCATGGCTTGTGCTTCATCCACTTGAGCAGGCACTTCCGATAACGCCTTAAAGCGATTCACTTGCACTTCATGATCCACAAACGCCCAAATAAAATCACTGAAGCTACGCCCTTCTTTTTTCAATTGCTTATTTAATGCAAGAAAGGCAATGGCGTTTTTACGGATGCCGTAGAGTTTTAAGCGATTACGAATCAGGCCAGTATCAAGCAGCAAGGTTTCAATATCCTCGTCGGACATTTTGGCGATTTTATTCGGGTTAAATTTGTAAAAACATTTACGGTAATGATCACGCTTATTCAATACCGTAATCCAGCTCAGGCCGGCTTGCTGACCTTCTAAACACAGTTTTTCAAACAGCTTTTGATCATCAAAGCACGGAATCCCCCACTCCTCATTATGGTAACGTATGTATTCCTCGCCTTTGGCCCATGGGCAGATTGTCCATTGATCACTCATACATTACCTCCCTGCAATACCTTGAAAGGCTGCAATATAACCTCAAACCAAACACTGTTCAAACATACAGTATCGATTATTTTAAACTATTCTATTTATAACTGGTGATTCTGAATAAGTAGCTAAAGCCATACTTATATTATGAGAAATCAAAGTTCGGACAATCAACATGTGGTTGCTGTCCTTTCATATCCAGATCCTATTAAAACGGGAACATTTGGCAAAATTGATCCAAAAAACGCGGCTTATTTAAACCACAGGCTCAGTACTCTGCCTATACTGAGAGTAATGAGCACTCATCTCTAACCGGCCACCCTATGACCTTAGCTAATCATGAGTTCACATTTAAGCAAACTCTATTGCTGACGGCTGCCCTATTGATTGGGCTATTGGCATTGATTACCTTGCTTTACCGCCAAATGACTTATGAGGATATTACTCATGAGTTTGCCCATAACATCCAAACGCAAATGGCCGCACGCTACAACCTAATTCAAAATAACTTAGATAAGCAAAAGCAGCGTATAAAATTTTTACATCTAACACCGCCCATCAGTGGCATCGTGCGTGCCATGCAAAATAGTGGTATCGACCCAGAAGATAAAACCCAACTGGAACAATGGAAAACCCGCTTAGCCATCATCTTTGAAAGCTTCATTGAAAATAACCCTGACATATTACAGCTCAGATACATTGGCGCCGAAGACAATGGCAAAGAGCTAGTACGGGTTGAGAGACAAGGCACCAACATTCGACGCATCAAACCGGAGAGATTACAAAGCAAAGGGGACTCAGATTACTTCAAAGAAATTAGCCAATATCACCCAGGCGAGATATACATTTCGAACATCAACTTAAATCGTGAATACGGAAAAATTCAAATTCCGTTCACCCCCACTCAGCGCATCGCCATGCCAGTATTCGATTACGACACCCAATTTTTTGGCTTTATCATTATGAACCTGGATGCTCAGCAGCATATTAACGAATACGTACATAGCCTGAGTAACCAATTGAGAATGTATGTTCTCAATAATGAAGGCGGCTTTATTTACCATCCTGACCCAGATATTGCATTTGCCTTTGAAACCCAACCAGAAAGCCAATTGGTTTGGCAAAATATATTCAGTGACACGCAAGTAAAAGTAGATAGTTCGAATATAGAGAATCATAAACATGTGCTTGTGCAAGAGCTTAATCAGTTAACCGGTCGTATCCTGAACTTTGATTCCAAAATCTTCTTTTTATCCGGTTTAAATCAAGGACGTACCCTCAGCCTTGTCATTGGGGTAGACGAGTCCACTATTTTGGGAATTCTTAATGAACGCACCAACAGCTTAGTTCAAATTTTATTTGCTCTGATGTCGCTAATTTTTTGTATGTTTGCTTATTACCAAGCAAATGTACATAAACGCTTAGGATTAATACGCAGCCAAGCGGAGTTCAAAGCCATCATTTCGGGTTCACAAGATGGCATTATTGCTATGGATGAATTTGGACACATCACAGGCTGGAATGATGCAGCTACAAATATTACTGGCTACCCCGAACACGTAGCTATGGGCATGACCGTCTTCGAGCTATTTTTACGTAATAATGATGAAGACGCGGTTAAATCCTTGATCCAAAATATTTACTATAAAAATGGCCAAGAATCATTCGAATGCACGGCAACCTCGCAAAAAAACACATCGATCGAGCTATCCATCCATCTCTCGCCCATTATTTTGGATAATGGAAAAACCATCGGTGTGGCGGCTATTTTACGAGATATTACCGAGCAAAAAATCACTGAACGTGAAATTTTAGAACTTAATTCATCCCTAGAAGCCAAGGTCAAAGCTCGCACGGAAGAATTAGAAAATGCACGAAATTTGGCTTTGCAATCTAATGAAGCCAAAAGTGAATTTATTGCTAACGTCAGCCATGAGATTCGTACACCCATGAATGGTGTTTTAGGTATGTTGGAATTACTGGCCAAAGACCCTCTAACACCCAAGCAACAACATCAACTAGAAATGGCTAAGTTTTCCGCTCATCACCTCACTCATTTAGTGAATGACATCTTGGATATGTCAAAAATTGAAGCCGGCAAGCTGGAAATTGATAACAGTGAATTTGATCTCATTAAGTTCTTATCGGATGTTTCAACTTCACTCTCAATCCGCGCCCAAGCGAAAGACTTAGAATTTATATTAGATGCCAGCAATGTTCGGCATGAGCATGTGATTGGCGATGTCATGCGTATCAATCAAATCATCACCAATCTTGTTGGTAATGCGCTTAAATTTACCCAAAAAGGGGAGATTGCATTAGTCGCCGAAACCAAAGAGATGGATCAAAAAATCATGCTCGAATGCACAGTCATGGATACAGGCAAAGGCATCAAAGAGGATAAGTTACAAAATTTATTTGAATCCTTCACTCAAGAAGACAGCAGCATCACCAAAACCTATGGTGGCACGGGTTTAGGTCTGAGCATCAGCCGCCAGCTCTGTCACTTAATGCAAGGTGAAATTCACGTAAACAGCGAAGAAGGCAAAGGTAGTCAATTTACTTTTACAGTGTCCCTCAGCGCCAGCATCAATAAGAATCAAGAAATCATAGAAGCCAAATTTAAAGAGGCTCGCATATTACTGGCCAGTCCGAATATTCGAATCTTAAATTCCCTCAACCAGCAATTACAAAGCTGGCAATGCCAAACTCAAATCGCCCATACCAGTAGTGCCTGCTTAAATTTACTCAAACAAAATACTGCCTTTAATATCATCATCATTGATGAAAACATCACGCAAGATAAAGACGACTTCGTCAAACAGTTGAATCTTCATACCAGTATTAAAAAGTGTGATTTTACTTATTTACTGGAAACCGTTAAAAGCAACCAAGATCATAAGCATGGGTTTTTGAGTCTGATTAAACCTGCCACCCCGTTTGCCTTATTTGCCGCACTGGATAAAGCCTTCAATACGCAGCGTGATGCGTTTAAACCGGATTACCAATACATACGAGAAAAAGAAGATGAAAATTTATTAAATGGCAAATCTGTTTTATTGGTGGATGACAATCAAATCAATTTAGAAGTCGCCAATGGCATATTAGAAGACTTTGGGGTAATCGTTACCATGGCCAATAGCGCACAAGCGTGTTTTGACGCACTCGAGTACCACTACTTTGATGCTATTTTAATGGACTGCCAAATGCCGGTAATGGATGGCTACACGGCCACACGTAAAATTCGCAACGGCGAAGCCGGCGCTAAGCATAAAGACATGACCATTATCGCCATGACCGCCCATGCGATGACGGGCGCCAAAGACACCTGTATTGCAGCGGGCATGAACGATTACATCCCCAAACCCGTGGTGCCTGATTATTTGAAAACCGTTTTATTAAAATGGATTGGCACCCATTCAAATTCCAGCACAAATCATCAAGAAGCGGCGAACTCTCCTAAGCTCTCCAACGAATAGTGACGATGGATAGACAGTGTGTTGCCAATTAGGGATTGATTCGTCTGCCAATAACCCTTTCAATAGCCCACTATGAATAGCGAGTATTAACAAACAAAACGCGCTGATGTATTCATAATATGATGATCATTTTTTAACTGGAGCGTTTATGTCTGTTTTCTATCCTATGCTAATCCTAGTCCTATTTACCTGTATTATTTGCCTTGTTTTAGGTCTTTCACGCTTAATCAGCATAAAAAATGGTGAAGTGAACCCGAAGCAATATCGTCTTATGTCTGGCTATGAAGAGCCGATCCATTTAAAGAAATTGAATCGCAACTACTTAAACTTGTTTGAAATTCCCGTTCTATTTTATATTGCAGGTTGTGTCATGCTGGCACTGAAAATAGAAACACCTGAGTTAATTGCTTTAGCATGGGCGTTTGTCGTCGTGCGCTTTATTCATTCATATATTCACATTACCTATAACCACCCATTACATCGCTTTTTAATTTTTGGTGTCTCTTTGCTCATTGTGGTGGCAATGTGGATTATGATCGCCTTAAACCTGCCGAGCTTGAGCTAGCCTTGTCAATTCGAGCCGCTCATTCACTGGCACTCAACCAGAATGGGCGGCTCAACAGTATGTTGCTAAAATCCCTGTAGGCGCTCTCTTTTTGATGCTCTATTATACGTGCCCACTCATACATCGGTGCACCTGTGGATACCTTTCTCGCCATATTACTATTTGCCTTTTCAACCACCATCACCCCTGGGCCTAACAATGTCATGATCATGACCTCTGGGGTGAACTTTGGCGTGCGCGCAAGCATCCCTCATTTATTGGGCATTTCACTCGGCTTTCCGTTAATGGTGCTGTTCATCGGGTTAGGCTTAGGTAGCATTTTCCAACAACTGCCCATGTTGCACGATGTGATACAAATAGGCGGGATCATATATTTGTTGTACTTGTCTTGGCAGATTGCCCATAGCGCAAGCCTCTCCAAAAGTGAGCAACAGGCTAAGCCCTTTAGCTTTTTTAAGGCCGCGTTATTTCAATGGGTGAATCCTAAAGCTTGGATCATGGCTACTGGTGCCGTGGCCACTTACACGACATTAGGCGAGCACTTCATTTACGATATTCTCGCCATTGCATCGGCCTATCTTTTGATGGCATTACCGTGTGTTGGCGCTTGGCTATTGTTTGGTAAGAACATCAAACGATTTTTACAAAGCCAGCACCATCTGGTGTGGTTTAACCGCATCATGGCAATTCTACTGGTATTGTCTATTGCCCCAAGTGCCTTAGACGTGATCCACAAGTACAGCTGAGCCATAAAATTGCGCATTGTTGGATGCACAACTAGATTTAAAAGAGTTGTTTAAATTTAGGCTCCATAATGACTCAACCCAGCGATTTTCAAGAGTTCAGCTGTAAGCAATGCCTTGAAGCGTCTGTGCTCGATTTCGACTTTTCCATGGCGTTTCAGCCCATTGTGGATATCCGCAATGGCAAGGTGTTTGGTTACGAAGCCTTGGTACGGGGCGTTAATAATGAATCCGCCGCGTCTGTCTTGGCTCAGGTCAATGAGTCTAATCGCTACCGCTTTGACCAAAAATGCCGAGTGAAAGCCATTGCCCTAGCTTCTGAGCTTAATCTGCAATCCATCCTCAGTATTAACTTCTTGCCCAACGCGGTTTATCGCCCCGAGCTGTGTATACGAACCACATTAGAAGCCGCTAAGACTTATCGCTTCCCCATTGAGAATATTTTGTTTGAATTTACAGAAGGGGAAAAAATTCAAGACAGTAGTCATGTCAAAAACATCGTCACCCACTATCAAAGTGTGGGCTTTAAAACCGCCACCGACGACTTCGGCTCGGGTTACTCAGGGTTAAATTTATTGGCTGACTTTCAAACCGACATCATTAAATTTGATATGGATCTGATTCGTAACATCCACCAAGATCCCGTGCGCCAGGCCATTATTCAACACAGCGTGAACTTGTGTGACGCGCTTAATATTCAAACCCTAGCCGAAGGCATCGAATGCCAAGAGGAACTAGCCGCCCTACAAAAAATGGGAGTACAGCTCATCCAAGGATACTATTTTGCCAAACCGGGTTTCGAGCATTTGCCAGAAGTGGACCTATCACTTATCCCTTGATCTATCAGTTTTATTAATAGTCTTCCATAAACCCTATTCACTTCATTTATCAGCTGCTAGCACCTACTATTTGGTAAAAATCATAGGTGATGTATGAAACAAGTTATTTGCGAAGCGTTTGCGCCCATTGAAAATCTAAAAGTCATTGATGCTCCAAGCCCTGACGTTAAAAAAGGTCAGGTGCGTATTCGTGCTCAAGCCATTGGAGTAAACTTCCCAGATGGTTTATTGGTGCAAGGCTTGTATCAAATGAAACCACCCACACCCTTCACCCCAGGAATCGAAGTGGCCGGTATCGTGGATGCAGTCGGTGAAGATGTGGATAAATTCAAAGCCGGCGATGCCGTTGCTGCCATCATGCCCATCGGGGGTTATGCCGAAGAAGTGGTGTTGCACCAATCCATAGTGCAGCCCTTACCTAAAGGCTTATCAGCCGATGATGCCACGGCGCTCATGTGTGCCTACGGCACGTCTCATCATGCCTTAAAGCAACGCGCTAACTTGCAAGCAGGTGAACACGTATTGGTGCTAGGTGGCGCGGGTAGTACAGGTATCGCAGCTATAGAAATAGCCAAAGCCATGGGAGCCACGGTCACAGCAGTAGCTTCCACTCAAGAGAAACTAGATATCGCCAAAGAGCACGGTGCCGATAACCTTATCTTAAATGACGCCAATCTTGCAGATGCGCTGAAAAAACAAGCGGGCCATAAAGGCTTTGACGTGGTGTTTGACCCAATAGGTGGTGATACGTTTGATGCCAGCATTCGTCGCATGGCATGGAATGGACGCTACCTTGTGGTGGGCTTTGCTTCTGGTCGCATTCCGGAATTCAGTGTGAACCTTGCCTTAGTAAAAGGCTTTAGTATTTTAGGAGTGTTCTGGGGTTCGTTCGTACAAAAACAACCACAGGATTACATGGCCAACCAAGTGGAGTTGTTCACCTGGTATCAAAAAGGTTATCTAAAGCCACACATTCACAAGGCGTACCCAATTGATGAAGTACACGCTGCGCTTAACGATGTATTACAACGTAAAGTCGCTGGCAAAGTCATCCTAGTGCCTTAAGCCAGCTTTTGATGGGACACGCAGTATGCCATGAGTTCTGGTAATGGCAGTGGCATACTGAAGTGTTTCCCCTGATACAGATCACATCCTAGCTTATGCAGCATCATTAATTGGTCCTCTTCCTCTACCCACTCTGCCACTAATTTGGCATTCATTCCGTGAGCAAGCTGTCCCATGCTTTGTACGATCTCTTGAATCAAACCGCTGCGCACCACGTCTTGGATAATTTCCCCATCGATTTTAATGGTGTGCACAGGAAAAGATTTTAAGTAATGCAGCGAGGTATGGCCCATACCGAAATCATCCACCGCAATAGAAATGCCCATCACGGATAACTGCCTAAGCTCTTCTACCAGTTGATCGGTTAATTTTAATTTTTGCCCTTCCGTGATTTCCAGTTCCAACATTCTGGGATTCACATCATATTGTTTAATTAAACGCTTCAACTCACTCACAAATTGCGGATGCGTAAACTGGATAGGTGAGACATTTATTGCAATAGGAATGGGCTTAAAGCCGTGATTACGTTGCATGATGTTCATGTCACGAAAACAACGTTCCACCACCCATAGTCCAATCCGATGAATCTTGCCGCTCACCTCGGCAATAGGGATAAATACCGACGGCGGCAAACCACCAAACACTGGATGATGCCAACGAATTAAGGCTTCAGCCCCTTGTACATTACCTTGGTGATCCAGTTTAGGCTGGTAATACAACTCAAAATTATCTAACTCATCTAAATCTAAGTTAATTCGACGACAAAACACACCTACATCATTGGGTTGTAAATACGCGTGTTTAACATCGAAATCCACATGGGATATTTCATTAATTAAGTGGGAGATTTTTTGTTTTTGCTTACGATTTTGGCTAGCTTCATGACGCTTTAAAAATGGCCAGTAAACGCAGGCGCTCAACACACAAATCAGCAATTGCAATACAGCGCCCCCCCAATGATCCGCCAATAAATAACCGCTCAATAGTAACGGCATACTCCAATTAACATCGGCATTGACAAACGTAACCCAGCCAAGGGAAGTGACAAAGTACGTTAATACCAAACCGAGTAACGGCATGAGCAAAAACGGAAGAAACAAATAGCGATTAAAAATAATAGGCAAGCCAAAAATCACCAATTCATTAATGTTAAATAAACTGGGAAGCATGGCATAGCGTGCAAAGTGGCGATTACTTTGACGACGTGAAAAAAACAACACCATGACCAAACCCAAGGTACAGCCTGAGCCGCCAATATAAGCAAAGTGATTAATGATCTCACCGGAGAAATTTTGCCCTTGATTAAACATGTGCAATTCAGAGGCAACTGACGATATCACCGTACTGCCATGAATCCCCACAAACCAAAATAACTGATTGATCACCACAATACGGATGTTTTGCCAAAGCGTCGTGCCTTGAGCTGGGTCCACATCACCTATGATCCACAAGGTCAGGCGCGATAACCAATCCACATCCATCAGTACAAAGTAATACAACGCAATCACACTTAATGGCGTAATCAAACCTGGAATAATCATGCGTAAAGTCATGGACAACTGCCCATGAATTTCATGATCCAAGTAGGATAACTGCAACGGTGCAAAGCGCATCCAAATCACAAACAGCTCAGTGAACAAGATCGCCACGCACATGGCTTGAATCATTTGATCAAATCCTAGATCAAACTGCCCTTGCTCATACCCTTGTAAAAAGGTCACGGCCACCAAGGTCACTGCCGCCATTAACGAGACAATGTGAACATCCACCACAAGGTCATACTGTGAACGATACGTCTTAATTAATTGATAACTGATGCTGGCACACAAAGAGACCGCCAATGCGCCATAGGTGGCATTCATAATCCACTGACTGATTTGGAAAACTATGTGATCTTTAAGGGAAGGAACATAGCTGGTGATTTGACTGAACGTCAGGGCCAGCGCCCCAAGAAAGATGATCGGTAACACCGCCACAAAACCGTGCTGAATACTGCTCAACCAGAGGCGGGTCCTTGCTAAAAACATCATAAATTCATTACTTATCCATAATGCACTAAGCATAGTGCAGCTCATGGCTGAATTCGACTAAATTCATCACACCTTGCCCAAAAAGACTGTCTCAAACGCCCCCGCAAACACGAATTTTGACTAAGCTTAATGAATGACTGCTAAATCCTCCCATGAATCCCAAACGTCTACTTCGCAAGTCCCCTATCAACAGCTTGTAGAGTACGCCCCTGCCGGCATTTTCCATGGAGATAAAAACGGTCAAATCACCTTTACCAACGAACACTGGCAATCCCTATTCGAACTTAACGACACACAAGCCTTAGGGGATGGTTGGCTATCTGCTATTCACATTGATTATCGCAGCCAGTTTTTAAAACAGTGGCAGCAAGCCATAAAAGAACAAGACAGCCTACATAGTGAAATAGCCATTAAAACGGCCGATAACACTATGCGTTATCTGCGTATCGATACGAACCCTATATTTATTGATGACGTTTTCTTGGGCTTTGTGGGTCATGTCAAAGACATCACCATTCGCACCCTAGCCGAGCAAAATTTACAACGTAGCAACGATCTTGCCCAAGCCTTGAT
>JABXIK010000075.1 GCA_013373125.1 Gammaproteobacteria bacterium | reverse complement strand
GGACTAATAACGATTCAACAAATTTACCTGAGCAATACCATTCTTGTGCTCAAATTGACTGCATACAAGGGCTAATTGCCCTTGCCATTTGTTGTATTGAAAATCTAAAAGTTGCAGCAACTGCTCTACATATTCCGTCATCATCATGATAGAAACCTGTGACGATCGCTCAGGGTAAGCACCTAATTTATAATCTAGATATTTCAGGATATGAACTGGCTTACCATGCACCATCACTCTAATGGGCCTAGACGTCAACTGCTCTCTTAACTGTCTTATGGTTTCCCAACACACCTGTTTTTCATTGGCTCCAGCCTGAAGAATGCGGGTTGAAGCACCATTATGTAAGCCACTGGCAATCAATTTAAGTGGCTTACTTTCCAATACTAAACGCGAGATTAAATGTCGAACCTGACAGTACAACTCAAGGTTATGGAAAGATTGAATCACAGAAGAACGTGCATCATGGGCTAATAAATTTAAACACTCATGAGCTCTTTGATAAAAGACCTGATCCATTTGCTCCATTTGCTTAACAACCGCACCATACTGCTCTTGCATATAGGTCAGATATGCATCCGCCTCTTTTTTACCAATCACATCTTCTGGCATGTATTTATGCACCGGTAATTTCGAGGCACGTAAACGCTCTACAATATAAGTCTTTTCTATTCGCTTAAATAAATTCATGGCAGTGGATTGATGCTTACGATCCTCCACGCGATACGCTCGAATATGGTCAATACTTTGCTGAATATCAAACTGCGAAACATCACGCTCATGCGTTGGCTCAAATTTTAAAATACGATGCTCGCCACGATTATCAAAATAGCGTTTTGCTTGCGTCAAACCCGCATCTTTCTTTTGCTTAAGTGCACGAATTTTTTCTGAGGACACACAAAACTTATGGGCCATTTTGATGGAGTTAGCATGATAATCCAGCAAGGTTAACTGCTTAGACAACAAGGACGGCTGTTCTAATAAATAGCGAGCCTCAACAGCTGCTTTTAGCAAACCCTTTTGTACAGGTAACGCTTTAGCCGCTTGCATACGCTCAAGGTCATTAGGACAGAAGTAACTAATAGTCTTACTAAAACCTTGTTGAATTTGCTGTACATTGGCTTGGGAGATTTTTCTTGCTTCTAATGACACAGCTAATGCGTAATCATCCAATAAATAACCATCTTTCCATGCCCAATCATTTTGTAAACTCACCGCTTTTTGGGCAAATTGACTGCGCCGTATAGCCATAAACATCGCTTGAAAAGCTTGCGTGCCAGCCACCTTAATGGCCATCGCATCGGTTTCAAATTCTATTTGGCGACATTTCCAAGCGGTTAACCGGCGGTGTATATGATACAAACTGGCAAACGTCCATTGCTGCAACAAATGAATGCGTTGCCAAGTCCACAATTCCCCGTACTCATAAAAAGAAATATTTTCTTTTTGCATACGTTTTAATAAGTTTTGATGGCGCTTATCTTGCCCCGAAGCACGAAAGTACAACCATTCACTTACATGGTGCATCAAGTAAAAAGCAACCTTCTTATGTTTACAGCGAAAGTGAGATAACTCATGAGCAATCATGGCTGACAGTTCATTCAGACTCATGGACATAATAAGTGGTGCGCCAATTATGAGCTTATATTCATCTCGATAGATGCTGTTAATGCCAGAATAAGCATCCACGCGCATGGCAGTTTCGTTATTTATTTCAATTCGCTTTGGTGGACGTACATTCAGATGACGACTCATTTGCTGTACAAGCTCAAACAAGGCAGGCGCCTCATGTCGCTGCAACACGCGTCCATGATAAGAACGAAAACCACCGAAAATTGGACGTAATAATATGTACATCAAACCGAGGCATATAACCGCAGGACACGCCCAATGGGTCGCGGTTAAATAATCTTCAGCCAGAATACTCTCAACCATTGGTTCACTAAAAAAGTAAACGCCGGTACTGAATGCAAACAAAACACCGAGAATATAGATAAGTGGTAATAGCAAGCTTATGGCCTCAACCATAAACAATTCAGAAGATTCGCGGAGGGTTAGCGCTTCTGGTGCAGCCTGGCCTTTCAGGCTGGCATCAATATAGTGGATAAGTTTTAGACTATTAGGGCTGGCAGCGGTTCTATGTTGCGCAGAACGCTTGGCTTGTTTACTGGCTAATTTCCAATCAACTTCCGCATAATTATCCGCGACTGGGCTTACCGCACGTAAAGGCCCATTAAAATGTCGCTTAGCTGCAAAGTTGGCAAACACCCGCCACCCCATTTATTAAAATTATTATTTTTTATACAGAATCAGTACCTAAGACTGAGACCCGGCGGTACTTTATTACAAAAGTAAACAGTTTGAAACAATTGTTTGAACACATATTCATCATATAGGCAGCGTACTGCGCTCAATCACCTTGCGCATCACAAAACTGGAATGCACACCCGTAACCCCCTCTATACGCGTCAACTTACCCAATAAGAAATGCTGGTACGCCTCCATATCGGCCACCACTACCTTTAATACATAGTCCGCGCTCTGCCCTGTGATCAAATAACACTCAAGCACCTCATCCATTGCCGCAACCGTGGATTCAAATTTTTCAAATCGCTCAGGCGTATGCCGATCCATGCTAATGGAGATCATCGCCAAGAGATCCAAGCCTAAACGCTTAGCGTCCAACAAGGTGACGGTTTTTATGATGAATCCCGCATCCTGTAAGGCCTTCACCCGCCTTGAACAAGGACTGGCAGACAACCCAACCTTCTCTGCCAACTCCAAATTACTGATGGACCCATTCTTTTGCATTTCCTGCAAAATGCGGCGATCCGTTCTATCAATCTGCATCAATCAACCTATAGATTTTAATTAATCGAATTTAAGCGCAATTTATCACCATTATTTTATAATTATAAGCAATTTAATTAAACAAAAACCCTAATATATTGGTACATTTGCAATCTTTCACCCGTCGAATACGCATATACTTATCAGCACTTGGAAACGGCTGGCGCACCATAAGTGCAATAGACGCAAAACAGCCAAAAGCTGAAATGCGATGACGAATCACCACAAGTGATCCATGTTCCAAGTTTCGACACATTCATTATCAAAAGAGAGCCATCATGTTTGATCACACGAAATACCGCCCTTTTGCTGCCATCCCAAAAGCAAATCGCCAATGGCCAGCAAATACCATTCAATCAGCACCAATCTGGTGTGCGGTAGACCTGCGTGATGGCAACCAAGCGCTTATCGAGCCAATGAATGTGTCGCAAAAGCAAAAGATGTGGAAGTTATTGGTGGATTTAGGCTTTAAAGATATCGAAGTTGGCTTCCCAAGCGCATCGCAAACTGACTTCGATTTTGTACGCTGGTTAATTGAAGAAAACCAAATCCCAGAAGATGTGACCATTCAAGTTTTGGTACAAGCGCGAGATGAATTGATTGAGCGCACCTACGAATCCTTGAAGGGAGCGAAACGCGCCATCGTGCATGTTTACAACTCCACATCACCAGTACAAAGAAACAAAGTATTCAACTTGGACAAACAAGGCATCATTGATATTGCGGTAAAGGGTGCACAAAAAGTAGCCAGCGAAGCCGTTAAATATCCTGAAACCCAATGGACTTTCCAATACAGTCCAGAAAGTTTTTCCAGCACAGAAACCGATTTTGCTATTGATGTGTGTAATGCGGTAATTAACGTTTGGCAGCCCACGCCAGAAAACAAAGCCATCATCAATCTTCCTGCCACAGTAGAGTGTGCAGGGCCTAATGTGTTTGCTGACCAAGTTGAGACCTTCTGCGAGAACGTCACCAACCGCGAAAGCTTGATCATCAGCATCCACACCCATAATGATCGTGGCTGTGCTGTAGCGGCAGCCGAATTGTCTTTGCTAGCCGGTGCTGATCGTATCGAGGGCACATTAATGGGCAATGGTGAGCGTACTGGCAACATGGATTTAATTACCATGGCCATGAATCTTTACAGCCAAGGTATTGACCCTAAAGTTGATCTTTCGGACGCCACGCGCATTACACGCACGGTTGAAGAATGCACCAATATTCCAACCCATGCTCGCCACCCTTGGGTAGGCGATTTGGTTTACACCGCCTTCAGCGGCTCGCATCAGGACGCCATTAAAAAGTGTCTTGCCGTGCAAAAAGACGATGTACCATGGGATGTGGCTTACTTGCCCATCGACCCAAAAGATTTGGGTCGCAATTACCAATCCGTGATTCGTGTAAATAGCCAAAGTGGTAAAGGTGGTGTTGCCTACATACTTGAACACGAATTTGGCATTCAACTTCCAAGATGGATGCAAATTGATGTTAGCCAAAAAGTCCAAGCAGCCAGCGAAGGTAAAGGTGAAATGTCATCGCAAGAAATTTTTGACATATTTCACGCAGCTTATAGCAGCCATCAAGCGCCGTTAGCGGTTATTGATTATGACATTCAAGCCAAGAGCAGCGATGCAGGCAAAACCATGCACATTCAATTGCAAAATCAACACGAAACATTTTCGATTGAAAGCCACAGCGATGGTGCGCTTGAAGCATTTTGCCAAGGGTTATCGAAGCACTTGGGGGTAAGCCTGGATATTATCCAATACAACCAATCTTCTCTGGGCGAGCACACACAAGCCAGTGCTTTAGCCTGCGTAGAGTTAAGTGTGGCAGGTCACCCCTTTAAAGCCTGCGCTCAAGATAACGACAGTTTAAAAGCGAGCTTCATGGCCATTATTACGGCCTGCAACCAGCACCTTAATAGCGAAGTCATCGCCGCTTAGTACTGCAAACTAGACACTTACTGCCAGTTATTTTCTTGCAGTAAGTGTCCTGCAAAAAACCATATTGCTTCTATTCTTAATACTATGGAATGACCATTACAGGATAGAACCATGTGGAATGCCCTCCCTATACGCTTCAAGCTCTCCCTCGTGATTGGAGTTGCTCTTCTTATCAGCTTAATTGCTTCCACGCTGATTAGTAACAATGCCATGCGCAACATGGTCATGGGTCGCATTGAGGTGCAAGAAATTCCAGCCTCACTAGACTCTGTCGCCAATGCCATAGAGAAGGAAATCAGCATCCCCATGAGCATATCCAAAGCCATGGCACAAAATTACTTCACCAACCAATGGCTAGCGGATGGTGAGCCCAATGACAATCTCGATGCTGTCATTAAATACCTAAAAGGCATGCAAGAGGACAATAATGCGATTACCTCATTTATTGTCTCTGGTGGCACTCAAAATTATTACACAGGACAAGGCATTTCTCGCAAAGTGAAACCCGGTAATGACGATTGGTTTTTTAATTTCATAAAGAGTGGCAAAACCTACTCTCTTGATATCGATTTAGATTCCGAACTCAACACCCTCGCCCTCTTTATTAATTACCGCACTCAAAATGGTCAATCCATTGCCGGTATTGGCATGAGTATTAATCAGGTTACCCAACTAATTAAGAGTTACAAAATAGGTAAAAATGGATTGGTATTTGTCACCAACCCCAAAGGCGAGATCCAAATACATCCTGACAAGGACGTTAAATCCGGTACTCATATCGATCAATTCTTTGGTGAGAGCACAGGCAAACAATTATTAAACAAAGATAAATCAACCATACTAGAGACCCACAACAAAAGAGACAGCATCCTTGCTGCAAAATACTTACCCAGTTTAAATTGGTATGTAATCACAGACATTCCAACAGAAGAAATTCATGGTCCAATTAACGCCTCTAGCTTCAATTTGATTCTTTTAAATTTATTAGTAGCAGTCATTTTAGTGGCTGCAGGCTTATGGGTTGCTATGGGTGTTGCTAAACCTGTTCATCGTGCCTCCACCATGCTCAACCAAATCGCATCTGGCGATGCAGATTTAACCCGAGAAATGCCAGTAGACACACAAGATGAAGTGGGCCAACTCGCCAAATCCTTTAATCACTTTGTGCATCAACTCAAGGTTTTAATTCAAGCCGTAAGTAATACCGCATTAGAAGTTAACAGTACGGCATCGCAGCTCAACGAGGCTGCCAGCAAAACGGAAAAAAACACCGAAAACCAACAAATGAGTGTTGATATGGTAGCAGCAGCCATCAATGAAATGGGCGCAACGGTCCAAGAGATCGCACAAAATGCCAATGACACAGCCGATGCCGCCAAACAAGCCAGTAATGAAAGCAAGGAAGGCCAAGTAGTTGTAAACAACACCGTTAACGGCATTAAAAGCTTATTCGATAAAATGCAAAACGCATCCAAAGTGATCGCCACTCTAGCCACTGACGTAGGAGAAATCAGTACGGTTCTCGCCGTTATAAAAGGCATATCAGAACAAACTAACTTACTTGCATTAAACGCAGCAATCGAAGCTGCCCGCGCAGGCGAACAAGGCAGAGGGTTTGCAGTAGTGGCCGACGAAGTGCGCACATTAGCCCAACGCACCCACGAATCCACTGAAGAAATCAACGCAATGATTGTCAAACTACAGAACGGCGCGCAAGATGCCGTTAGCGCCATGAACAGCGGTGTAGAAACCGCTCACGACTCAGTGGAAAGCGCAGACACAGCGGGTAAGTCACTTGAAAAAATCACGCAAGCCATTAATGCAATTACCGACTTAAGCATGCAAGTTGCCACTGCGACAGAAGAGCAAAGTTCGGTGGTGAATGAACTGAACAATCACATTCTCAATATTAAAACCATGTCCGATGACAACACCATGGAAACCAAAACAATTAGTGAACGTTGCCATAATCTAAGTCAGTCATCCGGAAAGCTCACCAGTATGGTTTCACAATTCAAACTCAACTAAAACGCTTAAATTTCAAGAGATGCTGGCCTTTAAAGGCCAGCATCCAAGTCATCAAAACAAAAAGTGTTGCAATCACATATAAACTTACCGGCACGGAAAATCCCTGCGCTAAGGCACCCGCTATCACACCAGCCATAGCAGAAATCACTTGCGAGATGATTGTATAAATACTCATGACTCGGCCTCGAATGGCAACCGGAGTAAATTGCTGCAGACCTGCCACAATAAAACTGACAATAATGCCCGCCAAAGTAGTACCAACAATCAATACCAGACAACTCAAC
This sequence comes from Gammaproteobacteria bacterium, assembly GCA_013373125.1. Classification (GTDB taxonomy): domain Bacteria; phylum Pseudomonadota; class Gammaproteobacteria; order Pseudomonadales; family Oceanobacteraceae; genus Bermanella. The sequence continues at coordinate 87,562 of JABXIK010000075.1, read as the reverse complement.
CAAACACTCGACACAAAACCAATGAGTGCAATAGACAATCCACACAAAAACAGCATCACTACAATCGCGCGTCCAATGGGTAGGTAATGCTTAAACTTCATTGCAAACACACCACCTAAAATCAAAGACAGCGCAATCAGACCCAAATACTGCCCTTTCTCCTGCGCATTCAGCCCGAGCTGAGCTTCTGCCACTTGCGGAAGTACAACTTGCATTGGACCCATCATGAGATAACCAATAATGGCGGCAAATAATAATTGAGCAATAATTGGAAACTTTTTCATCTGCTCAAAACAATCTAACCATTCCTGCTTTAATCGTTCATGACTCAAGCGTTTATGCTTGTTCGGCGCCTTAATTAGTAGAGCACTCGATACGACAAACATGATAATGCTTAATTCAACCACTCCTTCCCAACCGAAAGACAACTGGACCTGAGTAATGATGATAGGTGCCAAACCAAATCCCAACATTACAAGCAAATTAAAAATGATGGTTGCTTGAGCAATCTTATCCGCACCTACATACTGCCCTAATGACGCCAATCGTGAAGGCGCCACAAACGCCCAACCTATACCAATTAAAAAACTGGAAAACAAAAACAACCAAATTTTTGGTTCGGACTGAACAAACATGGCTCCTAACATTCCAAACGCACCAAAAATAAAAAAGTTCTGGGCAACCAGCAGCACACGCTTGGGGCTATAGCGATCAATATAAGCACCTGCAATCCAGCCAAAGATAATGGGAGGACCAAAGCAAAACCCATACGCAAGTCCAGCCAATAGCGATGAATTAAACTCAGCCAAGCTATACAAGATTGCGGTGTAATTCACCATATGACCCGCAACAAAAGCGAGAAAACAAGATAGATAAAAAACAATTATTTTCATGAAAATGAAGCAGGTGACGAACACCTGCTCCCCTTATCAAATTAAGGAAGGACAGGATCTAAAACAATCAAGGTGGGCTGAGCATCTTCGATATGCCAACTCGGAAAGCTCGAATTGGTCGTATACACATGACCATCAGGCGAAATTTCCACATCACGTGTGAAGGTTACACGTTTTGGCATAGGATAATGCTGCCAACGATTTTCTTTATAGTAATAGGCATATAGTGCATCACTAGTATTTCCATTGACCCATACAATATGGCGAGTCTTATCAACATTTAAAGAATATGGCGTTTCACTGCCCAAAGGCTTAACTGGAATGTCAAAATATTCAAAAGCCTCTTTATTTTGATCAAAGCGTACGATTTGTGATTCAGGAAACGCCGCCACCCATATACCGCCTTCGGCATCCACTCGCAAACGGCGCGGTCCATGGAATGGTGTTTTATACATTTTAATTTCATGGGTCTCAGGATCTATACGCCCGATACTATCCGCATGTAATCGGGCAAACCATACACCACCATCTGGCGCAACATCCAAACCATATGGCAATGGCACACCAGTAGAATCACGATCCACTGCAGCCCAGTTTGCAACGGGCAACCCCCAACTCATTAACTTCAATAAAACGCCCATTAAATGGACGGTAACTGACTCTTTAAAAGATCGACTTGGCAAATCAACCAATGTGAATGTTTGAGCATTACGATCGAACTTACCCACCTGATTGGATAACGCCAATGTAAACCAAACATTGTTTTTTTGATCCACGCGTAATGTATGCGGATAATAGCCGGCATCCATTAAATGGTTTTTCCATTCTTTCGTTTCAGGATTAAATTCGATAATACGTTGCTGATAAGAGGCCGTAATAAAGATATGACCATCCACGGGGCTTTCCGCGAACGAATGAATACCTGCAAAGGTTTCATGTTTAGGAAACTCTTTTAAGCGCGCCCCTAATAAGCCACCCAGTTGATCCCCCTCTTCCCTGGGTAGCTTATACACGCGATATTCTCCGGTATCAGGATTAATTTCATACATTCGATCTTGTAAATTATCACCCACATAAACTAAACCATTTGAGTGATACAGCAAATCATGCATCTGAGAAAAACTATCTCCAATTGGTAGCTCCTTAATTTTGGCTTGAGCCAAGTAGTCATTCCACTTAGTACCCTCTGGAATTTTATTTGGGTCCGCATTTAACTGGCCGTATTTTTCATGCAACAACTCAGGCAATACATCCTGTGCATCATCCGCTAAGCGCGCACCATAATTCACCATACGATAAATGGTGTCATCCCACTCTTGAATACTTCGATCACGACGTAAATACATCGATCCCTGTTGATGACAGAAGCCACACTGCATAATGTAATGCTTTTTCAAACCCTCTTCTAAATCTAACGCGGCAAGCCAAGTATTAGCGGGACGTGAAGCTGCCAGCAATACCGGATCCATTTCTTGAACCATAGAAACTTTCCAGGTTTGATCTGCTGGCATTTCTTTAGTGACGTCTTTAAAGCCCGGTTTTCGAATTCGATAACGAACCAATTCGTTTGTGCTATTAGAAAAGTTGACCTCACCTTTTGCATCAGTGAATTGCGACATCGTTGCATTCGAGCGATTCAACACACCTACAGGTGGATAACCGCTATCACTGCGATCCAATGTAAAACCATTTACCGGCGTTTGACTCACCATAACCGTAGATAAAGGATTACCGGACTCATCCATCACTTGAACCAGTCCAGCAAAAGAAAAAGGAGCAAAAACCAGCGTCATTACCAATACGAAAAACCCATAAATATTCATGCTTTTACATACTCCTTATTACTTTTCTCAAGAAATGCAAAAAATGCTTGCTCGGTGCTTTTTTGTGGCTGATGTTTAAATGCTTGCTTAATTTTTGTGTTACTTAACACTGGGCGAAACTCAATAAATTTAACCTGCTCAGGGCCATACTGTGACACTCCCAATGGTTTCAACACACTTAAAACCCCTCGTAAAAACCAAGATGGAATCCCTATGTAGGGCTTATTCAAGTAACCGGCTATTTGCTTTAATGTTAACGTACCATCCCCTGCTACATTAAATACCCCTTCCACATCTGTTTTGGCCGATTCGATTAAATATTCCACCAAGTCATCCACCCAGATGATCACAAATGGAGATGCTGAACCCGCAATACCTGTGATGATGTTTTTACTGAATATATTGGTAATTGGATTTTCAAAATTTGGCCCAAGCACGGTCCCTGGACGCAATACTACTTGTTGCATAAATGGATAAAGCTGACGGTACTTGCTCAGCAATTCTTCCACTTGTCGCTTATGCGACGAGTAAAAATAATCTTCATTACCACGCAAAGGCATATCTTCCGTTAACCAGTCGGCATTATCTTTCCAATATCCATACGCTGCCCCACTGGATGTGACAATGAATTTATTCACACCAGATTCAGCAGCCGTTTTCAATAAAGACTCTGTTGCGGTGACATCTACCTCAAACGCTTCTTCTCGACTCATAGATTCAGGCAACTGAATAATTGAAGCCAAATGTATAATCACATTCGGTTCAATTTTCTTCACCCAATCCAACAACTTTGCATCACGAATATCACTAGAAAGATGGTGACCAGCATCCATCCCATCAATCTCTCCTAACGCTGTGGTAAATAATTCCACTTCACTATCTTGTTTAAATACATCAACAAGACGAGAGCCAATATCACCAGCTGCACCTGTAATTAGAATTTTCATAATGCTTCACCATTTTTATTTTTATTCATATGAAAACGTGCAACCATAGCGAACGTCCCACCCGAAACAATATGCCAAGTCCCCCAAAACGCACTGATCAATGCCATACCGTATTCAGCATTAAATTGGGTAAACACAATAGCGATAGCCAAAGACGAATTTTGCATTCCCACCTCTAACGTGACCGCTTTTTTATCCGCCGTATTTAATTTTGCTGCGCTTGCAGAAAAGTAACCGGTAGCCAAAGCTAATCCGTTGTGGGCCAGCACCACCAAAAACAACATATTAAAATGCGCCAAGAAATGATCTTGGTTGCGATATACGGCAATAAAAATGAATGCGACCAAAGCGACTAGGCTTATGTATTTTAATATTTGGTGTAATTTAACGGCGAGCTTTGGAAAGTAATGTTGAATTGCAAATCCTAACAATAAAGGTGCTGCCAAGACGATGAGCAAGGATTGTAGAATATCCATCCCATTTACATTCACTTCAAGTAGAAGTGCATTGGCAACCGGATTTAACCCAGCCCAAAAGACAAAATTAATTGGCAACATCACCACTGCCACTGTACTGGAAATTGCCGTAATCGAAATAGATAACGCGGTATTACCGCCAGATAAATGCGTAATGAAATTAGATAAAGCACCACCTGGACAGGCCGCCACTAGAATCATACCTAGTTCAACACCAGCAGGTAGATCAACTAATAATGTTAATAAACAGGTAAAGGCAGGTAACAGCAGGAATTGCGCAAATAAGCCTATCATCGGCGCTTTCGGGGTTTCCACCACACGTAGAAAATCCTTGGGACGAATATCCAAGGCCAAACCTAAAACCATCAAGGCTAGGGTAAGATTGAGCACCCATTGTTGTGATGCATCGTAATAGATTTCAGACACCACATACCCCCAGTAGAGAAATGTAGGGCCACTTTAAAGGATTTAAGCCGCAGAATACTGACCATAAGGGTCATCTTCTTGGCATGAAATGTCAAAAATTCTAATTTACGCCCTACTCATTCAGTGTAGCGCTTCGGTAGCGTTTAGGCGTAGAGCCAGTCCAGCGCTTAAATGCTCGCTGAAATGCGCTTTGTTCAGAAAACCCCAAACGCTCACTCACATACAACATGCTGTTCTGTGTTTGTCGAAGATACGTTAACGCCAATTCTTTTCGAATCGCATCTAATACTTGGCTATAACTGGTGCCATATTCCTGCAACTTCCGCTGCGTGCTGCGAACACTCAAATTTAAATATTGAGCAATTTCTTCGATGTCAGGCACATGACTTGGCAGGGTTTTCACCACGTAATCCTTTATCACTTCAAGCGGTGATGTATAGGTCTGTTCTTCCAGCATAGATTTAGCGTGTTCCACCAATACCTTGTGGGTTTCGGCATCACTTTTTCTAAGAGGTACCTCCAGAAGCACATTATCCACTTCCAATCCATTAAACTTCGAATTGAAATAAACAGGACTATTAAAGTATTCCTCGTATCGATTCTTATCTGCTGCGGCCCTATGAGTGAAATAAACAGCATTGGGTGCGTAATCAACCTGATTCGTCACCTCTCGAGCCATACTAACTAGACCAGTAACTACCTGTTCAGCCAAGTGATAACTGCAGTTGTATGCTGGAATCCATTGCAAAGTGGTCACCTCGCCTTCACAAAACTGCAAAGGGGCACCCATATTGCCGGATAAAGATTGGAAGCGATATTGCGCCTGAATCGCTGTTTGAAAATTTTGAGCCGTGGTCGCGATATAACCAAGCACCCCCCAACGACCAGCATCAAACTGCTGACCATGATGAAACCCTAATAATGGATCGCTTAATGCCTGACTAATGAAACTCAGTAGGCTTTCATAGCGATGCACATCGATCAGAAGCCGGCTGTCATTGAGTTGATCTTCAGACAAGCTACCTACTTGTAGCATAGCCAAACGCGGCACACCTTGTCGCTCCCCATAATTAATCAAGGATCGCACCAATTGCACGGCTATTTTAGGTAAAAACTGGTGTTCAGAGGTATTCATGGCTGCATTAAAGAAAAATTGGCATCAAGAGTCAATAAAACCCTAAACTCTTTATCACTTCATTTACGGCTCTTTCCGCAGCTTCTAGTCCGCCTTCCATATAGCCATACCACTGATTTGCAGTTTCAGTACCAGCAAAATGGATTGGGCCGATAGGCGTTCTTAAATTTACCCCAAACTCTGTCCATGCTCCTGGTGTAAAGTTAGCGGCATAACACCCTCGAATATAAGACTCCTTTGACCAATCTTGATCCACATAATCAATGGCATTTAATGCTTGAGGACCAAAAAACGCCGCAAAACTCGCGAGTACAGCCTGTTTTCTATCTGCATCCGATTTAACACTCCATTCTCTGGCTTTCTTACCCTCTATGAACCCCATCAGTAAGCCAGATGTTTTACCTTTCTGACTGTTATCAAAACTCACATTAATTAAGATATCTTCGTCGAGGCAAACAGACTGACCTGATAATCCAAGCTCACGCCAAAAAGGCACTTCATACTGAGCAACACACTTAATACAACTGCCCGCTGGCATATGTTGCCACATTTGATCTTTAGCTAACGGCATGGGAGGATCAAATTGCAATCGCTGCAATTGATTGGGTGCGATAGCAAAAATAATGCGATCACTTTTCAATATTTCTTCTTGGTTTCGAATCTTAACCTCAACTTCATTAGATTGATAACTGACTCGCTCAACAACTGCATTCAACTCAAGCGCATCACCCAATCCCAACGCCATGGTTTCGCATAAGCCTGCTGTACCTTCATGCACCCTATCTTGCTGGGCGCCACCATCAACTGAAATCAAATTATCTAAACTGAGACCTGATTTTGCGTAAAACAAAGCATGCAATAAGCTAATCTCTTTTGCCTCCACAGTGAAAACAGCCGAAACACCGAGAGCAAATACTTTTCGAGCGGTTTCGCTTACGCTATTTTTATTTATCCACGATTGAAGTGTCATACCATCCCACTTTTCAGCATGTTTATTTTCATATGGCGCAGCACAATCGATCGTTTTCACCAATGAATCAAAACGCCACAACAACCACCCAACTTGAATGAGATGCCACACAGGAAGCCTAGGTATCACCCCCACATATGTTTTCAAACGTCCTTTATGACGCAGTATATTTTTGCCTCGATTATAAAGTGGATATGTTTTTGCTTTCAGCTCATCAATTAATGCATACATTCGATTTTGCCCAGGGCCCACCCATTGCCCGCCAATATCCACTTTATCGCCATTATTAAATTTATGATTGCGTAATCGACCGCCCACTTGATGATTAGCTTCTAATACTTTTACGCTAAGCCCTGCTTTTTGTAAGAGCGTGGCACAACGTAAGCCAGATATACCAGCACCGACGACGATCACTTGATATTTAGAGGAATTCATTGCGTTCTCGTTAATTATTGTTATTGATGAACGATTATTAGGAGGCAACCTGCCATGCTCACTCCAATATGGAGCGATAATAAACACATGGCAAGTGTGAAATAAGGACGATTAAAGTTTAAATCGCGACACTAAATTTGATAACTCACTGGATAAGGCGCCTAAAGAGTTTGAGTTATCACGTAATTGCTCAGCACTTTCATTGGCATTATTTGCCTCTTCGTTAATGCTAATAATATTACGCTGAATTTCCTCACCCACTTGGTACTGCTCTTCTGCCGCAGCGGCAATTTGTGTCGTCATATCTCTAATCGTCGATACAGACTCTTGAATAGATTCAAAAACTTTACGAGTATTTTCTGTGGCTTCGACCGTTTCCTCAGTATGAGCCGTGCTGCTGGCGAGTTTTTCTGAAACGTTTTGGGTTTGGCTTGTTAAGTTAGATAACAAACTATCGATTTCTTCTGTGGACTCTGCCGTTTTACCAGCAAGGGTACGCACCTCATCGGCCACCACAGCAAAACCGCGACCTTGCTCACCAGCGCGAGCCGCCTCAATGGCCGCATTCAATGCAAGTAAATTCGTTTGTTCTGCAATACCCCGAATGGTATCCAAAATACTGGTGATATTTCCGCTCTCTTCTACCAAAACAGACATGGCTTGATTAGAATCATCAATCACATGTACAAGGCTTTGGACAGATCTCGCGGTGCTTTCTATAAATCGCTGACCTTGCTCTACATGCTTTTGACTTTCGTCTGCTGCACTGGCGGTTTCTCCACAATTTTTTGCTACTTCATTAGAGGTAGCCACCATTTCATTAAAAGCAGTCGTTACTTGTTCAATGGCTTTAACTTGCTGATCTGCAATGGTACCAACACGATCTGATAGAGCATGAGCTTGATCCGCTTGAGCTTTTACATCCACAGCGCCATCTCGAATCTCACTTACTAGCTTGTGCACAATACTTATAAATTGATTAAACGCTTTCGCCATTAAACCTGTTTCATCGTTGGATTTAATTCGCATGCGCTTAGTTAAATCCCCTTCACCCTGGGCAACCTCATCCATACCATCCGTAATGATTTGCATAGGTTTTGTGATGACTCCAGTCATCCAGTAACCAACAGTAATAAATACCGCGGCCAACACCAAACTTATTAGCAATATGGTTAATTCAAGAGCATTACTAGCGGCAAACACTTCACTGGCGGGCTTCAAACCTATAAATTTCCACCCACTAGATGGCGAGACATAGACAGTGGCAAACCATTTTCTATCCGCTAGATGTACTTCTGTAAATTCTTTTGCGCTGGCTAATATTTTGTAGTCATCATTTATTTCATCGATTTTCTTAAAATTATTATCTGGCAAAGCAGAGTCTGCTAAAACCCGACCCGTCTCCTCCACCAACATAACATAGCCTTCCTCACCGAATTTAATGGCATCCACCATTGCGGTTAATTTAGACAAGGTAACGTCTATGCCCACAGCCCCCACAATCCCAGAACGTGTTTTAAATGTATGGGTATAACCTAGGATGGGCGCCCCAGAAGTAAAATCACGATACGCCGGTGTACGCACGGGTTTTCCCATACTTGATTTTGCAGAGGCGTACCAAGGGCGAACAGTGGGATCATATTCTGACATATCTTCTTGTGGCCATTGAACATAACCAGAGGTATCCATGCCTAAGTAGACATAGGTTAAATCCTTGTGGGTCTCACCAAAATCTTCGAGCAACTTGTAAACTTCTGCTTCTTCCGGGGAGTTCCCCAAAGCATTCATTGGTGGGGTATTTGGGCTTTTGTAATTAGCAGTGCCTTCATGCAAGTATGACAATCTTTCTGTTTGCGCTAAAAATTTCACATCTTCAGCCAGACCATTGAGATATAAACTAAACGTTTGGTCAATTTTTTGAATTTCACTCAGACTTTGCTCTTTGAAACTCTCCAAGGCATTACTTCTAAACTCCATGGTGGCCAAAACCGCCACAATACCTACAGGCAAGACCACTGCAGAGATTAAAAGAATAAGAAAGCGTACTCGAATGGTCATAATCAAACCCACAAATGAGACATAGTTATCTAATTTATAGCTCAATTACGAAAAACTGGTATGTGTTATAACAAAGAATTTAGAATAAGCCGCCCACCTAAAGGTGGGCGTAATCTCATATTAATGAACCGTTTGCTTGACGCTGAATGTCAATTCATCACCACTGACATCTGCGACAATGTTATCGCCTCCCACAAATTTGCCAGACAAAATATCTTGAGCAAGAGGGTTTTCTATCCATCGCTGAATACTGCGACGTAAGGGTCTTGCACCATAAACTGGGTCATAACCTTGCGCCACCAATCGATCAATGGCGGCATCACTTAACTCCAACGTTAACTCACGTTCTTTAAGGCGTTTACGCAATTGATCCAATTGAATATCTGCAATGCCTCGAATCTGGCTACGTTGCAGCGGATGAAACACCACCACCTCATCAATACGATTGATAAATTCCGGTCTGAAATGGCCACCTACGATATCCATGACCGCAGACTTCATATCTTCGTATTCACTTTCAGACTGTTCCTTACCTTCATTAGATTGACTTAACGTCTGAATCACATCACTTCCCAAATTTGATGTCATGACCAATACGGTATTCTTAAAATCTACCGTCCGACCTTGACCATCGGTTAACTGCCCATCATCCAATACTTGCAATAAGATATTGAACACATCTGGATGCGCCTTCTCCACCTCATCTAGCAAAATCACACTGTAAGGCTTACGGCGAACATGTTCAGTTAAATATCCGCCCTCTTCATAGCCCACATAACCTGGAGGTGCTCCAATTAAACGAGCGACGCTGTGTTTTTCCATAAACTCAGACATATCAACGCGAATCATGGCGTCTTGCGAATCAAACATAAAGTTAGCTAGCGCTTTGCACAACTCGGTTTTACCCACACCCGTTGGGCCTAAGAATAAAAAGCTTCCGTTAGGTCGACGCGGATCACTCAAGCCCGCACGAGAACGTCGCACGGCATTCGACACTGCCACAATAGCATCATCCTGACCCACTACATGTTTATGCAGCTCATCTTCCATACGCAATAATTTTTCGCGCTCACCCTCAAGCATTTTTGCAACAGGCACGCCTGTCCATTTCGAAACTACTTCTGCGATTTCTTCATCCGTGACACGGTTGCGCAACAATTTGAATTCGCTGCTACCCTTAGCTGCTTCTTCGGCAGATTCTATTTGTTTTTCTAGTTCAGGTATTTTCCCATACTGCAACTCAGACATGCGCTGTAAATCACCGGCTCTACGCGCTTGCTCCATTTCTACCTTGGCTTCTTCCAATTGTTCTTTAGCTTGCTTGGAGCCTTCCAGCATGAGCTTTTCTTTTTTCCAAACTTCTTCAAGCTCAACATACTCATGCCCTAGACGATTAATTTCATGATTAATTTCACTTAAACGTTTCACTGAGCCTGCATCGTTTTCTTTATTCAATGCTTCACGTTCAATTTTTAATTGAATCAATCGACGCTCTAATCGATCCATTTCTTCAGGCTTACTATCAATTTCCATACGAATAATAGAAGCCGCCTCATCAATTAAATCGATGGCTTTATCAGGTAATTGGCGATCTGAAATATAACGATTAGACAATTTTGCAGCGGCAATAATAGCGCCATCTAAAATTTGCACCCCATGGTGAACTTCATAACGTTCTTTCAAACCACGCAAAATAGCAATGGTGTCTTCTTCGTTTGGTTCATCTACCAAAACTTTTTGAAACCGACGCTCCAGTGCAGCATCTTTTTCAATATATTCACGATATTCATCTAGGGTTGTCGCACCCACACAGTGAAGCTCACCACGGCTCAAAGCAGGCTTCAACATATTGCCCGCATCAAGCGCGCCATCGGTTTTACCTGCACCCACCATGGTATGAATTTCATCGATAAACAGAATGATATTACCTTCTTGTTTACTCACTTCTTTCAATACATTTTTTAAACGTTCTTCAAAATCCCCACGGAATTTGGCACCTGCCAATAACGATCCCATATCCAAAGATAGAATTTGTTTATTACGCAAACCCTCTGGCACCTCACCATTAACAATACGCTGAGCCAAACCTTCAATGATGGCGGTTTTACCCACGCCGGGCGAACCAATTAAAACCGGATTATTTTTGGTACGACGTTGTAATACTTGAATGGTACGGCGAATTTCATCATCGCGACCAATAACCGGATCCAACTTACCTTCCGCGGCACGAGCAGTTAAATCCACAGTGTATTTATTTAACGCATCGCGGTTTTCTTCGGCATTAGGATCATTTACCGCCTCACCTTGGCGCACGGTATCAATAGCGCGTTCGACATTTTCTTTATTTAAATTAAATTCAGCTAATACCTTTCCTGCCTCACCTTTGTCTTCTAGCGCGGCAAGTAAAACCAAATCACTGGAAATATATTGATCACCCCGTTTTTGTGCCAAACGGTCGGTCAGATTCAACACTCGACCTAACTCTGGTGCCAAGCTTAAATTCCCATCCGGTGATGACACCTTAGGTAATGCATCTAATTTGTCTGTCAGTTTATTTTTTAATGGCTGAAACTGCACATTCAATCCCTGCAATAAAGGGCGAATCCCACCGGGCGCTTGATCCAACAACGCTAACAATAGGTGCAGAGTATCTATCTGATTATGATCATGCCCCAAAGCTAAAGACTGAGCATCGGACAAAGCTTGTTGCAAGGAACTGGTGAATTTATCCATTCGCATTTAAGGTTTCCTCGTACATATTTTTTCTATGGCTCAGTTATGGTGACAGCAACATTCTTTTTCAAGGAAGACAGCATTGACTTGCATCAAATTATTGCGACTTCTGTATAATAGCCCTCCTCTTAATATCTATCGAATCAGACAGCCTTTATGCCAAACAACCTAGTTCAAGGTGCTTTGCTTATACTCTTAGGTGAAGGTCTTTTATCCATCATGGGCGCCATCATTAAACACTTGAGTGCTGAAATGCCCACCGAACACATTGTGTTTTACCGTAATCTATTTGGCTTGGTCATGCTGATCCCCATCATCATGCACAATGGCATTCAGGAACTAAAAACCAAGGTTCTTCACTTTCACTTATTACGTGCGGCAGTTGGCTTAAGCGCCATGTATGGCTTTTTCTATGTCATTGCCAACATGCCTTTAGCAGAAGCGTTTTTAGTGAAATTGACCAGTCCTTTCTTTATGCCCATTGTAGCCGCCATCTGGCTAGGTGAGATGATCAAGCCCAAAACCGGCTGGGCCATTGCCATCGGCTTTATTGGGGTTATGTTTATCTTGCGCCCAGGTACGGATGAGTTCACGCCAGTTGCTCTGGTGGGCATAGCCTCCGCTGCACTTGCCAGCACAGCCAAAGTGACCATTCGTCGCATGAGTGCCACCGAATCCAGTGTGCGCATCGTCTTTTATTTTGGCGCCATTAGCACTGTATTGGCAGCTATACCTCTTATTTGGTCTCCATACTGGCCTTCTGCAGACCAATGGCCATGGATTGTATTAATGGGTTTAGTGGCCACTTGTGGCCAACTGGCGCTGACTCGTGCCTATCGCATAGCTAACCCAGGTCAAATTGGCCCTTACGTTTATAGCTCAGTGGTATATGGTGCTATCTTAGGCTGGATTTTCTGGGGTGAAACCTTACTGATAACCACGATAATTGGCAGCGCATTGATCATCATTGCAGGCCTCTGGAATGTCAGTGGTAAAAAAGAAAAAGCAGCATAAACCCACACTAGCAGTATTGTTAATTACTGCTAGATTTAAAAATTATGCTATTTAATCTTTTATATGCTTAGACTCACGCTTATCTTAATTGCGCTTACTACCATGAGCGCGACTGCCGCCGCAGCCCCTAAAGAGGTCCGCGTGGGTGGCTATTTATTCCCTCCATTTATTCAAATACATGGCCAGCAAGTCTCTGGCCTGACCATTGGCATGATTGAACTGTTCAACGAGCAACAGTCGGATTATCACTTCTCTTTCATTCCTACAAGCCCCAAGCGCCGCTACAACGACTTCAAACGCGGCATGTTTGACGTCATCTTTTTTGAGAACATCGATTGGGGCTGGCAAGACTACAACCTATTATCAAGTGATGTCTTTTTATCCGGTGGCGAAGTCTTTTTTACACGCAATCAAAAAGGCATTAATCAAAGTTACTTTGAAAACCTTACCAACAAACGCATTGTCGCGATTCTAGGCTACCACTATAAATTTGCTGACAACATTACTGATTCAGACCAACTCAAACAGCAATTTGATATCAGATTAGTCAATTCACCGAAAACAGTGATCAATCAAGTTCTCAACGGAAAAGCGGATTTAGGGATTTCGACTTATTCCTATTTACAAGACCAGATGAAACTCAACCCAGTATTGAACGAAAAGATTTTCATTTCAGAAAAGTTCGATCAAACCTATCAGCACAGGGTTTTACTACGTAAAAATGGCCCCCTAACAGCAGAAGAAATGAATCACCTACTTAGCGCCATACAAAACAATGGAACCTTACAAAAATTACTGGCCAAATACGGCCTCACCCCATTGAGATAACCCATGACATCATTACGGTTTCGGGCGGCATTCGCCTTTGGCATGTCATTTCTAATGGCATTCTTCATGTCAGGGGTATTAGTTGCCATTAATACGGGCATAGACGATGGCTTCTTCATTCGCTGGGCATACAGTTTTATCATAGCCTTTCCAATTGCCTATCCAATCGCCTTTTTTGTCGGGCCGCTTGTGCATAAAGTGGTCAGTAAAATCTTTCCTGACGGCTAACGAACTTGCGCTTTATACAAGGTAATTTGTCATAAATAGCCAATACCTGTTCCCTTAGAAACAGGTAAAGTGGTGGAAACTAATAATTACAATAAATGCCATGTCATCTACCGATACCTTAAAGTCGCAATTATCTCTTCCCGTTATTTGCGCACCTATGTTTCTAGTTAGCACCCCTAGATTAGTGATTGAATGCTGTAAAAACGGCGTTGTAGGCAGTTTTCCTGCTTTAAACATTCGACCACAGAAAAAACTCGATGAGTGGCTCACAGAGGTTTCCACAAGCCTTGAGCAATATAAACAAGACAACCCTAACGCAAAAGTTGCCCCATTCGCTGTCAACCAAGTGGTCCACCCGTCTAATTCACGCTTAATGGCCGATCATGCATTAATCAAAAAGCACAAGGTGCCATTTGTCATTACCAGCCAAGGTAATCCAAGTGACATAGTGAAGGATGTGCATAGCTGGGGTGGCATTGTGTTTCATGACGTCATTAAGACCCAGCATGCAAAAAAGGCCATTGAAGCCGGTGTCGACGGTATAATAGTGGTTGCAGCCGGCGCCGGTGGTCATGGCGGCACACTCAATCCGTTTGCTCTCATTCGTGAGATCAGAGCGTTTTGGGACGGCCCGTTAGCATTGGCTGGCGCGATCAATGATGGTCAAGGTATCCGTGCCGCTGAAGTTCTGGGTGCCGACTATGTGTACATGGGCACGAGATTTATCGCCACGCAAGAGGCTCAAGTACCCAATGAGTACAAAGCCATGCTCATCAAGAGTCAGATCGAAGACATCATCTACAGCGATTATTTTACTGGCGTGCATGCCAATTACTTGAAAGATTCTCTCATTCAAGCGGGTATAGATATCAGCGCTTTAACGGGTAAGGACAAAGTGGATTTAGATCTGGGCAACACCAATAGCTGGAAGGACATCTGGAGCGCTGGTCATGGCGTAGGAGGCATTCAGGATGTCCCATCTGTTGCAGAGCTGGTTGCAAGCCTAATCAAGGAATATAGAATTGCCTGTGACACGCCAGCTTTTTCTCTTTAAGGATTTATCATGACGAGCAAACAAGCGTTTTTACAAGAGTTTGACATCATCGTAAAACAAGATGTGATTTGGGGCGACATGGACGCATTCAACCATGTAAATAACACGGTGTACTTCCGATATTTCGAGGATGCTCGTATGGCTTTCTTTGAACGCACTGGAGTGATGGAACACATGGAGGCGACCAACATAGGGCCTATTCTCGCCAGTACCCAATGTCAGTTTCGAGCCCCCGTTAGTTACCCAGATCGAATCCTAGTCGGTGCTCGCATTAAAGAGATTTCAGAAAAGCGTTTTGTGATGGAATACGGCGTCTATAGCGAGCAACAAGACACCCTAGCTGCCAAAGGTGAAGGCTTGGTAGTGTATTATGATTACAACCAAGCCAAAAGCTGCGAGATACCTGATGCAGTGAAAGATCAATTCAATCAACTGCAATCCTCCAAGCATCATTAACTGTATTCACACTTGGGCTATTAATACATAACCTTTATTGTTGTTTATTAATAGCCTGATCGATTAAATACAAACGCATATCGAATTCCAGCTGATGATAATCCGGCAACATATGCTGGCAAAGCTGATAAAACGCCTTATTGTGATCCTTCTCCTTTAAATGCGCTAATTCATGCACCACAATCATGTGTAAAAATGCCGCCGGCGCCTGTTTAAATACCGAGCTAATATGAATCTCATTTTTGCTCTTAATTTTACTGCCCTGAACACGGTTCACATAACTATGTGTACCTAAGGCATTTTTAATAACATGAATCTTATTATCAAAAACCACCTTACTTAACGGCGCTGATTTTTTAATGTATTGATTCTTTATACTCAAAACATATTCGCGCAACTCACCATCCGATTTCACCATATGGGCCTTGCTATAGCGCGCATTTAAATAGGTGCTTAATTTTTCATTCTCAATCAGCTTAACAACCTGATCTCTTACTGAGGGAGAATAACCAGCCAAATATCGATCCACCAACTGCATATAATTATAGGGACATTAGTAAATCGTGGATCTCATTTTTTAAGGCTTTATCTTCAATATTTGCACAATCTAATTTCGCTTTTTGCAAAACCAATTTCGCCTCTTGCTTTTCACCTAACTCAATCAGCATATTCGCTAACGAAAGTGCGACTGAAGATTGGAAATCAGCTGACTCAATGGCATCTGCTAACGCCAATGCTTTTCGATAAATCTTTGCTGCCTTGGCATAATCTTCAGTGAAGTCTCCCAGAGTCTCCCATTGCACTGGGTGGTCTTTTTCCTGGCCTTCATGCTCTTTACAAATACTTTCTAATTCTGCATATAAAGCATCAAACGTCACTTGATCTTGTTTATTCGCAGCCTTTAATAAACTTTCTGCTAACGACAAGACTCGCTTATAAATTTTGGTATTCATTTCTTTGCCTCCAAAAGCAAAAAACCCAGCAAT
Source organism: Gammaproteobacteria bacterium (assembly GCA_013373125.1). Classification (GTDB taxonomy): domain Bacteria; phylum Pseudomonadota; class Gammaproteobacteria; order Pseudomonadales; family Oceanobacteraceae; genus Bermanella. Next base: position 71,100 of record JABXIK010000075.1, on the reverse strand, counting down.
CATGCTGGGTTTTTCACGATCTTAATAATTACTTGGCTTTTTTAGCCGAGGTTTTCTTTTTTGCACTGGTCTTTTTAGCGGACGTTTTCTTGGCAGAGGTTTTTTTCGCCGAGGTTTTCTTCTCGGTTACCGCCCATTTACCATCCTCATAAAACGCACTCCAACCTGTAGCCTTACCCTCTTCGTTATCAGATGCCACGTAAATCTGAGCCGTTTTACGACTATAGCGTACGGTAGCGTCATTACCATCGCTGTCCTTCAGAGGTGCCTCTAACAAGTAATGATACTTCTCAGGCAATTCAGATTTATGTGGAATCAGCTCAAACACTTTAGGCGCACGAGTTTCACGGTTTTTAGGAAATTGACTGGCAGCCAAGAACAAACCTGCCGCCCCATCACGCAACACATATGTGTCATCCACTTTTTCGCATTGCAATTCAGGACACGGAATTGGGTCCATCTTAGGTGGCGCTGGCTGGCCATTCTTCAACAGCTTACGAGTATTTTTACATTCTTCATTCATGCAACCAAAGTACTTACCAAAACGACCGTTTTTAAGCTGCATTTCACTGCCACACTTATCACACTCTAGAGTTGGTCCTTCGTAGCCTTTGATTTTAAATTCGCCCGCTTCGACTTCAACACCGGCACAATCTGGGTTATTACCACAGATATGCAATTTGCGTTTTTCATCTAACAGGTAACTCTCCATCGCTGCACTGCAAATTTTACAGCGACGCTTTTCACGCAAGCGACGGCTTTCTGCTTCTTCGTCATCATCTGCACTGATGGCTTCATCGCCTGGTGTGAGATTCATGGTTTTGGTGCAACGTTCTTTCGGCGGCAAGGCATAGCCTTCACAGCCTAGAAACACACCCGTAGAGCCGGTACGAATCATCATATGACGACCACACTCTGGGCACTCAATATCTGTTGGCACAGGTGAATTAAGACGCATGCCATCATCATTACTGGCTTTATCTAACTTAATGGAAAAGTCATCATAGAATTTATTCAGCACCTTTTTCCATTCTTCACGACCTTCAGCAATATCATCCAATTGCTCTTCCATATTGGCCGTAAAACCATAATCCATCAGATCATTAAAGTTCTCTTCTAAACGAGACGTAACAATCTCACCCATTTTTTCTGCATAGAATCGACGACCTTCAAGTCGCACATATCCACGATCTTGAATGGTAGAAATAATAGATGCATAAGTTGATGGACGACCAATACCACGCTTTTCTAATTCACGGACTAAGCTGGCTTCGTTGTAACGCGCGGTTGGCTTGGTAAAGTGTTGTTTTGGCTCAACATGATCAAGATCTAAAACATCACCCGCTTTTAAATCCGGCAGTACCTTATCATCATCCCCTTTTGATACCGCACTCATGGCAGCCATATGACCATCAAAGCGAATCACACGGCCTTTTGCTTTCAGCTCAAAATCACCGCATTTAGCGGTTAGGGTACTACTGGTGAATTCTGCATCAGCCATCTGACAAGCTAAGAATCGATTTCGAATTAGATCGTAGAGCTTGTGAGCGTCTGGCTCCATAGCGTTCAACAAGTTTGAACTCATACGTACATCAGAAGGACGAATCGCCTCGTGCGCCTCTTGTGCGCCGTCCTTACTGCTATATATACGTGGCTGATCCGGCAAATATTTATCACCAAACTTAGAAACGATGTATTCTCGCGCCCCTTCAACCGCTTCTTTACTCAGGTTGGTAGAGTCGGTACGCATGTATGTAATATAACCCGCTTCATACAGTCGCTGGGCCATCATCATGGTTTTCTTAACGCTGAATCCTAAACGCGTACTCGCCGCTTGCTGCAACGTAGACGTAATAAACGGTGCGGCTGGTTTTGATTTGGTAGGCTTATCTTCTCGCTGAACGATTTCATAAGGCTGGCTTTGAAGTTTTGCCACCGCCGCCATAGCCGAAGTCTCATTAGTCGGTTTGTACTCTTCGCCCGCTTCTTTTGTCACTTGGAAACGAATGGCATCGTTTTCTTTTGAATTAAGATGACTAAACGTTTCCCAATATTCTTCCGGCACAAACGCTCTGATTTCTGCTTCACGCTCAACAACCAAGCGCACGGCCACTGACTGTACACGTCCAGCAGATAAACCACGGGCAATTTTCGCCCATAACAACGGAGAAACCATAAAGCCCACAACGCGATCCAAAAAGCGACGGGCTTGTTGTGCATTTACTCGGTTCAAATCCAACTCAGATGGCTTTTCAAAGGCTTGAGTAATGGCAGTCTTGGTAATCTCATTGAAAACCACACGCTTATATTTCGCGCCGGTATCTCCAATCACTTCTTTCAAATGCCAAGCAATTGCCTCCCCTTCTCTATCCAAATCCGTTGCGAGATAGATGGTATCGGCATTTTTCGCCAATTTTTGCAGCTCAGCCACAACCTTTTCTTTGCCAGGCAAAATTTCATACTGAGCCTTCCAATCATGCTCAGGATCGACACCCATTTTGTTAATGAGGTTAATTTTGTCTTTCTTCTTTTTATGTATGATTTTTTCTTCAGGCGAAAGCTTTCGAGTAATCGCTGCTTGGCGAGCACGTTCTTTCGCATCCACAGGTTGCTTATTCGCACCTGTAGGCAAATCCCGAACATGGCCCACAGAGGACTTCACAATATAGTCATTGCCGAGATATTTATTAATTGTTTTGGCTTTTGCCGGTGATTCGACAATTACGAGCGATTTTCCCATATACCTTGCTATTCCCTAGGTACGTCCTAAATTTGGCTGGCCCATATATAAGGCTCAGGTTTTCATCGGTCAAGTAAAAACCCTATAAAGTGCCAAGCAAGACGTAAAATGCTTATTTTTTGTACGCATTCATGCTCAATACAGCTGCTACACTTAAACAAGGTTCTAGTTGTTAAAAATGGATTATGCAAACTTTATGGCATATTTAGCGATATCTATCATTCTTATTGTGGCCATAACGGCTATCGTTATCGCCCATCGTGCCGCCCAACGCGAAGAGGAACGGCGCGTTCTAGCACAAAGGTCTAAGCGACTCTTAGATCGAGCCAATGACATTCTAGAGACCACTACTACTATTTGTGATTACATCAATAACGGTGACATCATTGACGCACTGATTCAATACTACTTAACCTATATCCACCAAAGAGAACAACTGACGCCACAAATCGATACAGAAAAACTCATTTCTCGGGGCGAACTACTTCGCTCTCAATTCACCCCTAGCGATAGTATCATCGAGCTAAACAGCGATGCAGAAATAAAGCGCTGTAAAATGGCGTTTAAAAAAGCCAGTAAAATTCTCAGAGTGTGTGCCAGCAAAAATATTGTTAGCAAAGAGTCATTTATGAGTATGCAAGAGTATTTAAAGTTCACTCTTTTGCAATTAGAAGTTACAACCTTTGAAAAAATGGGCGACCTTGCTGGCGAAAAGAAAAATCCAGCCGTGGCGACCAATTATTACAAATACGCAAAAAAAATATTAATAGAGTCGGATTTAAATTTTGAAGGCAAACACGAACACATCCGCAATATCACCGAAAAAAATCAAACTTTATTTGGCAATGTAATCAAAGAAAAACTAGATAAAAATCTAGCCGATGAAAAAGCAGTGGACGAATTTGGCTTACCAGCGGATCTTAATGTTATGGCAGGCAAAGCACGAAAAGATTAATCTTTCTTAATCAATTTGAAACGAGGAACTTCCCTACCCTCAACATCCACAACCTGCTTGAACATATCCAATGGCCTCACCCAGTAGCCATACTCTCCATACAAAGCCTGATAATAAACTAACCATTCTTCCGTTTCACTGTGCTGGGCACAACCGATAACCTTGTACAAAGGACCTTTATAATGCTGATAAATCCCATGCTCAATCATAAAACCAATCTCTTATACTCATAAAAAAAGGCTGAGTCGTCACTCAGCCTTTTCTTCAAATAGAGAAGCTAACTTCTCTATACGTCTTTAAGAAAACTTATAGACGTTCCCACACAGTGGCAATACCTTGACCCATACCGATACACATAGTCGATACGCCAAGTTTCGCATTTTGCTGCTCTAATACGTTGATTAGAGTAGTTGAAATACGTGCACCAGAACAACCTAATGGGTGACCTAATGCAATCGCGCCACCATGGATATTGATACGCTCTTCAGCGATATCTTTAAGACCTAAGTCTTTAACACATGGTAGAGACTGTGCAGCGAAAGCTTCGTTCAGCTCCCAGTACTCAATGTCTTTAGCTTCTAAGCCAGCACGCTTAAGTGCTTTCTTAGTTGCAGGTACTGGACCGTAGCCCATGATAGCAGCATCACAACCAGCAACAGCCATTGCACGGATTTTAGCGCGAGGAGTTAAACCTAACTCTTTTGCTTTTTTACCGCTCATTAGCAACATTGCAGCAGCACCATCAGTAATCTGAGAGGAAGTACCTGCAGTCACAGTACCAGCTTTAGGATCGAACGCAGGACGCAATGCACCTAGGCTCTCAACAGTGGTTTCTGGACGAATGGTTTCGTCTTCAGTTACAAGAATTTGCTTACCATCAGCATCGTGACCGTACATAGGTACGATTTCGTTCTTGAACTTACCTTCTAGAGTCGCTTTGTGCGCTAGACGGTGAGAACGTGCACCAAACTCATCTTGTTGCTGACGAGTAATACCGTGCATTTTACCTAGCATTTCAGCAGTTAGACCCATCATGTTAGAGGCTTTAGCTGAGTACTTAGAAGATGCAGGGTTATGGTCGAAACCATGCTGCATGTTCACGTGACCCATGTGCTCAACACCACCCACAACAAACACATCGCCGTTACCAGTTTGGATAGCTTGTGCTGCTGTGTGGATTGCAGACATTGCAGAACCACATAGACGGTTAACAGTTTGAGCTGCAGCTTCTTTTGGAATTGCAGTCATCAAAGAGATTTGACGTGCAACGTTAAAGCCTTGCTCTAAAGTTTGGTTAACACAACCCCAGATTACGTCTTCAACGTCTTTTGGGTTTGCATTTGGGTTACGCTCAAAAAGCGCATTGATTAAGTTTGCAGAAATATCTTCTGCACGTACGTTGCGAAATACGCCGTTACGTGAACGACCCATAGGCGAACGTACCGCGTCAATTACAACTACATCGTTATCTGCGTAGCTCATATTAATTCTCCTATCGTTACGTTCGACAATTAACCGTGGAAGGTTTCGCCGTTAGCGGCCATTTCGCGAGTCTTGTCAGTTACATGGTACATAGGACCTAGATCCTTGTACTTGTCTGCAAGAGCAACGAAGTTAGCTACACCAATGGTGTCAACGTAGCGCAATGCACCGCCTCGGAATGGAGGGAAACCAATACCGAAGATAAGGCCCATATCTGCTTCAGCTGCTGTATCTACAATACCTTCTTCCAAGCAACGAATAACTTCGTTACACATTGGAATCATACAGCGAGCAATGATTTCTTCAGCGTCGAAGTCACGAGCTTCGCCCAATACTGGCGCAAGTAGCTCAAGAATTGCTTCGTCGAATACTTTCTTCGGCTTGCCTTTCTTGTCTTCTTCGTACTTGTAGAAACCTTTCTTGTTTTTCTGACCGTAGTATTCGTTTTCGTATAGAACGTCCATAGCAGACTTAAAGTCAGCCTTCATACGCTCAGGGAAACCTTCAGCCATAACATCGTTAGCGTGCTTACCAGTATCGATACCCACAACGTCCATTAGGTAAGCAGGGCCCATTGGGAAACCGAATTTTTCCATTACTTTATCAACTTGACGGAAATCAGCACCGTCACGTAATAGACCAGCAAAACCACCGAAGTAAGGGAACAATACGCGGTTTACAAGGAAACCCGGGCAATCGTTAACAACGATTGGGGTTTTACCCATTTGCTTAGCGTAAGCAACTGTCGTAGCAACCGCTTCTTCAGACGTTTTCGCACCACGGATAACTTCCACTAGAGGCATCATGTGCACAGGGTTAAAGAAGTGCATACCTAGGAAGTTTTCTGGACGCTTAAGGTCAGCTGCTAACAAATCGATAGAGATAGTAGAAGTGTTAGAAGTAACAACACAATCTTCTTTCACGTTATCTTCAAGTTCAGCTAGAACCATTTTCTTAACTTTAGGGTTTTCAACAACCGCTTCAACAACTACATCTACATCGCCGAATTCAGCGTAAGAAAGAGTTGGACGGATACGGTTAAGAGCTTCACCCATTTGAAGCGGCTTCATTTTCTTACGCTCAACACGCTTAGAAAGAAGTTTGTTTGCTTCACTTAAACCTAATTCAATACCCGCTTCTGCGATGTCTTTCATTAGGATTGGAGTACCTTTAAGTGCAGATTGGAAAGCGATACCGCCACCCATGATGCCCGCACCCAATACCGCTGCCTTCTTAGTAGGCTTAGCGATCTTGTCGTATTCTTTCGCTTTTTTCTTCAACAATTGATCATTGTTGAATAAACCAATAAGCGCTTGAGATTCAGTTGTCTTAGCCAGCTTAGCAAAGCCTTTCGCTTCAACTTCAAGTGCTTTATCACGACCAAAGTTAGCCGCTTTTTGCATGGTTTTGATTGCTTCAACAGGAGCTGGGTATTGACCCTTAGTTTGACCAGCTACGAAACCTTTAGCAGTTTCGAAAACCATCATTTGCTCCATTGGGTTTAGCTTAAGCTTAGAAGTTTTTTCTGCACGCTTAGCTTCCCAGTTTAGGTTGCCTGCAATGGCATCCTTCAACATAGCGATAGCTTGTTCTTTTAATGCTTCTGGCTTAACAACCGCATCAACCGCACCAAACTTAAGTGCTTTATCCGCACGGTTTTCAGCGCCCATGCAGATCCACTCGATTGCATTGTCCGCACCAATAACGCGAGGAAGACGAACAGTACCACCGAAACCAGGGTAGATACCCAGTTTAACTTCAGGTAGACCTACTTTGGCTTTTTCTGACATAACACGGAAGTCAGTTGCCAAACACATTTCAAAACCACCACCAAGAGCAATGCCGTTAATCGCAGTTACTGTTGGGAAAGGTAGGTCTTCAACACCGTTGAAGATTTCATTGGCTTCTAGGATCCATTTAACGATTACTTCATCTTCTTGCTTGAAGTTATCACCGAATTCTGTGATATCCGCACCAACGATGAAGCAGTCTTTACCAGAAGTAACGATAAGACCTTTAACGTCGTTGTTGCCTTTAAGTGCTTCTACGGAAGCCTTTAGGTCTTCCAAAGTAACACGGTCAAACTTGTTTACAGATTCACCTTGTAAATCGAAGTTTAGCTCGGCAATGCCGTCTTCGAGTAGCTTAACCGTGATGGCTTTACCTTCGTAAATCATCAACACATCTCCACGCTATATTTAGCTGAGTGAACACAGCCTTGTTTGAAAAAGAACTTGGCAAACCTGAGGCTTGGCAAGTGCCTTAAATAACAAATCTGCTACGTTACGGGCATTTGGTTAAAAAACACCCAACTAACCTAATTCATACGCCCGTTTGAATTTGGTAGCGGAACCTTCGTAAATCTGGCCATAAAAGTCAACCATTTCCGTATTTTTTACTGAAAATCCCTTTGAAATCGTATAATTTTCACCCAAAGCAAATTGCCGTATGGGTGTGTATTGGCATATATGACCATAGACGATAGTAGGTAAAAATGCTGAGATTATCGTGCTAATCCCATAGATTTTAGGGGCGAAATGGCAGATAAATGGAATTACAGACCATTATTTATAAACAAAAGCAATATAAGGCCGAACTCCCCTTTGACTTATGGCTAAAATTAAGCAAACTGTCACAAAAATAAAAAAAGATGCCCTCAGGATACAAAATGATAAAAAAAGCCCTGAAATTGGCGTGCAGTACGATTGCTTTAAGCTTCTTGTTAGCTGCCAATCCAGCCACCGCTGATGCAAACACCCCAGAGACCTTAAAACGCATTTATGAAATGCGCACATTGGCCTACGCCATCCTCAGTGATTACTACATGTTTAGTGGTCTAGAAGGTGATTCCCGTTACAACCGAGAAATCGAGTCCAATGTTAAGCAATTTGAACACCGCCTAACTCAAATTACAGATAGCGGCGCCCCTTCTGCCAAACTATCTACTCTTGCTACTGCTATCAGTAAGTGGCAAAGCTATAAAAGATTACTTGAAACTAACCGTGCTGATTTCTTAACACAAGGCTATGCAAATGCCCGCCTAGTTTCAGAACTGAGTGATGAAGCCGTTGCATTAAGCAATAGCCTTGGTGCCGTTTACGATGCTTTAATCAGTGAAAGCGGCATTAAATTATCTCAATTCACTCAATATACTCGGGATATGGGCATCATCATTCAAACCGTAACGGCAGAATATGCGGCTCGTAGCACCTCAAGCCTTGGCCAAGTAAACGTCATCACCATCAATGAAGGCGGCATGGACAACCAAGGCAAAAAATTCTCTGCGCTACTACAAAAATTAAAAACAGAAGGCACCAGCGAACGTCGAATCTTTAAACTAGTGGACCAAGTAGAAGTGAAATGGGAATTCATTGCCAAATCCATTGCTAATTACAACGAAAATGCTGTGCCATTCATTGTAAGTAGCTATGGCGATCGCATTACCAGCGACCTAGAAACAATTGAAGAGTTTTACAGCCAACAACTACAAGCTAAGAAATAGCCTGCAGTTGTTGCAAGTAAGCTTTTAAAACCTGAGCATCAAATTCTGCCCCATTTTCATCCCAAATTATTCGGCTTGAAATTGGGGTTCTCTCCAAAGCATTCAAGGCATATGGCGCGGCATTAATAATTTCATTGATCTTTTGCGCTTCCACATTAGCGGGTATCTCATTGTACCAACTCCAACCTTCCGGCAAATGATCCGTCAACCATCCTTGTGTTTTAACAACCGCCCAAGATGATGTGTCTTTTTTATCTGATTGAGGATTAAACCACTCATACGTCACGCCACTGACATCGTCTCTAATACCGCTGTTTTTAGGCTCTGCCTTGAGCGTCTGCATACGCACCTTCATACCAGCAACAATGGCGTCCCGACGCCACTTTGCAAGCTTCTGATCACGCGGGCTTGGACGTATCCAAACCACACTACCCACAACCACTAAAGTCACCAATATAATTGCGAACCAGATTCCCATTTAAGCATCCCCTTCTTTCATGGCTTCTAGTTCCATCCAACGCTCAACTTTTTCATCTAACTGAGCTTGGGTCTGTTCTAATTTAGCCAATGTTTGCGTCACGTAGTCCGTGTCTTTTACATAAAAGTCAGCACCCGAAGTTTCGGCTGATAATGCTTCTACAGCGGCTTCCAAACCTTCGATAATTTCTGGCAAACCATCCAGTTCTAACTGCAATTTATAACTTAGCTTTTTGGCAGGCTTAGGTTTAACGGTTTCTTGTGCTACTTCCTTTTTAGCTTGAGCCGCTTGCTTGGCTTGCTGGCGAACAGAAACATCTTCATCTTTTAATCTATGTCCACGGGCATACCATTCACTATACCCTCCCACATGCTCAGAGATTTCACCATCACCATCAAAGGCATAAAGTGATGTCACCACATTATCTAAAAATGAACGGTCATGGCTCACAACTAAAAGCGTACCGGGATAATCCATTAAACGGTTTTCCAGCATTTCTAGGGTTTCAACATCTAAGTCGTTCGTGGGCTCGTCCAAAACCAGCATATTGGAAGGCTTACTAAACAGTTTGGCTAACATTACGCGGCTGGTTTCACCACCCGATAATGCTTTTACCGGTGTGCGAGCACGTTGAGGAGTAAACAAGAAATCGCTTAAATAACTTAAGATATGTCGTGAACCACCTGCGGTATCAATAAACTCACGCCCTTCTGCTAGGTTATCGACCACATTCTTTTCTAAATCCAATTCGGCACGTAGCTGATCAAAATAGGCAATCTCAAGTTTTGTACCCTGCTTAATTGTCCCTGACTGAGGTTGCAGCTGATCTAGTAACAGACGTAATAATGTACTCTTACCACAACCATTCACGCCCAAAAGGCCAATTCGATCGCCTCGTTGAATCAAGCTGGTAAAATCGTTGATTAATGTTTTACCTTCATAGCCATAACTCACATTACGCGCATCAATTACGATCTTGCCGGACTTATCCGACACATCCATGCTGAAGTCTGCTTTCCCTTGACGATCCACACGCGCACTACGCTCATTACGCATAGCCTTTAACGCACGTACACGGCCTTCGTTACGAGTACGACGCGCTTTAATGCCCTGACGAATCCATTTTTCTTCTTCCGCTAAACGCTTATCAAACAGGGCATTTTCTTTTTCTTCATCTTCCAAGCGTTTTTCGCGCCAATCTACCAAGCCTTCATAGTCACAGCCGTCATAGCGATAAATACTGCCACGATCCAAATCCAACACTTGTTTAGCAACTTTCTCCATGAAGGCACGATCGTGGGTTACAAACAAAACCGCACCCGGAAAATCCGCCAACTGCTCTTCCAGCCACTCAATAGCCGGAATATCTAAATGGTTAGTTGGTTCATCCAATAATAATAAATCCGGCTCACTTAAGAGTGCTCGTCCTAACATGACACGACGTCGCCACCCACCGGACAATTCTGCCATGGTCTTTTCTTTTGGCAGGTTCAGTTTTTCAACTATGGCATCGACTTTCTGTTGCAGCATCCAGCCATCTTGCGCTTCGATTTGAGCCTGAAGCTGCTCTAGTCGCTTCATATCCGCATCGGTACTGGCCGTCATACTCAGCTCATGATAATCATGCAGCACCTGGCCGAGTTCGGCTTTGCCGCTCAGCACCACGTCCATTACATTACGCTCATCCGCAGCCGGTAAGCTCTGAGGCAGTTCCGCAAGGGTACAACCATCTGCCACACGCACCACACCAGAGTCAGGCAAGTTTTGGCCCAGCAGTAAGCGCATCAATGAAGACTTACCCGCGCCATTACGTCCTACCAAGCACAAGCGGTCACGCTCATTGATGGTCAAATTTACGCCATCAAGCAAAACCTGCTCGCCGTAATGCAATCCCACGTTATCCAGAATAACGACTGCCATATATGTCAATCCAACAACCTTTAAAACGCGGCATTGTACGGCAAAACAAACCTAGCGGGAACGAGGGTGCAATTCGGCCAAATTAGAGTATTGTTCCTATTTCAGAACACTTTTATATTTCCGCGGTCTGAGAATGTCCTATATTCTGTTCCGCCATTAAAATAATCATATCTCTCACACATTTAGGACAAATGTACATGAAGCTACAAAAAGGTCCCGCCATTGCCATTGGCTCCTTTGCCTTTATCTCGTTATGGATGCTAAGCGGTATTTTTTCTTCTGATGACAAGGTGGCTATTGAAGCCCCCGTTAAAAATGAATCCGACACCTTGTTCAGCGTGCAAGTAGAACGCTTCCACGCAAAATCCATCACCCCAGAACTCATCATTCATGGCGAAACCGCGCCTTCTAGTCATGTTTTGATCAGCAGCGAAGTCGCTGGAAAAGTAACCGCCATTCACCATCGTGAAGGTGACTTCGTAAAAAAAGGCCAACTCATTCTTGAAATCGACCCAAAAGGTAAAGTCCAACAGTTAAATCAAGCAAAGGCAGTGGTAAAACAAAAAACCCTGGAACACAAAGCGAACAAATCACTGATTGGTAAAGGTCTGCAAAATGAAACGCGCTTGGCCGCCAGCGAAGCCGAATTAGAAGCGGCTAAAGCTCAACTTGAGCTACTTACTATTGAATTGGCCGCTACAAAAATTCGCGCGCCTTTTAGTGGTATTTTAGAAAACCGCCAAGTGGAGGTTGGTAGTTATTTAAGAAGTGGCGACCCCATCATTGAAGTCATGGATTTTAATCCATTCATCATTAAAAGTTTTGCCGCCGAAAAAGATTTACACCTAATCAAACCAGGGATAAAAGCCTTTGGTAAAACTCTTGATGGCAAAACAATGGAAGGCCGTATTCGCTACGTTTCCAGCACAGCCAATAAAGCATCCCGCACCTTCGCGGTGGAACTGGAAATCCCTAACCCAAGTGAACGCCAAGCAGATGGCGTGACTGCCAACATATCGATTCCATTAGATGCAACCGATGGTGTATTTATTTCACCTGCCCTTTTATCTTTAAATGAAAACGGCCTATTAGGTGCGAAACTGGTCAACAACAATCAAGAGGTTGAGTTTGCTCCAGTACAATTGGTTAAAGCGGAAGCACAAGGGGTTTGGGTTTCAGGTTTACCCAATCCAGCGGATTTAATCGTTGTAGGGCAAAGTTTTGTCAGTGCTGGCGAGAAAGTAAATCCCGTTTTCAAAACGCCTATTGCACCCGAAGGCATCGCCAAACAAGCCACCGCGGACAATGCACAAACAAGTGAGGCCAATTAATCATGAATGCATTGATTAACGCTGCACTGAGTCGCATCCGAACGGTTGTCTTGTTATTCAGCCTTGCAATGATTGTGGGCACTATTTCGTTTATTACGATACCTAAAGAAAGCTTTCCTGACGTTCAAATACCTAATGTTTATGTTTCCATCAACCATGAAGGTATCAGTCCAGAAGACGCTGACCGGCTTTTATATCAACCTATGTACAAAGAGTTGAAATCACTGGATGGTTTAAAAGAAATCGTATCCACCGCTACGGAAGGTCATCTTTCCATTCAGTTAGAATTTTACAGCGATGTCGATATCGACGAAGCCTTAGTGGATGTTCGTGAAGCCGTGGACGCTGCAAAAGGCGAATTACCACAAACCACAGACGAACCGAAAGTCATGGAAATCAACTTATCGCTTTTTCCAGTTATGGTGGTGGGTTTAGCTGGTAATGTGGATGAGCGCGTATTATTTGCCATCGCCAAAGATTTACGTGACAAACTGGAAGCGTTAACTGGTGTACTCGAAGCAAAAATTCAAGGAGATCGTGAAGAAGTTGCGGAAATCATCATTGATCCTGCCAAGCTAGACAGTTACAACATCGATCAAGCGACTCTTTTTAATTTAATCAATAACAACAATCAATTAGTTGCTGCTGGCAATCTAGATACAGGCGCTGGTCGATTTGCAGTTAAATTACCGGGTTTAATTGAAAGCACACAAGACATTTTATCCATGCCGATTAAAGTGGTAGGAGAAAAAGTGGTTCGCTTTTCAGACATTGCCATTGGTCAACGCACTTATAAAGATCCTCAAAGCAAAGCACGCATTAATGGCAAGCCTGCTCTGGCTGTCGAAGTCTCCAAACGTTTAGGCGCCAATATCATCGAGACATTAGATGAAGTAAAACGCGTTGTAAAAGAAGAACAAGCCAACTGGCCAGATGGCATTGAAGTGAGCTTCAATCAAGATCAGTCTAAAGAAATTAAACGCACTCTCGATGACTTATTTAACAATGTGTTATTCGCCACTGTTTTAGTGATGATCATCATCGTAGCCTTTTTAGGCGGACGTTCTTCTTTACTTGTAGGCTTAGCCATTCCAGGCTCATTTCTCATGGGCATTCTCGTACTTAGCCTGATGGGTTACACCTTAAATATGGTGGTGCTGTTTGCGTTGATTTTAAGTGTGGGCATGTTAGTGGATGGCGCCATAGTAGTGACCGAATATGCCGATCGCCGCATGGCAGAAGGCACACCTAAATTTCATGCTTTCCGCGAAGCTGCTAAACGCATGGCTTGGCCTATTACTGCCTCCACTGCCACTACACTGGCCGTATTTTTACCGCTTATTTTCTGGCCAGGCATCATGGGGGAATTTATGAAATACATCCCCATTACGATTCTAATAACACTCAGTGCATCTTTAATCATGGCCTTGATCGTCATTCCAGCCCTCGGCGCATGGTTAGGAAAACCGGGCGCCATTACCGATAAATCTTTAAAATCCATGGAAGCGTCTGAAACCGGTGATTTAAAAGATTTGGATGGATTTACCGGTAAATATGTCCACATTTTAAGTGTGCTAGTGCAACACCCACGTAAAACCTTATGGAGCATTATTGGTATTATGGTTGTTACGATCTTTACCTATTCGTTTTTAGGTAAAGGCGTGGAATTTTTCCCTGATGTGGATGCTGAAATCGCGGTGATTGATGTTCGTGCCCGAGGTAATTTATCGCTAGAGGAGCGAGACCTGCTGGTTAAAAACGTTGAGAAACGGGTTTATGACATGGCCGAAATCAAAACGCTTTACACTAGCACATTTATAACCCCACCGAATGATGGCAGCAGCGCGGTAGATTTGGTTGGTCGTGTTCAGCTTGAACTTGAAGATTGGCAAGAGCGCCGATTAGCTAAAGATATTTTGGAAGACATTCGCCTTCGTACTCAGGATATTCCTGGTGTCATCATTGAAACCAAAAAGAAAGAAGATGGCCCTGCCGGCGGCGCGGCCATACAACTAGAGTTTTCTGGTTCATATGATCCTGTTCTTCTCGCGGTAGTTGAAAAAATTCGCAAGCAATTTGAAAAAGACCCGGAGCTGCGCGACATCAAAGACAGTCGCCCATTAGAGGGTATCGAATGGGAATTAGACGTGGATCGCGAAGCCGCCAGCCGTATGGGGGCCAGCATCGCAAGCGTCGGCAGCTTGGTAAAAATGGTGACATCTGGGCTTAACCTGGGTGCTTACCGCCCTGATGATGCGGATGATGAAGTGGATATCCGTTTAAGGCTACCAAGTACCAGTCGTAATCTGGATCAGCTAGACGAATTACGCGTATCAACCCAAGGTGAACTCGTCCCTATCAGCAGCTTCACCGAAAAAGTAGCCAAGCAACAAAGTGGCAACCTCATTCGTACCGGTAATAATATCCGCTACATGGTTGAAGCCGATGTGATCGATGGCGTGAATGCCAATGAAAAACGCCTAAAAATTGAAGCCGCTCTAAAAGAGGCTGAATTACCCATGGGCGTCAGTTATCGCTTTAAAGGGGACGCAGAAGATCAAATTGAAACAGGTGTTTTCCTTATTCAAGCCTTCTTCTTTGCCATTTTTATGATGGTGGTCATTCTGGTTACGCAATTCAACAGCATCTATCGCGCAGGCTTGGTTTTGAGCGCCATCGTTTTATCGTTTGCGGGTGTCTACATGGGTCTAATGATTCGTGGCGAGCCGTTTGGCATCGTAATGAGTGGTGTAGGTATGATCGCCCTTGCCGGCATAGTGGTGAACAACAACATTGTTCTGATCGACACCTACGCTCGATTAAAGAAAGAAGGCCTAGATCCTGTCGATGCGGCACTGAGAACCGGTGCACAACGTTTACGCCCAGTATTGCTGACGACCATCACCACGGTTTGCGGCCTAATCCCTATGGTGTATCAGCTAAACATTGACCTAATTGGTCGCGAAATACTGGTAGACGCACCCAGTTCACAATGGTGGACTCAACTATCAACCGCCATTGCGGGCGGCTTAAGCTTTGCTACCGTGCTCACATTAATGCTCACGCCTTGCCTTTTGGTACTTAATGACCAAAAGAAACTCAAAAGGAAAGAAGCTCTGTTAGCACAAAACGCTATATAAAATAGAGACCTAAAACGCATCTCCTCTTTCAAATTTCAGCTATGCTGAAATTGAGTAAAGGGGAGATTCATATGGGGAATTGGGTAAAGACAATTGGATGTTGGCTGGTGGTGCTATCTTCCAGCGCTTTGGCTATGACCCCAGGCCAAGATGATTTCTTAAAAGCAGAGAAATTTCTACAGAAACGCCAATATGGCCAATTCAAACTAGCCTTTGAGAAGCTACACAACCACCCTCTTGCCCCCTACTTAGAAACCAGATGGCTACAAACTCAATTTCATAAGAAACCCATCACTGAAATTGATCAATTTTTTAAAGAATATGCAGAGCAACCTCCAGCCATTCAATTGCGAAAACGCTGGCTGTCTTATCTCGCTCGACGCCAAGAATGGAATTTATTTCTTTCTTACTATCAACCTACATCAAATTTATCGCTGCAATGCCAGCGGGTTAAAGCATTAGAGCAGACTAAAAAGCAATTCGATGCCATTCGCGAAGGCCAAGAGATCTGGTTGATGGGCGTATCCCTACCAAAAGCCTGCGACAAATTATTTGCAGGTTGGAAACGCTATGGTTACTTAAGCCAAGATTTGATTTACCAGCGTATGATTAACGCCCTACCCAAGCGTCAGCATAAATTAGTACGTTATTTAAAGCGCAGAATGGATAGTAGCTATTTAGCAAAAGCCAAGGTCGTGGAATATTTTTGGCGTCATCCAAATATGATTTTCACGCAAAAAAATGCTTTAGAACAAACCCCACAAGTACGTTTCATGGTGCTTAATAAAGTACTAAAAAAACACCCTGAATTTTTGCTTAGCTATGCCAACCACAAAGTATTTAATGGGTTAGACCAAGAGCAAAAGCAAGCATTAAGAAAAACTGCATTACATGCCAGTGCCCTACAATCACCTAGCAACATTTATGAGTGGTATGAAATCGCTCAATCCAACCGATTACTATCAGAAGAGTTACAACAAGATTTTCTTCAAGGTGCCATCACATCACAAAACTGGCCACTTTATACGCATTTATTTAAATTAACCGATGAACCGTTTAAACAAGAGCCTAAGTGGCAATATTGGCAAGGACGAGCCCTGTCCTCATTAGGCGCTTCCTTAAAACAAAGTCGACCATTTTATGAAACGGCCGCGCTACACCGTGATTATTACGGGTTTATGGCCAGTCAAAAACTGGGGGTGAGCGCTAGCATGAATCATGCGCCAACCCATGTGCCCGCTTCTATTATGCAAAGAATTAAACTAGAACCCGGCATCAAACGCGCCTTAGCCTTATTTGATCTTGGTCGCATTGTGCCCGCTCGTCGTGAATTTCAAGCTGTCTTCGATCAACAAAATGTAGATGGTAAACAAGCGTTAGCAATTTTAGCAGCCCGATTGGAATGGCCTGATCGCGCCATTATGAGCCTCGCACAAATCAAGAGCTGGCATGACCTGCAATTACGTTTCCCATTGGCTCACGACCATTTATTTGACCTAGCGGCTAAGAAAAATAATATTAATAAAAACTGGATATACGGTATTGCTCGTCAAGAAAGTGCATTCATGCAAGACGCGCGCAGCCCAGTGGGAGCTACTGGATTAATGCAACTCATGCCCAGTACGGCACGTACCATCTCTCGTCGTATGAGGGTTGCTTATTCATCTAAGCGTTTAACCGATCCAAGCTACAACATTCAGCTTGGCAGTCACTATTTACATTCCTTATTAAAACGCTTTGACGGCAATCGTATTTTAGCCACCGCCGCCTACAATGCAGGGCCTGGTAATGTGAAACGTTGGCTTAAGAAAAACACCGGCCCCCTAGATATTTGGATTGAACAAATTCCTTTTAATGAAACTAAGGAATATGTACAAAGGGTTTTAACCTACAGCACGATTTACTCCTATCGCCTTGGATACCTTCAGCCCATACTGGATGACTCAACCATTAGTGCATGGGCACAATTACAACCGGAAGAGCTTAAAATCTCTGATGCAAATATGAAGCAAAACGACAAAGGTTAACTATTCTTTAATTAGCAGATAAAGGGACAACTAGCGTGAAATCCGGTAAACGTTACGATATCAGTCAACATGGCTCTAGCGTCCACAATCCAGATTTAGATTGGAGCCAAATTAAAGAAACCATCACCATGCTGGCTTTGGCAGTTGCGCAAGTGGAATCCTCCATGAAAGATGGTGAGCAAAGTGTCGGCGCACTATCTGCCTCGTTCACTGAAATGGCAGAATATCTTTCACGCATTCGCAACCTCACCCACAAAGTAACCCCGGATAATCTTGATCGTTACAAATCGGTCATTGATGAAACCACTGGCAATCTTCAAGATAACGTGCAAAACGCCGTCATTGCCTTTCAATTCTATGATCGCATCAGTCAACGCTTAGATCACGTCTGCCACTCACTGGATCAGCTAGGTGCTTTAATCAGCAAAAAAGACGCTCTATACAACCCAGAATCATGGAAACAATTACAAGATAAAATCAAAGGTTCTTACACCATGGATGCCGAGCGCATCATGTTCGAACATATACTGCGTGGTCACAGCATCGAGGAAGCACTGGATATTTATCGTCACCACTTTGACCAACAGGACAAGGGCAAAGATCAGCAAAGTGGCGATGAAGTTGAATTATTTTAGGTGCTAAGCCAACACCTTAACCTCTTGACCAACCGTTATGTCCCCTAATTGTCTATGAATTGCGTTTTGCCCCATCATTACGTGCTTACCTTGCTTGCGATGAGCCAATAACGCCTTCATAACTTCTGGTTGCTTTTCACTGGTGGCTAAATCCAATGTAGGAATCACACATCGAGAGCAAGGTTTCACTATTTCAAATTCAATGTCACCAATCGCAATCCGCTTCCAAGCATCTTCCGCAAAAGCTTCACATCCTGACACCAAAATATTGGGCCTAAATCGTAATGGGGATAATTCAAACCCTACTTTTTCGGACATAAATTCAATAGAGGCCTCACTAAGAATCAAAAAAGGAAAGCCATCAGCAAAGCTCACACGATCGCCTTGTTGTGCAAATTCTGTATCCACTTGACGCAATGTCGCCTGCGGCATAAAAATCAACTGAACGTGTCGCTGCAACTTGTCACTCAGCCACTGGTTAACTTCATGCTCCACAGGATTACCTAAAACAGCATCATCCCAAACATTCACCAATTTCTGAGTCGTACTTCCTTGGGCTTGATCCAAAGATAGAGATTGGGTTTCTTGTTGAAAATCAAATACCACTTTATCCAATAAAACCGTTACGCCCACTTGTCCCATCTTTGGACACTGTCTTTGCGTAACAAAGCGGCCTTTTTCATCCACCAGCATCCAACGGCGATCCCACTTAGGGCCAAAATCATCAATCTCCATTGACGACATTTCCCTGCCTTTTAATGATTTAACGGGATACTGATACAACTGGCTAATATACATGGCGGCTCTCCTTAGTTGCCGCAAATTATACGCAAAAAAATAGAGCTTAAAGCCCTATTTTAAATTTACTGCTATTTAACTCACTTTTAGCCAAATAATTGTTTCGCTCGCACTTCAACCGCTTGTGCTAAACCATCAGGCTGAAACTTGGATAAGAATGCATTACAGCCCACCTTCTCCACCATGGCTTCGTTAAAACTACCACTGAGTGAGGTGTGCAATACCACATACAAATCTTTAAGATTGGCATCTTGTCGAATCTCAGTGGTTAGCATATACCCATCCATTGAGGGCATTTCTGCATCGGTGATCACCATTAACAGCTGACTATTAATGGGCCCCTCAGATGCCAATTTCTTGAGAATGTGTAAGCCCTCTAAACCATCACAGGCTTGAATCACTTCGATACCAATACTGTTTAGCGTTTCTTTCACCTGTGAACGGGCAATCGGTGAATCATCCACTGCCAACACTTTCAAGCCTGATTGCGCTGCACGGGTCATGACATCTAAGTCAACCACCTCTGCACTGACGGAAGTTTGATAAGGAACAATCTCGGCTAGTACCTTCTCTACATCGATGATTTCAACGATCTTGCCGTCCACTTTAGTGATAGCAGTAAGATAATGGGAGCGCCCAGTACCTTTTGGCGGCGGCATGATTTCTTCCCAGTTCATATTCACGATGCGTTCCACCCCATCCACCAAGAAGGCCTGCACCGTACGGTTGTATTCCGTCACGATCATAGTGGTATCTTCATTCATTTCTATAGGGCGCATGCCAATGGCATGGCTTAGATCAACCACAGGTAAGGTATGCCCACGTAGATGGGTAACCCCTCTAACAACAGGGTGTGAATCTGGAATATTCGTAAGATGGGTCATGCGCAGTACTTCTTGAATCTTGAAGACGTTGATGGCGTATGACTGACCCCGGCCAAAATTAAATAACAGCAATTCCAGCCGGTTTTGCCCTACCAGCTTGGTCCGCGAGTCCACGTTAGACAACACACCTGACATATCGTTACACCCTGTAAACACTCTATTATTTAGTGTAGCCCAAGGTACAGCTTTGCCCACTTTCTACTAAGCTCTATAAGTAGAGAGCACAATCAGGATACTCATGGGCCAAGAAAGTCATGTATTACTCGCAAGGCAGCCAATCTACAACACAGAATTAGAAATAGCCGCCTACGAGTTACTTTTTAGAAGCCACACACACAGTGAAGGGGCCGATTTTACCTGTGGTGACAAAGCCACCAGCCAGGTGATCCTGAACGCCTTTGGAGAAGCTGGTTTAGAGAGTATCTGTGGTCAGCACCCTGCTTATATCAATTTCACCAAAAAGCTTATATTAGAATTACCGCCCTTCGATCCTAAGCAATTTGTCATTGAAATTCTTGAGGACATTGAAGTAGATGACGCCCTAATAAAGGCGCTTAACTATGCCAAGTCTCAAGGTGCCAAACTGGCCTTGGATGATTTCATTTTAAATCACAACAGTGCCCCGCTTTTACACTTGGTGGACATAGTAAAAATTGATGTGCTTAGCCTATCCAAACAGCAAATTGAGCGTTTTGCGAAGGTCTTCATTCCACGCAAAATGACGTTGCTAGCCGAGAAAGTTGAAACCCATGAAATGTACGAATTCTGCAAAGGTTTGGGATTTGAGTTTTTCCAAGGTTATTTTTTGAGCAAACCGCAGAACATTGAAGGCAAGGTGATACCAGACAACAAACTCGTGGTCCTCAAGCTATTAAAGGAAATTCAAGACCCTGAAGTGACCGCCGCACAACTGACCGAAACACTCAGCCAAGACCCTCAGATGGGATACAAGCTATTAAAGCTGGTGAATTCCGCAGCCTTTGCTCGGGTACAAAAATGTACGTCATTACAGCAAGCCATTTCTTTACTTGGTTTTAATCACATTCGCAGCTGGGTGATACTCATTGCACTGGGCACCCTTGAAGACAAGCCCTTAGCGCTGCGTCAAACCAGTTTAGAAAGAGCCATTCTGTGTCAAAAATTAGGTGAAAAGATTGGGGAGTTCTCTATTTTTGATTATTACACCGTCGGCTTATTCTCTTTATTAGACGCATTTATCGACCGCCCGATTCTTGAAATCATTAAAAGCCTAAAATTACCCCCTGCTATGGTAAAAGCCCTGATGAATAACCAAGGCTCTCTGGGGTTGGCTCTAGAAACCGCCAAATGCTTCCAAGAAGGTCGACTGAACGACATTAACGAAGCCACTCTGATTAAGTACGGCTTAGACATTGAAACCATGAACGAGCTTTATAAAGACACTTTATTAGAAGCTGACGGGCAAATAGAAGCGCTTCACTAATCTCACATTTTCACCTTTTACCTACGTATTATTGATTGGCATTTCATCTGTTTCTGGTAGCCTTTAGCCTGCATTAAAGGAGTATAAAAACTATGACTACCAACCAATGGATCATACTTGCCGTCGTTATCGCCCTTCTGGTCTATGGCGTTCTCATATACAACAGCCTCGTAAATTTGAAGCATGGCGTAAGCAAAGCTTGGGCTAATATCGATGTACTACTCAAACAGCGCCATGACGAGCTACCTAAATTGGTTTCCACCTGCCAGCAATACATGAAATTTGAAACCGAAACCCTCGAAAAAGTCATCAAAGCGAGATCCCAAGTGCACAATGCACAACAAGATCAAGACATGAAAGCCCTTGGTAAAGCCGAAAACACGTTACGTGCCGGTCTGGGTCAATTATTCGCGCTAGCTGAGGCGTACCCGGAATTACGCAGCAATGATTCGTTCCAACAATTACAAAGTCGCATTAGCCAACTTGAAAACAGCATTGCTGATCGTCGTGAATTTTATAATGATGCTGTAAACCAAAATAATGTGCGCATCGAGCAATTCCCTGATGTGATCATTGCCAAAAAATTCAACTTCAAAGCCGCTGATTTATTAGAATTCAGTGACAGCGAGAAACAAGACGTTAATATCAAGCAGTTATTCAACTCGTAAACATGTTATCAGCTCAATTTGTTCAACAACTTGATCCCCCCGTGTATTGGGGGGCATTAGCCTTTGTCATTTTATTTTCTATTGGCAGTTTATGGTTTTTCGCGCATCACCTGCGCATTGCTCGCTTAATTAAAGACACTCCCACGTCTAAAATTCGTTCGGCGGCCCAAGGCTTTGTTGAACTCGAAGGCATTGGTCGCACACTCAAACACCCGATTTTATCGCCACTGTCTCGCACACCCTGCCTGTGGTATCGATTTTCTATCGAACGTAAAGAAGATAATGGCAAAACCACCAGTTGGCGAACCATTCAACGGGGGCAACATCCAGGCCCAATTTTAATGGAAGACCCAACGGGTCAATGCATGCTAAGTATTAAAGGCGCCAGCATTCACACATCGTTAAAATCCACTTGGAGTGGCAGCTCACCCTATCCCACAGAATTGAGTATTAAACGCAAAGAAAGCTTTTTACAATTTGGCGACTATCGATATACGGAAGAGCTCATTATTGAAAGCAGCCCTATTTATGCATTGGGTTATTTCAAAACCCTAAGAGCCATAGATTCTCACAAACACGATTCTGCGGTGAATAAACTCATTGCCACTTGGAAAAAAGATTACGATCAACTGTTAGCGCGTTTCGATCGCAATGGCGACGGCTCTTTAGATATGAAAGAGTGGAAATTGGTACGCTTAGCCGCCCAACTAGAAGCTCAAGACATTAAAGATCAATTAGCGTCTCAACCAGAACAGCACATCATGGAAAAACATAAGGGCTTGCCATACATCATTGGCACAGATGATCAAACTGGCATCGCTAAGCGCTATTTTTGGATGGGCTTAGGTTTCTTAGTCCTTTTCTTAATATGCATAGTTGCACTGGCTGACCTGATCAACTTGGCTCCAACCACACTCAACCCAACTCGGCCAAGTTAAACCTATTCTTATATTCCAAAGCCCAGTAGGCTGGCAATAAATAAAAATAAGAGATGATTATGTACATTGCCGGCCTATCTGAACTCTTGCTATTAAGCGCCTTATTATTTTCAGCAAAACAAGGCGCCCAACAAAAACGTCACCCACTAATCTATGTCGCTTTAGGCATCACCTTTGGTGCAGCAGTTATGGGTTTACTACGTTATCTCGAACTTGCCAATACTCTAGAGTGGCACAAAGAACTGAGCTTTGCGGGCAAACACTTCGCCATGGCCAGCTTCCTTATCGCTCTACTCTGGCAAACTCTAACGCCTAGAGCTCTGCCCTATGGTTTGGTGGGCCTTGCGCTCATCTTCACTGTAATTAACTACTTAACCCCAATCGGCATCATCAGCGATGCCTATATCGTGATACTCAGCTTGGTTTTGATCTTTAAGGTTCGTCAGAATATGCAAGCACTCTACATGGGGATAGCCGGAGTTATCTTGTTACTTAGCACCCTTGTCTGGGGCGCCATCATTCAAGATGAAAGCCTGCGAATTGGGGTCTTCCACCTGTGTTTAAGCAGCTTTTACGTTCTGATCACTTTAAGCAGTCGCCACCTCAATACCAAGCCAATATGACCTTAAACCCCATAAATGGCACCTAGGATCACTATGTGACCCCTAGGGTCATTGTGGGTTTCAGTCCAATCTACAAAGATAAACTCATCAAAATAATAACGAGAATAACGATGAATTATATTTTAATGGCCATTCCTGTGTTCTTTGTGCTCATAGTGCTTGAGCTCGCTTGGACCACATATAAAAAGCAAAATGTGTATCGCCTCAATGATGCGATCAACTCCCTAGCCATGGGCATTATGAGTCGCATCACGCAAATTCTTTATGCAGCCGTGCCGTTTTCATTTTATGTGTATTTTTATGAAGACTTTGCCCTGTTCGAATGGCAAAGCAATGTATGGACTTGGTTAGCCGCATTTGTGCTGTATGATTTCAGTTATTACTGGGTGCATCGCATTGGCCATACCATGAATATTTCTTGGGCCAGTCATGTGATCCACCACTCCAGCGAAGAATATAACCTCACAACCGCACTACGCCAAACCAGCGTTCCTAATGTCATTGGATGGGTATTCTACATACCACTGGCCTTTATGGGCTTCCCGCCTGTGGTTCTAGTGGCCGTTGGTTCGTTGAACTTGCTTTATCAGTTTTGGGTACACACTCAAGCCATTGATAAAATGCCAAACTGGTACGAGTTTATTTTTGTAACCCCAAGTAATCACCGTGTTCATCATGCTAAAAATAAAGTGTATGTAGACAAAAACTATGGCGGCGTTTTCATTTTATGGGATCGAATCTTTGGAACGTTCCAACCGGAATTGGTTAACGAAAAAGTCATTTTTGGCATCAGCACTCAACTGGCCAGTTGGAACCCAATCTGGGGGAATCTGCACTTTGTGACATCCCTTTGCAAAGATGCTTGGCGCACCAATAATTGGAAAGATAAATTCACGCTTTGGTTTCGCCGTACAGGCTATCGTCCAGCGGATGTGGAAGCCAAATACCCGCTTATCAAGAGCAATGGGGCCGTAGAAAAATATGACACACCACTGAGCCTATCTGCCAAATGGTACGCCATCGTACAATTAGCCGTCGTGACATTAGGTGTATTTTTGCTCATGCATAACGTGAAAGAGCTGGCCATGTACCAACATTTTTCTGTGGGCTTAACGTTGGCGTTAGGTTTATACAGCTTAGGTCGTATGCAAGAGAATCATAAACACAGTTTAGTATTGGAGCTGATTAAATATGCATGCTTACTCGCCAACTCGATCTGGGTTGTCACTGCCCCAAGTTGGTTAAGCTTTACAATACTGGCTTTAGGTATCATCTCTTTTATTTGGCTCTACCAAATTCAAAAACAAAATGACGTTATGCAAACCGCTTAATGCCACACAATAAAAAAGGGCCAACAGGCCCTTTTTTATTGGTACTTTAAATTGTCATTAGAACTGTACGCTCATACTGACAGAAACAAAATCACGATCAGACGTTAGGCTGTAATCACCACCCATGTATTCGGTATAAGACACACTGGCACTGTACATAGACGCGTAGTCAGCTTGCAAAGTGAAACCAACAGATTGTTCACCTTCTTTAAATGCACCACCTGGCTGTGGCGCAAAGCCTTCTACATCGTGAGAAAACGCCAAGGTTGGTTTTAAGTTCACACCTGCAAATGCATTATTATATTCGCCTACTAAACGAGCGCGATAGCCCCAAGAGCGTTCTGTCACAAAACCACCCTCTTCGCCATCAAATACACCCGCACGACTGAATTTAATCGCATCATCACTTTCATCAAAGTCATGAATAAAGGTGTAACCGGCTTCTGCAATTAAGGTATAGCGGCTTGCACCTAAGAATCGATCAAAAAATTGCAACATGGTGAATTGTGCCTGACTCACATCAAACAAGCGATAGCCTTCAAAGTCCGCACCGTTTGCCGTTGCCGCCACATCCGCCATCAACTTAGTTGACGTAGACAAACCCGTTAAACCTGCACCTAACAACATGGTGGCGTTAATTTGTAGTGGCACATCTTTTTTATGACTAATTTCACCAGACACCGCCATGGAGCCTACATTGGTTGAAAAGCTTAAACCCGCTAACTGAATATCTTCAGGGTACGTTACATAATAAAAAGTACCGTCTTTATTATTGTTAATGGCTGTCAGTTGATCTGCATCTGAAGGACTCGCGGCTGCGCCCCAAGTCGCAGATTTAATACCATTAACCACAGGTAAACGGCTGTGAATGTTCATGGCATAAAAACCAAATTCCGTATCACCTAGTGCTTCGCTCATATAACGAAAAGCAATACCGTACTGGCCTTCATCCTTAGCCAAGCGGTTACCATTTGCATCACGAATAATCACATAACCACCTGCAGAACGCTGAGCATCACCCAAACCAGCTAAAGCATCTGAGGTTAAAATAACTTGATTACAACCCTCTGGGGCGTAGTCGTTAAACGCGAAGTAAGTGCCGCAACCTGGAATTACCGTCTCTTGGAATTCCAATTGATAAAAGGCTTCCATAGACAAAAATTCGGTTAAACCAATATTCACGTACGCCATGTTAACCGGCAACAAACCTTCTTTAATCTCAGCACCTGGGCGACGAAACGCATTCACATCCACAGGGTTAATGGAATTCACACCGCCTAAAATAAATGTGCTTTCGCCCCAACTCACCACTTGGCGACCTAAACGCACATCAATGGGTGTGTAACCGATTTCGTACATGCCGTACACATACGCGTCTAAAAGCGCAGCGCCTGAAAACTTTGAAAGCTCATTAAACTCTTTATCGTTTAATTTTTCTTCAGATGTAAAACCATTAGCAGAATGACCATGATCAAATTCACCCTCTTCTAATGCGAAGTCGTGCCAATATTTACCGCGTACAAATACACCGTGATTACCGCTACGCAAATGCAGGTCATGACTGCCTTTAAAGATTTGTGAAAAAGCATCGCCTTTTTCAAAGTTCGCATTGCCATCATTATTGTTACCTGGTGCTAACAAGCGCTCATCTTGATCACTTACACGCCAGCTGGAACCAATGGATAATTGAGAAGTGAAACTGCCTTCTACATCCATGAAGAACTCAACACCATGGGAAGACACAGCTGTCAGCAGACCTGATGCCAACAATCCAGCTTGAATCGATTTCGCTATTTTATTTTTAACCATCACAAACACGGTTTCCTTCGCTGTTTTTTTGATCAAGAAAAACCCAATGGCTTATTTTGACCAAGCTCAAAAGCGGCGAAGAATACACCAAATGCGCCAAATTGTGTTTAACAATCGGCAAAAATGTGAAAAGTGCACAAATGAATATTAGAAAATTGATTAGAAAAGAATCAAAAAAGGCGATTTGCATCGCCTTGGAGAATTTTATTTTATGCTTTTGGGTAACCCGTGATTTCTTTAATTTGCCGATACAAGGGTTGTAAGCGTTTATACATTTTCAAATACACATTTTTATATAATTGATCATATAAACGACTGGTTTGAAAATCCGGTTCAAACACCTGTCCTACTGATGTCATCTGATCAATGGCTTGTTCGTAATTTGAATAACGCCCCAAACCGACCGCCACATTAATCGCTGCACCCAAGCCTGATGTTTCGTAAGTACTCGGGCGCTCTGCCGGCAAATTAAAAATATTGGCCGTTAATTGCATGGCAGCATCACTTTGACTACCGCCACCACTGATGCGCAATTTTGTAATCTTGGTGCCACTGCGCTTTTCTATACGCTCTTTGCCTTCGCGCAAACCATAAGCCAAACCTTCCAAAATAGAGCGATACAAGTGCGCACGCGTGTGCACGTCACCAAACCCGATAACCGCTCCTTTTGCTTCAGGCCCCGGAATGCGCGTACCCGGAGACCAATAAGGTTGCAACATCAACCCCATGGAACCCGCCGGAACCGAATTCACCAATTCATCAAACAACACTTCAGGGGCGACACCTCGATCGTCGGCTATTTGTTGTTCACGCAAACCAAATTGTTTTTTAAACCAACTCACCATCCAAAAACCACGATAAATCATGACCTCGGTATTGTAAGCATTGGGAATTGCCGCTGGATAAGGTGGAATAAACTGCACAGGCTCCACGTATTTTTTTGTCGTGGTATTAATCGTAGCCGTGGTGCCGTAACTTAAACAGGCAATGTGTGGGTCTAATGCTCCACTGCCAATCACTTCACACGCCTTATCCGATGCACATGCAATCAAAGGCAAGCCCACAGGCAAACCTAAATGCTCAGCTGCGTCTTGGGTTAAACGCCCAAGCTGTTCACCGGGTTTAACCAGCTCTGGCAACATGTCATCTGCAACGTTGGCTACTTGCCACTTCCAATCACTTTTTGCGGCCCACTTGTGATGTTTATAATCGAACGGTAAATACCCAACCGTGCACCCCACAGAATCTTTGTACTCACCCGTTAAGCGATAAGTTAAGTAGCCGCTTAACAATAAAAACTTATGGGTTTTATGCCAGATATCCGGTTGATTTTGCTCGATCCATGCAGCTTGTGCCTTGCGTTGAAATCCATGAATCACAGGATTCAAGCCCAAAACTTTAAACAAAATGCCCCATAAACCAGAAATAGGCTTTTCTATTTCAGCTTGACGTTGATCCAACCAGATAATGGCTGGCCTTAACGGTTTACCATCTTGATCCAAGTTGATCATGGTGCCCCGTTGTGTAGTCAGCCCCACACCGATTACCGATTCAGGCGAAATATCTGTCTCAGCCCAAAGGGCCTTGCAGGCTTCCCCTGCACATTGCCAATAATACTCAGGATCTTGCTCAGCCCAGCCGGGCTGCTTAGAAAAGTAAGGTTCTATTTCAACCTTACCTTTTGCCATTAACTGACCTTGTAAGTCGAACAGCAAAGCACGAACGCTTTGCGTGCCATTATCAATGGTGAGAATGTATTGCGACTGCATGAATCAACCTGAAATCTATTTTCTTGTTTTTATTGTTTACTATGCACTTTCTGGCAACGAATAATAACGCTGCCAAACGGCCAAATAGTTTTGCCACTGCTGCTGCCATTGGGCGTCATCCCATTGCAACTCTTGCTGACAAATATGTTTTATTTTTTCTTCGAACGCTCGACCACCTTCGCCCACACACAAGCCAATGCGAGTACGACGCAGTAATAAATCATCTAGATTCACAACAAACTCGCTACGTGCGGCAAAGCGCACTTGCGCCCAATACGTCATGGTGCCTGGCACTAAAGCCCAACCTTCTTCTTGCGCACACTCACACACGTCATCAATTTGCTGACCATAAAAGCCTAATAAGCGACGTTGCCATTGTGTTTCAAGTAAAGAGAACTGTTGTGACGATGCTTTTGCATCATTAAAAATACGTTGACCTAAATCTTTATAGTTCAGCTGTTTGAAGTACACACTGGCCGCTTTTAAAACATCCAATGCAATCAAACGGAACGTGGTCAATTTACCGCCACTGACGGTAATGAGTCCTTTGTCATCCCAAATGCTGTGATCACGTTTTTCTGAAGAAGGATTCAATGCGCCACCCGATACAATGGGGCGTACACCGGCAAACGTTGCCACGATATCGGTCTTTTCTAAATTCGATTTTGGAAACAGGTGATTTGCCGCTTTTAGTAAATAATCCACTTCGGCAGGCTGAATACTTGGCTCTGTACTATCCACCTCAGGATGATCCAAATCCGTGGTGCCAATGACAGTTAATCCTTCCCATGGATAAATGAACATACTGCGTCCATCTACCGGATGCTTAAGGGTAATAGATTGAGCACAAGGCAAGCGCCAAGCCGGGATCATTAAATGGCTGCCACGTAATGGGCGAATCTTTCCTTCTTGCCCAAGCTGCTTACGAAATTTATCTGCCCAAGCACCTGTGGCACTCACTACGACATTAGCTGAAATTTCATAACGCTCACCAGTTACTTGATCGGTTGCAATAACACCACTGACGCGATCATTTTGATACTGCATTTCATCTACTTGGCAGTAATTCAAACTGATGGCGCCATCATTATGCGCTTCGTTTAAGACACGCATGACCAAACGTGAATCATCCGTCACCGCATCGGCAAAACGAGTCGCGCCTAATAAACCGTCTTCACTTAAGCCGGGTAACTCATACAGCGCTTCTTGCTTATCAATAAAGTGACGATACTTTTGCCCAGCAAAGCGATCATACAA
Source organism: Gammaproteobacteria bacterium (assembly GCA_013373125.1). Lineage (GTDB taxonomy): Bacteria > Pseudomonadota > Gammaproteobacteria > Pseudomonadales > Oceanobacteraceae > Bermanella. The sequence goes on along the minus strand of JABXIK010000075.1, from coordinate 41,351 downwards.
AGCCAATAAAATCGAAAATACTTTAGGCCCAGGAAACTGCCCTTTGTAATGAGGCCAGCTGTATGCCATTAAATCCACCAAGCCCGGCGCTTCATCCATTAAGCGCTCGCGTTCTTTCACTGAGTGGCTGGTTAACTTTAAATTGCCTGAAGCTAAATATCGTAAGCCACCATGGACCATTTTTGAGGAACGACTGGACGTCCCCCACGCAATATCTTTTTGCTCCAACAGTAAAACGGACAATCCTTGGCGCGCAGCTTCACGCGCAATCCCCACACCCGTAATACCACCGCCAATCACTAACATATCCCACTGCGTTGTACGCTTAATGGTTGCTAGCGTTTGTAGACGTTCAGGTGACTGCCATGTATCCATGATATTCCTATTCCAATATTTACTTAGGGTGACGCTCTAACAGCGTGCCCGGATTGAGTAATTGTTTGGGGTCAAAGCCATCGACCAACACTTGAATACTGTGCATACCCAGTTCGCCTTTTTCAGCTGGCATATACGGCGCATGATCTTTACCTACACCATGTTGGTGACTAATGGTGGCATGACCGTTTGCCACTGTGGTACTGGCAGCGTGTTTGATTTTTTTCCAACGCTCAAGAGTCGCTTCATAGCTGTCCGCATTTGGAAACACATAAGTTGTGTAGATGCTGCAACCTTGGGTGTACATGTGCGACAAGTGAGTATAAACATGAGGCACAATGCCCTCTTCACTCAGCGCTGTGCGCACACTGTCTTCCATGGCGTTCATTAAATCGGTTACGCGATGCCAGTCGGTTGCGGTTTCAAACGTATCCACCGCATAGCCTTCAAGCCATAAGTTTTCACGCAAATAAGGGAATTTAAAGCGATTCTCCGCCCACTTTTCGCCCATCATTGCCGGGCCTTTAACGCCCCCAAACTGTTTAAATATTTTAAACGCCTGCTTAAGAGAAACTTTGTTTTGTTGTTTGTTACCGGTTACACCAAAGGTTAACAAGCACTTTCCTTCTCCCACGCCACGCAATGACAAGTAACGTTCAAGCCATGCAATTAACGTTTCATGTCCGGCTAATTTTAGCTGGGTTTCTGTTTCAAGCGCGTTACTCACACGTAACATAGAAAGCGGAATTTTGTTTTGTACGATGTTTCGTACTGCATTTTTTGCGGCTTCAAAGCTCGGTAAGAACACAGCATAAAACGTTTCTTGTTGAGCTAAAGGCGTAACACGTACTTTCACTTCGGTAATGATGCCCATGCGGCCTTCACTACCTAACACCATTTCTCTCGCATCAGGCCCTGCAGATGATGCAGGAATGGTAGGAATATCCCATCGTCCTTTTGGCGTAACCATGGTGCCACCAGCAAACATTTGCTCGATGCGGCCATAACGCAAAGACTGCTGACCACTAGAACGGCTCGCCACCCAACCACCTAACGTAGACAACTCCCACGATTGCGGGAAGTGGCCCAAGGTGTAACCCCTCGCACGCAACTGGGCTTCCACTTGAGGGCCAGGCACACCTGCACCAAACGTTGCGATTTGGCTATCGGTATTTAAATCTAACAAGGTATTCATGTGACCCATGTCGATGGTCAACACAGGTTTCTCACTTTGCAGCGGATTAATATGCCCCGCCACACTGGTCCCCCCACCATAAGGAATGACTTCGATATCATGCAAATACGCAAACTGTAGTAACTCTTCCACTTGTTCAGTGCTTTGCGGAAAGCTCACACCATCAGGGAATACACCAAAATCACCGCTTCGCATTGCTAACCAATCTGGCAAACTTTGGCCACGCGCATGACGCACACGATCTTCGGCTTTAGTGCTAATTAACGGATGCTGAGGCAATCTGGTGGCAGGCACTTGCGCACACACATCTTGTAAATCAGCATCCGGCAACACAGTACCGGCCGCCACTTTACTATTTAAATAGCGAATACCATTTTCTGGGGTGGCCATTTCAAAACCATCATCACCCCAACCATTCCAGCGGCGCATAACCCACTCCTAAAGATTTATTTTTGTAAGAAATAGACGCGTATTTTATCTGACGTTATTATGGCAGCCATCATAACGTTGGCTCATTTGGATACACTGTCATAAAATGCCATCGTCCGTACAAATAAAGTCAGAATAATCATAAGAGAACTTTATTCGCCATGAATCACCTAGGTTATGCTTCATCACCGGCCATATTGCAATATCTAAAAGCCGCTGCCGACTATGGGCTAGACCCTGCCCACGTGCTCAACGCAAACGACGTGAGCTTGGAAGTCTTAAATAATGATGTAAAGCGCATCACAGGCGAAGAGTTTCAGCGTGTTCTGGCTTATCTAGCCCGCGCCACACAAGACCCCTGCTTTGGTTTAAAAAGCTCGCGCTACGTGCAAGCAGGCTCCTACAGTGTTTTAGGCTACATGGTAATGAATTGCAAAAGCCTTAAAGAAGCCATCAAGATCACCCCCACCTATGAGCGCTTAGTGGGCGACATGGGACACACAGAAGTTCTCTCACAAGACGATGGCGCCATCGAAATGCGTTGGCACTGCCACTACCCAGACCCAACGGTGCGCCCACATATGATCGCCAACGTACTGGGCTCGTGGATTAACTTTGCCCGCTTTCTTACCGACAAACCCAACGGCAATCCCCGCAAAATCTATTTTGAATTTCCGCAACCGGATCACAATGCCATGTTGCAATTTCAAAGCATGTTTCAGTGCCCCATGGAATTTAACTGCGACCACAGCTCTTTGATCATTGATCAAAAACTACTGGCCCTACCCATGCGCCAACCCGACGAACAACTGCTAAAAACCCTAGAAAATCACGCCGACATATTAATGGCCAACATCAGCGACAAACAGCCATTACCCATGCAAACCAAAAATGTGATTAAGGGATTATTAGTAGAAGGCATCCCTCGAAAAGAAATGGTGGCCAAACGTCTCGGCATGTCAGAACGCACCATGCAACGTCGCCTGCAACAGCATGACACCAGCTACCAAAATATTTTAGATGACGTTCGCCAAGAACAAGCCAAACATTTACTCATTAGCAGCGAACTTTCTATTCAAGACATTGCCGCGCGCTTAGGTTTTAGCGAACCAAGATCATTTCATCGTAGTTTTAAAAGCTGGCTGGGTATGACACCCGGAGAATTTCGTGAGCGTGAACGTTAATACGCTCGCGCTTTAAGAGTGAGGCCGTTGATAATGCCTAGCCAAGAAAAATTTCAACCCTAACAGAAACAATGGCAACAAGTGCCAGAACACATCAAACACATCAATCGCCTTAAACGGTAACCCCTTCACCAACCAATGAAACTTTTGCACTAAGTGCGGCTCAGGCTGAATGGGCGCGATCAACATAAACACACTCATGACCAGTAAGAGCGGATATGGAATGGATTCTAGTAATTGGTTTAGTTTTTTAAGCATGTTTTAATTCGTAGCGCCCTTAGTAATGGGCCGAACGTAGTGAAGTCCAGCTCTTAGGGCGATCATTTTTTTATTACAAGGCATCCATATCACTTCCACAACTTTGGCACCTAGGTGGTAAGGATGGCCAGCACTCTATACCAATCAATACTCCATAAGGCTTCCCACAAGATACACATTTAATAGATGTTACTTTGTGCATCCAAAATACAGCTAAAGTCAAAAGTATCAATTGGCCCGCAACAATTAAAACCCATACTCCGTCGAAAAAGTTAGCTATTAGAAAAGCTATAAACTCCATCCCCAATAGAGACATGAAGGTAAATGAAGTTAACAAATGAACTCAGGCTCTTAATTTCATTGTGCCTTGTAACGCCCGCAAGCACAGGCGAGTGAAGTATGAGTGAGTCCAGCACAGCTCGCTGTGCGGTTGTGCCTTGCTTTGCTAGGAGTAGCCACTTGTGTTACCAATATGCAGTAATAAGAAGAAAAATAAAGAATGCGCCACATGAATATATAGATAGCCAATAACTTAGAATCATAGCTTTTCTATTATTCCTACAATATTCCATACCTAGTGTGTCATTACTTTCTCTAAACTTTTCATTTCGCAGGTAATCAATAACATGACCGGAAGTGACCCAGCTACCGTCAGACCATATTGTAGGTCGGCCAGCGTGCTCCCATTGCTTAGGGAAATTATTTTTTAAACCACTGTAAAAGGCAATCTGAATTATTGAATAGATCACAGTGGGAATCATAGCAACACTAAACCAAATTAATATTGAACGTTCAGTATCCAACATAAGTATTCCTAACGCCTAGTTTTGCGGTTCATCCGCAAGAACGATTTGTTATTTAGTTTGAAGCTTATACTGCGTACTTTTTGTACTTGACACATTAACGATTACTTATGCCAATAGTTTAAGTTTTACACTCAGCGAATGAATGCTTTTCAGAAACTCTTTTAATTCTATAATCTCTTGATTCGAATATTGCAAATGGAATAACCCAAAATGCTAACCCTCCAGCACGGTCTAAGCTTCTCAGTTTGGCATAATCATTAAGATCCAATCCAATAGTTTTCTTATTAAATTTTGGGCCTATATGAACTTCACTCCAATTGCTATAACTTGACTCTAATTTAAATTGTCCACTTTCAAATCGATAATGAACATTGATACTTTTCTTTAATATTACACAATTATTATCAATAGCTTCGAATATTAGTTCAGACCCTAAAAGTGATATATTTATAAGATCTATATTTTTGTGCTTATTTGAAAGAGCCAAAAGCTCTTTATATTGTAGATTTTCGGGGTATGGCCATATGTATGCAGAAAATAGGTTCAAGTTATTTTCTGTAGTTTCCATTTCATTCTCATAAGAGCCATCTAAATCTTTTAAACTAATTTTATTATTAAAATCGACATTATTAGTTGGACCATATGCACAAGCACCAACACCACTAAAAAAAACTAAAATAAGAAGAAATCGAAAATAAATCATACCTATAACCCTAACGAGTATCATTACCGCGATAAATAACGTTTGCCAGCAAAGGCGAGTGAAACGAGTCCAGCCAGCTTGCTGGCGATTTTGGCTGGATTTGTTAATAGTGCTTTGAAATTAAATTTCTGAATAACCATATACAATGAAAAAAAGTGTAAATAATCCGAATAAACCCATCGCGTAGAATACTAATAAAAACATTAAATACGCAAATTGACTCCATTTCTTATTAAGCCATGAAAGAATGCTAGAACTTGATAGCTTAACGTACCAATTAGAGCTAGTTACTTGCACCCAAAAAGAGCTCACGGGGATTCCAGGTTTTTCCTTAAAGTATGAAACGGCAATAACTATAGAAAATAAAACAAAGAACCAAAAGCTAAATAATGCTGATGATATAGCATTAAATAGACTAGGCATCTCTCCTTGTTCCTTTGGCGATGTTCCTATCATGAAACCCAAGAGTACAATCCAAACTAAAATTAACCAGCGGATATTACTTTGAGCTTTTGAAGCTACGTTTTTAGGGAATGTAAATATCATATTTATACTATTAACGCCTCATTCAGAGGCAACAAAATAGCTGGTTAAAATTAGCGAGGCACGAGCAAAAACCAGCTGTTTTTTGTCCTGCTGAAATGACTTGTTAGGTGAACTTAACTTTCCATTGTTATATCTTCAATTTCACCGTCGTCGTCAAATGATACGCTAACAACATAATCTGTAACCTCTTCGGGGAGAGTAAAATCATATACTTCAGAATCATCCCACTTGCTGCGTAAAACAAGCAGCCCAATGACACTTTCAGTAGTCGGAGAGGTTGTACCTAAATGCTTTTTCCAGTAATCGGCTGGCAATTCCTCTAGATGGTGTGAAATAAATTCATCAACACTATATTCACCTAACTCCGTGCCAGAAGCTTCCTTTATTGCGGCTAGCGCCTTTGCTTGATTATCCATTGTTCACCTAACGCCTGCCAGCAATGGCGAGTTTACGTGTCCAGCCAGCTTACTGGCGAATTGGCTGGCTTTGTTATGAGATTTAAAATCTATTTTCTGAGTACACTGAAAATTCAGTGAACATTTAAAAGATACAAAATAAAAAACGGAATAGGTCCTAAGGCTGAAATGACAGTATATCCTGATAATTTTAAAATGGGTTCAATATTTCGTTTTTTGAAAAAACGAGTGCTCCCGATATAGACAAGTGCGGGATAAAATATAATCCAATAACCTAAAATTTCGTGACTAATTGTATAAGTAATACTTGGGTCGCTAAACATAAATGTGCTGATTAATATGCCATATGGCCAAGCCAACACACTTAAAATTAAAGCGATATTTATAAAGTAAAATAAAAGCTTCAAATCAGCTCTGCCTCATAACGCCGCCATATGCGGCAAATTTGGAGTTGATTGTTTTGTGGTAGCGTAGCGTTAAGCCACAAAACAAACGAAGGAAAATTTGTCCAGCCAGCTTGCTGGCGACGCATGATGGCTTTGTTATAAATTTTCAGAAGCCTCTTGAACATAGCTTTCCGGCCAATAGTACCAACCAGTGACAACACTTTTTGTTTCGGGTGCCCCAGTAAAATCTAAAACTTTTGTTTCCCCCACCTCCAGAGGAAAACCTTCATCTTTCAGAGACCGCTCAATATATGTGCCTATTAATTTTTCGCTTATGTCTGTGTAAACGAGAATAAGCTTATTAGCAGTACAGACATATAACCCTTTATAAATGTGCTCTTCACCAACATGATGAAGGCCTCCTGGGAGCCAATTTTTATGATAAAACGTGTAAAGCCCATCAGCTTTAAGTTCAAGCTCAAGTGAATACTCAGTTTCTGTAATCGCGATATATTTACCCAGTGGTATTTCACAAGCATACAAACTAGGTGAAAGAAACATTAAAGAAAATAGTAATTTTTTCATGTTGATTTATAACGCCTCAAACACCGGCGCAGCATTGCTGCGTCCGAGTGCTTTGATTTGTTAGGTTCTCTCTGGCCAGGCAAAAGTGTCTGGTACTGATTGAACCTTGGCTCTTTTTTTGTTGTTGCATTTTGAACATGATAAAACCAAATTAGTAGGGTCATTTGTTCCGCCTCGTGCGATGGGAACCATATGATCAATGTCGTAGGTTTGGTTGGGCAGCGAAGGTATTGCTACTGGCTGGCTACAATAATGGCAAAGCCCGCCCTCTCGATTTAGTATTAAATCACGAACCCATTTATTGAAATGCTGCGCCCTTGCCAGCCTTCCATCCTGCTCTAGACATGGAAAGTCGGACTTTAACAAAGGAGCGATCTTCTCTGCCAATCTAACGTTGAAATCATGTAAGAACGCTTTTCTATACCATAAGTGAGCAAAGGCTGAGTTTACAAAAGTTTGCAGGCCGGAAAGAAATAAATCTCGATGTAAGTCTCTCGCCTCGATAATTCCTTCTGCTGACTTTCTATTAAACTCTCTAGGCACAGTTATATTCATATGTTTAAACATGGTGATTGCATACTCTGAAAAGTCCGTATACTCACTAACCCAATCTAGGTCATCATAAAGATATAAGTAGAAGTCAATGTACGCTAAATCACTTAATACCTTGTGCAAGGCCGTATTTTCAGATATTTGTTCTGCATCAAGCGCATATTGAAGCAAATCTTGATCTAACTCTTCAAAATGTAGTTCTTCATTTCTATCTATAGGGGTTCTATATACAAATCTTTCAACTGTTGAAACGAGATCTAAAGCAGGTCCACCACCTATTATATTGCTTATATTTCGATTTCTTCGCATTGGACTTCCTTGATGAACCTAACGCCTGCCAGCAATGGCGAGTGAAACGAGTCCAGCCAGCTTGCTGGCGATTTTGGCTGGCTTTGTTAGCGAATACACTGAGACCCACCTCTATTCCAGAAGCTAACTTGTCTTTTCAATTCAATCTCTTGTTTTAGTGGTGCGCTGATTTTACCAATCAAGCGGTCGCTTGAAATTTTACCTTCAACGGTTACATCAAAGTATCCAAGATAATTAACCAGAAATGAAAATTCATCCTTGACCATTTTTACAGGTACATACTCTGGTTTAGCTGCGACACCTTCCGCAAATTGAACCAAAGCATAATACTCATATCGTGAATCTTTGAAGCCTGGGATAAATGATATTTCAACCCCAAGAACATCACCTTGTGATTCAATACATTTCAAGTCACTAAAAGTACCGACGGGTGTAAATACTTCAGCTTTGGAGCAAATAGATGAAGCAGCTAGTAATACTGCAATTAAATATCTAATCATTCTCATTAGTTCTACTCGCTAACGCCAATGTTGTGGGGCGGCGTAGCCGTCCAGCCCCGAAGGGGCGTACACCAACGTATTGTTACATTTTTTGTTTATACCAATCATCGAAGTCTAATTTTGTATCTTCTTTCGAATATTCATACCAAGCTAAAAACCTGCTTTTGTAGTATTCGAAATCACCACCAAATCTAGATTTACAATGTTTTAAATTAGGTTCAATTTTTATGAGTTTTTCACATTCCGTGATTGCCTCATCACCTACATATTTTTCGATTACCATTCCAGTATCAATTGAATGCATACCAAAATCTAAAGTGTGCAGGTGTTGCTTAAATAAGATTTTCTTTGCCTCAAAGTTATTTGAGTCAAGCTCCATTACTCTACTCAATATATCTATAGGATCTTTATTTAATAGCAGATATGCACCTTTGAAGCTTCCAGTCGTAGAAGTTAATGCCTTTGCAAGCCAAAAAAGATAGATACTATTCTCCCAAATATTAGCTACTTTCCAAGCTTCAAGAATCTTGTTCCAGATATCAGGATGCTGAATAGGAATTTCTGTCGCGCCGAGATCAAAGTAATGATGGCAAAGGTTATTCAAGTATTCGGCTTGTTTATCAGCATCAAGGGAATCAATATAACTGACCCTCTCTGCAAGCAGTGCTTTCCACTGCTTTTTTAAGCCGTTCTTTCTAGCCTTAATATAATCCTGCCAATCGGAGGTCACTGCATATCCTTAGAAATGTAACGCCGCCAGCAGGGGCAGCTTACCTTGTACACGTTTTTCGCGAAACTGGGAGCGCAGCGACCCGCGCAAAACGTGCCCAAGGTACGCTATCCCGCGGAAGGCCGAAGGCCCGGAGCATCCTGCCTGGCCTTGTTAAAAAGTTTGGCCCCACTGCTGCTCCCTAATTTGTTTTGCTAGGCGGAAAGCCTCGTTTTTTGAAGTACTAGATACTCCATTTTCGGTAACTTCCCTTAGCAATAGTTCACACTGGTCTAGGTGTGAATTAGCCAGAGACTCAATTTGTTCTGGGTAGCTCTCTCTCCGCAAGAAAATGCGTGTTCCTTGTAAGATTGATAAGAACCCACCACGTGGATCGCAAAAGTATTGGTCTATCTCCACAGTTTCCAAAGCTACCGCGACTCTTTCAAATACTTTGTTTAGCGCTTCCGTATTCATACGATTTTTAACGCCCAAAGCAGCGGTTTATCCGCTGCCTTTGTTTGTTAGCTGATTTAAAGTGGCCAGCAATAGTTCTCATAGGTATCTATCCACTGGTTAACTATTTTTCCTTTCCTGATATCGTTACAAGTTACTGTTGCTTTATCTATCTGCATAATCGTAACGATAGAAAGCCCCTCATCCATAGGCAAAGAGTGTATTGCAGGCGAGACAACATACTCATCAATAGCTTTATGTAATTGCTCTTCGTTATTAATCTCGACCGGTATATTATTAAGAGGACGGCATTGAACGAAAACTTGTTTAAGATCGGTCTTTCTGCTTTGCGCATAACCCGCCCAATTACACTCAATTTCTTTCTCTAGAGAACTTGCAATATAAGCTTCTACATATTGCTTTGAATCTTCACCTGAGGAAGTTACTCCTGAGGCAAAATGTTTAAACACGCCATATCCAGATAGACCCAAGAAAATCAAAACAAGAAGAGCAATACTCTCAAATCTTTGCCACCTAGTTTTTCCAAGTGTTAATTTCATATCATATCCTTTTATACAGCTAACGCCTGGCACAGCGGCTTGCAAAAGTGGCGCTGGTTTTGCCGGCTTTTTGGCAAAACGAGTGACACTTTTGCAAGTCCGTTGCTGCCACTTGTTAACTCATTCTTGATTTTTTAACTTACTAATTGGAAATGGGGAAAGCGGTAATTGCATATCACTGATATTTTCCCAGCTGCTATCAAAGCATTCCTGTGCCTTACCATTTCCTTGATGGCCACAAATTGTAATTTTTTGAGGACTGATTTCAATTTTATCAATTGATTGATAGCACTCATTATTCATTAATGAATTCTTTAAAATTTCTAATCCATTAATCGTTAGACTTAAGCTCGCTCCTTTTGCGGAGCCACAAGCTCCTCGCGCAGAAGACTTTTTTCCTGTGACTTTACTTTTGATTGTTAGGCCATTCAGGCTACATTCTAATTCTTTCTCTTGAGCTCTAAAAACTAGCCAAGAGCCATCAATGTCTTCATATAGCTCTTCTTTAGGCTCTTTGTTAATTAGATTGTGAGAGAGCACCTTAAAATCATCTCCACAGGCCATTCTAATTCCTTGGACCTTCCAATCAGCAAGTACAAATTGAGAAAAACAGAGAAGTAATAAACTATAGAAAATTCGCATATCTATCCTTAATGCACGAAGAGTTAACGCCAAGCTAAGCGGCGTGCGGAGCACGTCCAAAGCTTAAGCGCCTTGTTATTTGCATTAATAGCCATAGCGATTAAAAATTAGACCTAAAATGCAGGACAATATAATCATGGCAATGACAATCACTGCCGTTTTGGCAGGTATAATTGTTCCGTGTATCGGGTTTCTATATTTACCCGTTATTCCGAAAGCAGTTTCAGTATGATGCCTTCCAGCTGGAGCATTAAAATAGAAATACCCAATACTACCCACTGCAATAGATTGAGCTAAAGCTCCCATCAAAATTGATAGTTTAATTTCATCAAACGTAGCTACGAAATATATAAAGAAGCTAATACCTGGAATTAAACCAATAACTTTTCTCATACTAGATTCCAGTTGCCAAATAACGCCAAGCTAAGCGGCGCAGCTTTGCTGCGTCCTTGCTTGAGCGCCTTGTTAAATTTAATTCCAATTAGATTCAATTTTTTTAATTAACAACTTTGCTTCGGCTATCTGTTCTTTCGTTAAATAATGTTCAATTACTTTTCTAGCTGATGTTTGGGCTTGTACTGCGTCATACTTTGCGGCGATATGTGCCCATGCATAAGCCTCTATCAAATCTCCTTTTTCTGGAGCTGCTAGTAATGCAGCTAACATACCCATCGCTCTAGTATTTTTATGCTCAGAAGCTTTTCGAAGCCAATATATTGCCTTCTCCGAGTCCTTTTCAACGCCAACACCATCTTTATAAAACATACCAATATAAAATTGAGCTACGGCATTCCCTTTCTTTGCAGCACGCTCATAGTAATTTGAGGCTTTTACTATATCCTTTTCAACACCTCTTCCTGAGTCGTAAATCATTCCCATCATGAATAAAGCTTCAGGCTTTTCTTTATGTTCTTTCTTAGAAAGCAATTCAATTGCTTTTTGCACATCCCCTGAATTTACTAAGTCATAGGCTTGCTTTCCCACATCAGCTGTCACTTTTACAGACATCAGAAAAAGTAAGGTAACTAATATATTTTTCATATTTCTCATACTTAAATTTAACATTTTAATCGTGCGCATGCTCATTTTTGCATTTTCAATCAACCTTTCAAGAACCCTATAAATGCTTGATTAATAAGCACTAAAGCTGATTCTCGTCTTATTATGTCCAATAAAAATGAGCATGCCGCTTTTGTCCGAAATCATGGGGTCTCATGATTTCGGACGCGATTTTAATAAGCCATTGAATCTAAAGTATTTTTCGTTTATTGAATAGGTAAAAATGAGAACTTTTTTTCTGATTTTTCGTGCCTCATCTTGCTATTTTCTTTCATAATCTCAAATATACTGTTTATTTATACAGATTCTTTACTGCAAGGAAAGATTATGGGCAAAAGTCCTTTTTTTATACAGCAAGGGGCAATCAAGTGGGCAGAGTACTTGAAATACAATAAGAAAACCGTGCAGGCTTTAATCATCCAAGATGCGAAAACTCAAATAATTAACGCTATCCGTAAAACGCACTTGCGAATTAGATATTAGCCACACTTCGACTGCTCGTTCCTCGCGCTCAGTGCGAACTGTTTTAAAAATCAATCACATTCACCCGCATACCCAAAACACTCACTTCGTTCGCGGGGCATTCTGGGTGCAGGTTCCTACTAGCTCAGGGAAAACGGTTTTAATGAACAACCGTTTATCGGGCGCGGGACACTCTCGTACAAGCAATGTTGTTTCAGAACCAACCGGCAACCAGACACGAGTCGATAACAATATGCGGCCTCCGAACGCCGCATAACCACAATCTAATTCACTGTGAGGCGAGCCTCGAAGCAGGGTCCGGGATGCAATCCCGAGAAGAAAAAACCGTGCTGGATTTAATTATCCAAAATGCGAAACCTCAAATAATTAACGCTATTCGTAAGACGCACTTGCGCTTATAGACAGCCACCCTTCGACTACGCTCGTTCCTCGCTGCTCAGTGCGAACGGTTTAAAAAATTGAACTCACTCACCCATAAAAAAAGCCGGCGAACCGGCTTTTTAAATTTACAACGTATGCGTCGGTCGATCCGAACTTAACGCCCCTGCCAAATGGGTTTCAATCTTATTGCGCGCTGTGTTGTTTTCCGCAAACTGCACACCCACACCAGCGGCTTTATTGCCTTGCGCCCCTTTTGGGGTAATCCAAATCACTTTGCCCGCCACCGGGATTTTTTCAGGCTCGTCCATTAGGTTCAAAAGCATGAATACTTCATCGCCCATGGCGTAATTTTTGTTGGTAGGAATAAACAACCCACCGTGCTTGATAAATGGCATGTAGGCAGCGTACAAAACTGCCTTATCTTTGATGGTTAAGGATAAAATGCCGTTACCCGGCCCTAATTTAGGCGCCATATCTAGACCTTTATTATTCTAATACTGCAAATTAATGGGCAGATTGCCCCAATAAACCCAACCAGTCAATGAGCAAGGCTTCTGTCATCATGGTGGTATTTGGGTTTGCCTGACTGCGATACGCTTGTTGCGCTTCGCTGAGTCGGGTTAATGCTTGTTCGATCTGGCCGTACTGAGCTTGGCGCGCCACTTGTTGGCTTTGCCCCGCTAGTTCGGCCATGGCTAAGCCATCTGCACTCAAACCGGCTTTTTGTTTCTGCGCGTCCAATAGTAACCCATAAAACCACTGTAAGATGTTTTGCATATCCCAGTTTTTCCATTTGCTTAATAGGTCATTCCATTGCACTTGGCGGTTTTGTAGGTCCACCATGTTTTGACAAAACTGCATATATTGAACATGCACATCTTGTTCGATCATTTCGATGGCTTTTAGCGGAGCACTGGCTGCAAGTCTTAACACGCTGGCAGCGGTTTGATCGTTTAGTTGAGCCTGGCTATTTTGCTGCAACCAGATTAAACCGTCATTGAAACTTGGCCCATGCACTGCAAAGTGCTGACAACGGCTTTTGATAGTGGCTAACAAACCACTGGGCTGGTGACTGTATAGCAATAGCGTCACATTGGCACTGGGCTCTTCTAAGCTTTTAAGCAACGCGTTCGATGCGTTCACATTCATAGCTTCTGCCGGACCGAGCAAAACCACTTTATTGTGGCCTTTTTGTGCAGTGGTATTTACAAATTCGGTGACTTTACGCACCTGCTCGATTTTAATTTGTTTGCCCTTTTCTTCGGGCTCCACCATTAGCAAATCGGGGTGTGTGCCTGCATTAAACAAATGGCAGCTAGAACATTCACCACAGGGTGTTCCTTGGGATTGCGAGCACAACAAAAGCTGACTCAATTCGCGCAAATACACACGTTTGCCAAGACCTTCTTGCCCCACTAATAAAAGTGCATGACCCAATCGTTGCTTGGAATATTGCTGCAAGATTTGCTCACTGATGGGAGCGATCCAAGGTAAGGCGCTGGCAACTTTCATTGAGGTGACTCGAGTAACGTCTGTAAACACACTTGGATTTGCTGTTGCACGCTGGATAAATCTTGCGTGGCATCCACGATTTGAAAACGCTCGGCTTGTTTAGCCCGATTTAAAAACATATCGCGCACGCGATTAAAAAAGGCTAAATCTTCTGCTTCGATACGATCCGCCGCGCCGCGTTTTGCCGCACGCGCTCGGCCAATTTCAACCGGTGCATCTAGCAACAGTGTCATGTGCGGTTGAAACGCACCATGAACCAGCGCTTCTAGCTGCGAAATGGTCGCCACATCCATCTGACGGCCTCCACCTTGGTAAGCATAAGTCGAATCCGTAAAGCGATCACAGATAACCCATTTACCAGATTCAATAGCAGGTTTGATCACTTCATCTAAATGCTGAGCGCGGGCGGCAAACATCATTAACAATTCTGCGTTATTGGATACATGACCACCGTGCAGTAATAAATTGCGCAGTTGTTCACCCAACTCCGTGCCGCCAGGTTCGCGGGTGGAAATAAATTCAATTTTGTTTGTCGTTAACCAATCTTGAATAAATTGAATATTGGTGGTTTTGCCCACACCTTCAATGCCTTCGATGGTAATAAAACGGCCTTTCATACACTTAGTCCGCAGGTGTTGAGCGGTAGTCTTCACTACGCTTGTAAATTTGGTAATGGCGCACGGCTTTATTGTGCTCTTCTAAGGTGGCGGAAAACTGATGACTGCCATCCCCTTTCGCCACAAAAAATAATTCCTCACCATCGGCAGGGTGCAGTGCCGCGTAAATGGCTTCACGCCCCACCATGGCAATCGGTGTCGGCGGCAAACCCTTAATGCGATAAGTATTGTATGGCGTTAATTCGCGTAGATGTTTTTTACGAATATTGCCCTTATAACGCTCACCTAATCCGTAGATAACCGTTGGATCGGTTTCTAAGCGCATGCGTTTTTGCAAGCGTCGTACGAATACACCTGCAATTTGTTCGCGCTCTGCTGGCACGGCGGTTTCTTTTTCTACAATAGAAGCCATGATTAATGCTTCGTACGGTGTTTTATACGGCAGGTTTTCTTCTCGCTCACGCCACTCTTCCGCTAAAACCGTTTCTAAACGAATTTGCGCGCGCACTAATATTT
Organism: Gammaproteobacteria bacterium; assembly: GCA_013373125.1. GTDB lineage: Bacteria > Pseudomonadota > Gammaproteobacteria > Pseudomonadales > Oceanobacteraceae > Bermanella. The sequence continues at coordinate 26,172 of JABXIK010000075.1, read as the reverse complement.
CGGAAGCACGAGTATTCGAGTGAAATAAATAAGTATCTGGGAAGAAGCGCCCTTCAGGATGCCCTTCTAATCCCAAGAAAGGCATCAGTTCATTGATATCTGAAGGCAAGTCTTGAATTAATTTATCGTGAGCAGCAATGCGTGCCAACATTTCGCGCACGTTTTGCCCCTCTACCAGCGTAATTTTGTATTGAACGGTTTTGCCCGAGACCAATAAATCTAAAATATCCCAGCTGTTCATATTTGGGGTTAATTCATATTCACCTGCTTTTGCTAAGCGTGCTTTGCCGGTTACTTTAGCAATGAGCATGATCCAGCGACCATCCTGCATCCACTTTTCGCTTTCTAATTTTGAAAAGAAGCTCGATAAGGGTTTGCCCTTTTCTAAGCTAACTATTTTATTTTCTTCAATAGCAAGAGGTCGCTGTAATTGATACACCCCATAAACCATAAGAGCCAACATCCAAATAATTAGCATTTGTACTAATAATTTCATGCTCTTATTCATAAATAACTCCTGACTGCCATGCCTTTAACAACTGCATGGTTAATTTTCCTATCTTCACATCACGCTGCATTAATGATTTAACCGGCACAATACCCATGACGCTATTGCTCAAGAAACCATGCTCAAAGCCAGCTAATTCATCAATACTAATATCGCGAATTTCAATTTTGACGCCCAGTTTATCAGCAAATGCCAATACATGCTGACGCATGACACCTGCTACGCCGGAAAGCGTTAATTTAGGGGTGATTAATTGCCCTTGGTGTTCAAAAAACACATTGGACATGGCGCCTTCAATAATCAAACCTAGATGATTTTGCATTAAGCCTTCAAATGCTTGTGTGCCTAACTCTTTTTTGGCCAGTACATTTTCTAAGCGATTCAAATGTTTTATACCCGCTAGCTGAGGCTGAATCGCGCACTGAGTTTGCAGCAAAACAACATCCACTCCCTTGGTGTACACGCTATCCGGTAATTGAGCAGCTTGATTATAAAACACCGTAATATGGGGTTTGATTTCATCGTGATAGCCATATCCTCGCTCACTATCACCACGACTAATGATGACTTTCATCACACCATCCGCCACGTGAGACATGTCCGCCATGGTGTGCGCATAACTGGATAATAAATCGGATAAATCCCCAGCCGGTGGTTGAATATTCAAGCGCGCAAGGTCATTGGATAATCGCGCAACATGTTGAGGCAAACCAAGAATCTTTCCATCATGAATTCGCATGGTTTCAAACAAACCATCCGCGAATTGCGCTGAACGATTCCAACCATCCAGCTTGCCTAAATAATCCTGGTTATCAATGACCCACACAGTGCGTTAAACCTTACTGAAGATAATTGATCCGTTGGTACCACCAAACCCAAATGAATTGCTGAGAACATGCTTCAACTCCACATCGCGGGCGGTATTCGCCACGTAATCTAGGTGACAGCCATCTTCTAAGTTTTCTAAGTTGATGGTCGGTGGCACTTTATTATTCATAAGCGCCTGAATAGAAAATATGGCTTCGATGGCACCGGCTGCACCCAATAAATGCCCTGTCATGGATTTAGTTGAAGACACTAAAACCTGTTGTCCAATTACTGATTCAATGGCGCGACTTTCGGCCACGTCACCGGCAGGTGTGGAGGTTCCATGGGCATTCACATATTGAATGTCAGCACCGCTTAAGCCTGCATCGTTCAAAGCATTTTTCATGGCCTTAGCAGCGCCACTGCCATCTTCTGGTGGTGACGTCATATGAAACGCATCGTCACTCATACCAAAGCCAGAGATTTCAGCCAAAATGGTAGCACCACGTTTTGTCGCTGCTTCATACTCTTCTAAAACTAATGCACCCGCACCATCACCTAACACAAAACCATCACGGTCTTTGTCCCATGGGCGCGATGCTTTTTTCGGATCATCATTGCGTGTCGACATGGCTCGTGCCGCACAAAAACCTGCCATACCACTTGGCGTACACGCTGCTTCAGCACCACCGGCAATCATCACATCTGCATCGCCATAAGCAATGGTACGCGCCGCATAACCAATATTATGAGTTCCTGTGGTACACGCAGTAGAAATAGCAAAATTGGGGCCTGTGAAACCGTACAACATAGCCAAATGGCCTGACAGCATATTCACAATGGATGCCGGGATATAAAACGGGCTCACGCGACGTGGGCCAGAATTTAATAATTGGGAATGGTTGGCTTCAATGGTACTTAAACCACCAATGCCAGAACCTAGCGCACAACCGATGCGATCAGAATCGTAACCTGCCTCTAACAAGCCAGACTGAACCACGGCTTCGGCACACGCAACCAAACCATACTGGATAAAGATATCCATCTTCTTGGCATCTTTAGGTGTGATCACGTCGTTTAGCGAAAAATCTTTGATCGTGCCCGCGAATTGCGTGGCCAATGCAGAAGGATCGAAATGGGTAATGGTTTCAATGCCACTCTTGCCTTGAATCAAAGCCTGCCAAGTTGCATTTGCATCATTCGCTAGTGGCGTCACCGCCCCTATTCCGGTTACAACAACACGACGCTTCGCCATAGCCCTTCCTTCTTATTATTTATTTGCATCAATTGGTAGAAACAAAAAAGCCGCCTATTGAGGGGCGGCTTTGACATCGGCGCTTAACAATTAAATGTGAGCAATGATGTAGTCGATCGCTTCTTGAACAGTGGTTAGTTTCTCAGCGTCTTCGTCTGGAATTTCAGTTTCAAATTCCTCTTCAAGCGCCATTACTAATTCAACCGTGTCTAAGGAGTCTGCGCCTAGGTCTTCAACAAAGCGAGACGTGCCTTTCGCTTCGTCTTCTTTAACACCTAGTTGTTCACAAACAACTTTTTTTACGCGTTCTTCAATGCTGCTCATAATTTATCCTGTTTATTATATAGAGCTTGTGTGCCCTACAAGGCCTGACCAATTGAGGGCAGTATTATACCCCTCTTTAATCAGGGGTAAACCTAAGTTTACCGCCAAGTAGGTAGAAATCACAAATGCTTCACAGAGCCATATTTTGCTCTTAACACCTTGATTATTAAGCATTTAAAATCTTAATGGAAACAAAACTAGCTCATTACGGCCAGAATATCATCCCCACTGGCGATTTTATCCCATATTTAGGCCGCCATTCACACCCAATACTTGCCCTGTGATGTAAGCAGCATCATCTGACGCCAAGAAGCGTACAGCCTTGGCAATTTCATCCGCTTCACCATAACGTCCTAGCGGGATATTGGCCATCATGGCTTGCTTTTGATCTTCGGTAAGCTCATGAGTCATATCTGTGGCGATAAACCCAGGGGCAACCGCATTCACAGTGATACCACGACTACCCAGCTCATACGCCAGCGAACGGGTAAACCCTTCAATACCTGCCTTAGATGCACAGTAGTTAGCTTGACCTGGATTACCCATGGCACCCACAACAGAGCTGATATTAACTATACGACCCCAACGCTGCTTCATCATGCCCTTCAAGAAGGATTTAGTCAGACGGAAGGCTCCACTCAGATTGGTTTCAATTACACTATCCCAATCTTCGTCCTTCATGCGCAACATAAGAGTATCTTTAGTAATACCTGCGTTGTTCACCAACACAGACACAGCACCCAGGGCGTTTACCTGCTCAGTAAATTGCGCACAACTATCTTTGTCTGCAAGGTTCAGTACGAAAGCCGTACCTTTCTCACCCAAATATTCTTGGATTGCGGCTACACCGGACTCAGACGTGGCCGAGGCCACCACAAAATAATTCGCTTCCACCAATGCTTGAGCAATGGCTTGACCAATACCTCGACTAGCACCTGTTACAACGGCGATGGATTGTTGCATATATATTCCCCTAAACAGCTTGTAGAGATTCCACCGAATGCACGGTTTGACTGTTTAGCTGTTTCGCAATTCGTTTATTTAAACCGGTTAATACCTTACCTGGACCTACTTCTATCAGGTTTTCCACCCCGTTGTCAGCTAGCTGTAATACAGATTGCGTCCAACGTACCGGGCTTGCGATTTGCTTAACGAGATTTTCACGAATTTGCTGAGCATCTTGCTCGAATGTGTTAGTGGCATTTTGCAGCACAGGAATGCTTGGATTGTTAATTTCAAAGTCAGCTAAGTACGACTTAAATTCTACGGCAGCCGGCTCCATTAATGCGCTATGGAACGGCCCACTTACCGGCAACAACATGGCACGCTTAGCACCGGCTTCTTTACACGCTACAACTGCGCGCTCGACGGCTTCTTTATTCCCAGCAATTACTAACTGGCCTGGGCTATTGTAATTCGCCGCCTGCACGACTTGACCTTGTGCACAATCAAGACACACAGCTTCCACTTTTTCGTCTTCCATACCCAGGATGGCAGCCATTGCACCCACACCATTGGGCACGGCTTTTTGCATAAGCTCACCACGACGACGCACCAATAACAACGCATCTTTAAAGCTCAAAGCACCCGCACATACCAAAGCAGAGTATTCACCTAAACTGTGACCCGCCATAACATCCGCTTTAATCGCACCATTCAGTGCACGCCACGTAGCAACCTCCACAGCAACTAATGCAGGCTGTGTATTATTGGTGCTATTAAGCTCTTCAGCTGGTCCATTTAAAATTAAATCACTTAATTTAAAACCTAAAACCTCGTCTGCTTGCTGTAAGGTTTCTTTTGCAACTGAGTATTCAGAGATAATGTCGGCCAACATACCAACACTTTGAGAGCCTTGTCCGGGGAAAACGACGGCGTTCTTGTACATATTCATTTCCTGAATGGCATTATTTTTAGAAGAGAAGAATATTTTTTATTTAAGACGGGTTTTATAACATTTCACTGTCGAGCATTTCAGCTATTTGTTGTAATAATTTGTTCTTCGCCAGTAAATACGCACCATCGATGGCGCTTGAAAAGGCCGCAGCTTGAGATTTACCATGGCTTTTCACAACAATTCCTTGAACACCCAGCAGCACGCCGCCACTTTTAAGGTCCGGCTCAAACGCCAAGCGCAAGCTATCTAAAATAGGAACGGCAATCATGCCAACCAATCGCGTGAATACATTCTTTTGAAACGCTTCACGAATCACCTGCACAATGTACTTAAGCAAACCCTCACTGGTTTTTAATGCAATATTGCCCGCAAAGCCATTGGTCACAATAACATCCGCAATGCCTTTGTATAAGTCATCCCCTTCTACATAACCCACATAGTTAAGCGCTTCTGATTCTTTTAACGACGCATTGGCTAAACGGATATCCTCATTACCTTTGATTTCTTCGCTACCAATATTTAACAACGCCACCTTAGGATTTTTAACCCCACCAATTGCAGACGCATAGGCACTGCCCATCACTGCAAACTGGTGTAAGTTTTCAGAATCGCTTTCCACATTGGCACCTAAATCCAGCATATAACTAAAACCAGAAATATGAGGCAAACGAGCGATCAATGCAGGGCGATCAATACCTAAAATGGTTTTAAGTACATACCGAGAAATGGCAACCAAAGCACCTGTATTACCTGCACTCACCAAAGCCTGCGCTTCTTCATTGCGTACCGCGTCAATGGCCAAACGCATGGAGGATTGCTTTTTACGTAATGCAGCAGAAGAGCGCTCACCACAACTGACTACTTCATCGGTATGAACAATCTTCAAACGAGAACTAGCAGTAGATTGGTGTAAATAAGGATCTAACTTGGCGCGATTGCCAAAAAGGATAATAGATAAATCGGGATGTTTTTCGAGAGAGGATAACGCTGCGGGAACAGTCACGCGGGGACCGTGATCCCCGCCCATTGCGTCAATGGCAATGGTGACCATAATTAGTTGTCTTGAACTTCAACAACTTTACGACCGCGGTAGAAACCATCAGCAGTCACGTGGTGACGGATGTGAGTTTCACCTGAAGTTGGATCGATAGACAATGCACGAGTAGTTAGTGCATCGTGAGAACGGCGCATACCGCGACGTGAACGAGATTTTTTGCTCTTTTGAACAGCCATTCGGGCTCTCCTACTATTTCTTTAATTGCTCAAGCACACTAAACGGATTGTTCGGCGCTTCTGTTTCAACCGGTGGTTCTTCTTGGGTATGCACTAGGTCATGATCACCACATTTTTCGTGGTAGGCATACATAGGCAAACTCAAAATCAACTCATCTTCAATCACGGGTAACAGTTCCAAGGATTCTGAATCCGCAATAACAGGTTCGTATTGCTTATTCAGGTGCTTAGCCTGTTCATCGCTAAAAACGATGCCGAGCTCAAAGTCAGTAGCTAATGCCACTTCAACCGGGTTCATGCAGCGCTGACACGTCATGCGTACATGGGCGTGACACTTACCACGCAACAAGGCAGTGCCTTGTTCATCGTGCCCAAATTGAATCTCAACTTGAGCTTCACCACTGTCATCCTGTAGAAAGTCCTGTAAACGCTCTAACTTGGAGACCGCAATGGAACCGCTGAATTCAGCTTCTTGCTCCACGCTTTTGAGCGGATCGACTCGTACTGGAAATAAACCCTGGTTCATAGTGCGCGCAATGGTACTCATGAGGTCAGATTATGTCAAAACTATTTGACGATTTTTCAAGTAAAATCAAGCACAAACCTCTATTTTAGACTAATTGGGGTGCCCGACACGCCAAATGCTGATGCAATTGACTTGCCCATGGATGCGCCAAGACGCCCAACCAAGGCCTCAAACGGGGTTGGCTGAGGTGTGAAATCCACGATTTTCTCTGCCCCAACCAGCTCGCGAGCCACATAACTGGAGCTCCCAAGACCATCCACCAAGCCCAGAGACAGAGCCTGCTCACCAGTCCAAACCAGACCACTGAACAGCTTAGCATCTTGCGCCAATCTGTCGCCTCGACCCTTTTTCACCTGCTCAATAAATTGTTTATGAGTCGTAGCCAACACCCCTTCCCAGAACACCTTTTCTTCTTTATTTAGGGGCGTAAATGGATCTAGGAACGCCTTGTGCTCACCCGCTGTAAACTGACGGCGCTCAACGCCCAACTTATCCATAGCATCCACAAAGCCAAAGCCCGAGCCCACCACCCCAATGGAGCCCACCAAACTGGCCTTATCGGCATAAATCTCATTGGCAGCAGCGGCAATGTAATATGCTCCAGAGGCTCCTAAGTCTGAAATAACCGCATACACAGGTACTTCTGGATGCAAACTGCGTAAGCGCATAATTTCGTCATACACATAACCAGACTGAACCGGTGAGCCACCTGGACTGTTTATGCGCAACACAACCGCTTTTGTGCCCTCGGCATCAAAGGCATTACGCAAACCCGTCACGATTAAATCGGCAGAAGCTTCTTCGCCATCTGCAATAACACCTTTTACTTCAACTAAGGCTGTAAACTCTCCGTCCACACCCATATCTTTAGTATCAATACTATTTGGCGCAAAAATCGCTAACGCAATAAAAAGATACGCGAATGTCATTAACTTAAAGAATATCCCCCAACGACGGGCTCTTCTTTGCTCCACATTGATGCTGCCCACCACCTTTTCGATGAGCTTCCATTCTTTATCTGACTGCGGACGTTCCACTGGATCTTGATACATAACAACCCTTAATTAACTTCAATGTTTAATACTGTATTTGAACTCTGTTTTTGATTTTCAAGCCAATTTGCCAACTCTTGAAGGCTATTTACCATGTGCAAAGGCTGACTTAATTTCAACTTATCAACAGCATGGGCGCCATGAGTAATAGCAACGGAATCCATGCCTGCATTGTGCGCCATATCCAAATCAAACTGGGTATCCCCCACCATCAGCATATGTTCCACATCCACTTCCAGAGACTTCGATAATTCATGCAACATTAGCGGGTGTGGCTTTGATTTGGTTTCATCAGCGCAGCGAGTGTCATCAAAAATATGGCCAAGCTGAAATTCTTCAAGGGCGCGATTCAACCCTTCACGCCCCTTACCAGTGGCAACCGCCAACTTCAAACCACTTTTCCTAATCACCTCAAACAATTCATGGGCATAATCAAACAACACCATTTCCGCACGCTGCTCAGCCATATAATGCACGCCATATTGTTTTGCCACTGACTTAATCAAAGCTCGCTCACTATCAATTTCCGGCCACAAAGTAGCAATGGCCTCAGGCAAACCCAAGCCAATTATTTGCTTCACTTCAAATTCATTTCGAAATGGCAAATCATGGTCTTGCGCTGCGCATTGCATGGATTCGACGATACGACTAGCCGAGTCAACCAAGGTTCCATCCCAATCAAACACTATCGCTTTATATTTCATTCAATCTTCAATATCAGTTTGCAATTAATTAATGGGCGCTAAAGCATTCAAAAACGCATCAAATGCTGAATCAATGGGCGCCTCTAACAACAGGTTTTCTTTCGTTTGCGGATGCACAAATCGTAATGACTTTGCGTGCAAAAATAGACGTCTCGCGCCTTGCTGACGTGCTTGCTTCAACTCATCATCCGTTGCATATTTCTCGTCACCCACAATAGCATGGCCTGAAAACTGACAGTGCACGCGAATCTGATGGGTTCGCCCTGTTACTGGCTCCGCATTTACCAGGGTATATCCTTCAAAGCGACGCTCCAAAGAATAACGGGTATGACAAGGCTTACCTTGCTGAGACACCCTGACAATGCGCTCACCTGATTGCAATTCATTCTTTATTAAGGGTGCTGTTACATCTTTCATGTGCTTAGGCCAAGAACCATACACCAAAGCCCAGTAACGTTTTTGAATGCCGGATTTCTTTTGCAGCATTTCATGCAACGCTACCAAAACCGAGCGCTTTTTAGCCACCAAGATCACGCCAGAGGTATCTCGATCCAAGCGATGAACCAACTCCAAGCGCTTAATATCCGGACGAATGACTCGCAGAGCCTCAATCAGCCCCAAGCTGATACCACTACCACCGTGAACCGCCATACCCCGAGGCTTGTTTACGGCAATTAGATAATCATCTTCAAACAAAATGGCCGACTCTATGTCCGCAGCCAACCGATCTGGGACATTCTCAATTTTATTCTCTTCTTTGACTCGAACAGGCGGGATTCGTACCAAATCCCCTGTTTTTAGCTTGTAATCCGGCTTGGTGCGGCCTTTATTCACACGTACCTCACCTTTACGAATGATCCTATAGATCAATGACTTAGGCGCACCCTTAATCCGCGACATCAAAAAGTTATCAAGGCGCTGGCCAGCATAATCTAGGCTGACTTCCTCGAAAATGACACCACGTTTAGAATTTTCAGACATATAAAACTCGTAGTTAAGAAAAACCGGTTTGACGCCTTGCCAATCTTTGCTATATTCAGCCATTCCGGTCGTACCCAGGGCTAAAGCGCCCCATACAACATTGGGCCCGGATGATAACGTAAGTTTGGGAATGTTAGATATAAACTTCCCGGAATTTTGGCATTTAGCGGTAAAAATCACCGCTAAATAAGAAAAATGATACGTTCTGATTAAGCAAGGGGTCTTGCTAAATCAGCTTATGTTTCGTGTCGGTGTTAGCAAATTCACGATAAATAGAGCTAGACACCCCTGCGTGGAAGCAGTCAATCCAGAGTCGGTATAGAAATCCACGCAAAGCACGCATAAATATTTTGATTAGCTCAACCCTTGTGTTCCATCAGAACCACATAAATATGAGCTCTAGAAGTTAATGAAAAGAATGCTAATTAACGCAACTCAATCAGAAGAGTTGCGTGTTGCGCTAGTTGATGGCCAACGCCTGTACGATTTAGATATTGAACCTACAACCCGAGAACAAAAGAAAGCCAACATCTATAAAGGTAAGATTACCCGCATAGAGCCTAGCCTAGAAGCTGCTTTCGTGGACTTTGGCGCTGAACGTCATGGTTTCCTTCCTCTAAAAGAAATCTCTCGCGAATATTTTAAGTCCAATGCCTCTGGTCGCCCGAACATCAAAGATGTCATCGAAGAAGGCCAAGAAGTCATCGTTCAAGTAGACAAGGAAGAGCGCGGCAACAAAGGCGCAGCTTTGACTACTATGATCAGCCTTGCCGGTCGCTACTTGGTACTCATGCCAAATAACGCGCGCGCTGGTGGTATTTCTCGCCGCATTGAAGGCGATGAGCGTAACCAAATTCGTGACGCCATGCGTGACGTTACCGTACCTAACAACATGGGCGTGATTGTGCGCACCGCAGGTATTGGTCGTGCCGCTGAAGACCTACAATGGGATTTGGATTACCTATGCCTTCTTTGGGACTCCATCAAAGGCGCTTCCGAAAACCGTAAAGCTCCTTGCCTTCTACTGCAAGAAAGCAACGTGGTTATTCGTGCTATTCGCGACTACCTACGCCAAGACATTGGCGAAGTGCTAATCGATGACAAAGCAGTATTTGAAGAAGCCCTCAGCTTCGTACAGCACGTTATGCCGCAGTACGAAAACAAAATTAAGCTTTACGAAGACAGCACTCCGCTATTCAGCCGCTATCAAATCGAAGCGCAAATCGAAACCGCATTCCAACGTGAAGTGAAACTACCTTCCGGTGGCTCCATTGTTATTGATACCACTGAAGCCTTGATTTCTATCGATATCAACTCCTCTCGTGCAACGAAAGGCTCTGACATCGAAGACACCGCCGTGAACACAAACCTTGAAGCGGCTGATGAGATTGCACGTCAATTACGCCTTCGCGATATCGGCGGTTTGATTGTTATCGACTTCATCGACATGATGTCTAATAAGAATCAACGTGAAGTGGAAAATCGCGTTAAAGATGCACTAGAAATTGACCGCGCGCGCGTTCAAGTAGGTCGCATTTCTCGCTTTGGTCTATTAGAAATGTCTCGTCAGCGTTTGCGCCCATCTCTTGGCGAAACCAGCGGTCATGTTTGCCCTCGCTGTGTAGGCACAGGCTTTATCCGTGATATGCGCTCTTTGAGCCTTTCTCTTTTACGCTTAATCGAAGAAGAAGCCAGCAAAGACAATACAGCTCAAGTTCGCGCAGAAGTGCCACTTGAAGTGGCTTACTTCTTAACCAATGATAAACGCGCCGATGTTATGGCCATTGAGAAGCGCCACGAAGCACAGATTCTGATCATTCCGAATCCAAACTTCCACACGCCACACTTTGAAGTTTCTCGCGTTCGCACTGGCGACAATCAAGTTGACCAAGTGAGCTTTGAGATCAACTACGAGCAAGAATTAGCCGTAGAACAAAGCACACTAGCGAAAAAAGAATCGGCAGCCGTACAAGCGGTTTCCTCTGCTCGCGCCCCTGCCCCTAAAGCAGCAAAAGAACCAGGCCTATTCAGCAAACTAGCTTCTGCTATTTCTAGCTTATTTGAAGCGGATGAAAAACCTGCGCAAAAAGGCAAAAAAGGTAACGGCAAGAACAACAACCGTAACCGCAATGCCAGTGGCAATGGTCGCAACAACAACCCACGCCAAAACAATCGCAACAACAACCGTCGTAACGACAACAAAAAAGACACTCGCAATACGCGCAACAATGACAAGCAACAAGCGGAAAGCCGTAACGAACGCCCACGTCGCGAGCGTAGCGAAAACCGCAATGAACGCAACGAAAACCGCAGCGAGCGCGATGATAATCGCAATCAAAGCAATGCACGTCGTCGCAATCGCAATCAGCAGCCAAGCAAGCTGGATGAAAATGTTGCTCGTAAAGTGGAAGAAGTAGCTGCCAAGCCTGCCGCTACAGAAAAAGAAGTAACCAAGACACCGGTTGCCGAAGCTAAACCAGAGAACATCAAGGCAACTAGCACTGCCGCTGAAAACACATCAGCGAAAGAAGCCGCGCCTGTTAAAGCTGAACAACCAAAAGCAGTTGAAACTCAAGCGCAACAAGCTGAAGTAAAAACAACTGAAAATAAGGCAGCTCAAGAGCAGCCTGCTAAACTGGACGACTCGGCAAATACAGTAGAAGCACCTAAAACGGAAGCACCTATCGCTAAAGTTGAAACTGCCAAGCCTGTTGAAAAGAAGGTGGAAGCTGAAGTTGCCCCTATCGCACCTGCCGAGCCTAAAGTAACCACAGCAGCGACTGAAGCTGCAGAGGCGCCAACTAACTCTGCACCTAAACGCGCTTACAACGACCCTAGGGAAGTTAAACGTCGCCGTTTAGAAGCTGAAGCTCGCGAACGCGAAGCACAGCAAACGCAAGAGTCAAACTCTTAAATAAAAGGGACCCAAGGGTCCCTTTTTTATTACGCCTCACCTTTGATTTAAGAGAGTCACTGAAAAATTCTTGGCTCTTGCTCTATAGCAATCCCGTACCTGTCAAATACAGCCTGCTTAATCTGTTGCGCAGCAGCTAATACATCTTCCCCACTGCCACCCTCATTAATTAGCACCAAGGCTTGCTGCTTATGTACACTCACCGGACCAAATGATTTACCCTTAAACCCCATTTGATCAATTAACCAACCTGCAGGCACTTTAACACCCTCTTTTTGCGGGTAACTTGGCACATGATCAAACTGCTCGGACAGTCGATCAAACTGCTGAAAGGTAATGACTGGGTTTTTAAAGAAAGACCCTGCATTGGGCAGAATATCCGGTGAAGGCAATTTACTTTTACGCACCTCGATCACCCAATTTGCCAAAGTGAGCGGTGTTGGCATTCCCTGTTCTTTAGCCATTTGATCCAGAGGCGCATAACTAACATCCACTTGTGGGGTTTTAGACAGTCTAAAATCCACGGATGTAATTAATACTTTTTCATTTAATTCATGCTTAAAAATGCTTTCACGGTAAGCAAATTGACAAGCTTCATTGCTCAACTCAAATTCCTCACCTGTATCCAGCATGACGCCTCTAACCAAACGAATCACACTTTTTACTTCTACACCGTAAGCACCAATATTTTGTACCGGCGCCGCACCCACTAAGCCTGGAATATAGGCTAGATTTTGTAAACCAAACCAGCCTTTACTGAGCGAACTCATAACCCATTCATGCCAGTTCAAGCCCGCACCTACACGAACCAAAACATACTCTTCATCCTCACTTAACATTTCTAGTGAGTCATTTGTGTATTGCAATACCAAGCCCGAAACTTCATTTGCTAACACCACATTACTGCCACCGCCTAACACCTTGATAGGTAAATTGGAATCACTTGCATATTCGATGACTTCCTTGAGGGCATCGATACTGCTTACCTGAGTCATATATTCAGCAAAGGCATTTACACCCAGTGTATTGAACGTTTTTAACGCAACGTTTTGCTGTATATTCATTCTTTCAACTTCTCACTTAGAAATGCCTGACACGCATCCTGTAATAAATCCAAAACCAGTTCAAACCCCTTTTGACCACCATAATAAGGGTCAGGGACTTCTTCGTATCCCATACTGCCATATTCTTTAAGAAATAATCTTAATTGAGCTGACCCGTTCGCAGGCCTAACACTTTCTAGATCAGCCAAATTAGAGCGATCCATAGCAAAGATATAATCAAACTCATAAAAATCATCTTGCGATACTTGGCGAGCAAATTGCCCCTGCATAGAAATGCCGCGCTCCAATGCAGCCGCTTGGGAGCGCTCATCTGGTGTTTTACCTATGTGATAGGCCGCAGTGCCGGCACTATCAATCTGCATATCCAATTTCGAAGTTGCCACTAGAGACCGCATTACCGCCTCAGCGGAAGGTGATCGACATATATTGCCAAGACAAACAAATAAAACCTTCATTTTTCTGCCCTTATTGCCTAATAGGGAAATCTTTTGCCGCAATTTAACGAATAAGCTTACGCAAACCTAGAAAATAGAGCCTTTTTAAAACTTGGCAAACATTATGCTTTTCATCTTCAAAGCATTTTACAGAAGCAAGCTTATGTTATCGCAACCTAGACTCGTAAAAAGTGATGATAGTAATAAAACCATCAACTTAAAATCCCAACCTAAAGGCAGCGCGAGATTCTTACTAGGACTCAGTAACCGTGTCACCCATATGGAAAAACGCCTTGAGCGCTTAGAGTCATCACACGACCATATTTTAAGACACCACTTAGGCTATAAAGAGCTAGGACTAACTTTTGTTCTTGCGCTATTAGTATTTACCAGCATCACTTTAGCCCTCAGAGAATTCAATAGCCTTTCTGGTGTCGAGGGCTTTCTAGGCTTATCAGCTGAGAAAGCAAACACCCTTCTACAAATAATCAATAAAAACCCCGAGCTTGCCAACTCACTTCAACATGATGAATTAACTGCAACTCAAAGCCAGTCTACAAGAACCGAGCTCTCACTGAAGTGGCCGCTGGAAAAACAACCCAGCTTACAAAATATTGAATATTCTCAGCATAAACACGGCATTGAATTAAACGCAAAGCTTGGCGACCCAGTCATTTCTATAGCTGATGGCAAAGTACTGTATAGCGGCAACGCTATTAATAGTTATGGCAATTTAATTCTCGTACAGCACACCAATGACATAATAAGTGTTTATGGCAACAACTATTCAAATTATGTTCAAGAAGGCGACCACGTTAAAAAAGGTCAACTCATCGCAGCCGTTGGGGAAGGTGATGGCAAGCAAGCTCGGCTTTACTTCGAAATACGCTTCCAAGGTAAAGCACAAGACCCGTTTTTATATTTTAAGTAGCTATTTAGCCAGCTTTTCTTCTGTTGTCAGGGCACGACCGCTTTCTGGCAACATAACAGGAATGCCATCATCAATTTTGTAAGCCACACCATCAAATTTACAAATCAATTCTGACTTTTCTTTATCTAGGGTTAGATTACCTTTGCATAAAGGACACACCAACAAAGACAATAATTTTTTATCCATTTTCGGACTCCCAGATTTCTAATCGTGATCTTACCGAATTTAAAAACGTATTCGGCAAACGTGCTTGTATTTGCAAATACCACATATCCTTTGTGGCAAATCCCCTAATTTTAACTGCGTCCTTTTCCGTCATTAGGATTTGACTAGAAAAACCCGCTAGGTCTTCAAGCTTATAGTCATAGTGATCAGGAAACCACTGACACCGACAGTTAACTCCAATTTGATCTAACGTTCGCGCAAACTTTGCAGGATTACCAATACCAGCAATCGCCACTGCATTTGGGTTGATAGTCAGTGCATCTAACGCTAACACCTCACCAGAGCTTACATTAACCCAAGCCACAGGCTCCACATCAAACCCTTCGTCTTGGCTATCGCTTTGGCTCTGCAGAATGAAGTCCACATCATTCAAACGCTCTCGGTCTTCTCTCAATGGACCCACCGGCATTAACATGCCATTACCTAATCCACGAGAACCATCCACCACACACACTTCAATATCGCGATGCAATCCGTAGTGCTGTAAACCATCATCGCTAATCACTACGTTTACATCATTTTTTAATACACATTGCACTCCACGAGCACGCACAGGGTCCACCACAATCGGCACACCTAAAGCCTGATACATCATAAAAGGCTCATCACCCACTTGCTGTGAGGTATCTTGATCACTAATCAAATGAGGATACTCAGTAAGATTGCCACCGTAAC
Source organism: Gammaproteobacteria bacterium (assembly GCA_013373125.1). Classification (GTDB taxonomy): domain Bacteria; phylum Pseudomonadota; class Gammaproteobacteria; order Pseudomonadales; family Oceanobacteraceae; genus Bermanella. Next base: position 10,642 of record JABXIK010000075.1, on the reverse strand, counting down.
CGCGACTGATAATACCCGGCTTATAACCCTGCTCTTGTAGAAATTTCACAAGAGACTGCACCACAGGGGTTTTACCTGTGCCACCAATAGTGAGATTACCCACCACAATTACGGGCACAGAAAACGGCTCTGGAGGGTTGGTTAAATACTGGCGACGCTTACGTCTAGTGATGAATCCCACCAGCATAGCCAAAGGATAAAGCAGCCAAGTCCATTGCCAAGGGCCATACCATGCAGCATTGAATAATCGCTCTAACACGCTCTACCCACTGAATTGCATATCATGAAGGTTCTTATAAAAGCCCTGTTTTTCTAATAAAGCTTTATGATTGCCGCGCTCAACAATCTCTCCTTTATTCACCACCAAAATGGTATCGGCTTTTTCTATGGTACTGAGACGGTGAGCCACAACAAAACTGGTGCGATTCTTCATAAGATTATCCAATGCGTCTTGGATATAACGCTCAGACTCTGTATCCAAAGCGCTGGTTGCTTCATCTAGAATCAATATTGGCGCATCTTTTAAGATGGCGCGAGCAATGGCCAAGCGCTGCCTTTGTCCACCTGACAACATCACGCCATCATCGCCAATCATGGTATCCATTCCCTCTGGCATTTGCTCAATAAATTCCAACGCATGGGCCGCCTTGGCCGCAGCATAAACCTCTTCTTTGGTTTTATCTGCTAAACAACCATAGGCGATATTATTAAAAATAGTGTCATTGAAAAGGGTTACGCCCTGACTCACCAATGCAATTTGACGACGCAAATCATCAAGTGGGTATTCTTTTATGCTTTTTCCATCCAATAGTATTTCACCATCGGAATAATCATAGAATCGTGTCAACAAGCTAATCAATGTTGACTTACCACTACCTGATTTACCTACAAGCGCAACACTTTCACCCGGTTTTACATCTAATTGAATGTGCTTCAACACGGTTTCATCGGCTTGAGGATATTGAAAACTCAAATCACGTATCGCTATAGCCCCTGCTGCGCGTTCAATTCTAGACTCACCTTTGTCTTGTTCAGGGGTTTGCTCTAACACACTGAAGATACTTTTAGCGGCCACAATGCCCTGCTGTAATAGCGCATTAATGCCAGCCAGGGTACGCATGGGTTTAGCCAGGGTACTAGCCGCCGTCATAAAGGCCATTAATTCGCCAAAGTCCATTCCGCTGATAACTCGAGGATCCAACGCCACCCACATCAATGCACCGATCGCCATAGCCACAATCATTTGCATAACCGGAACGCTAATGGCTTTTACACGAGCAAATTTTAAGGTTTGAATACGATTTCTCTCACTGGCTTGAGAAAAACGATCTTGTTCATATTCGTGGCCTGAAAATATTTTTACTTCTTGGTAAGCATTAACCGCCTCACCTGCAACCTGCGTCACCTGCCCCATACTACCCTGCACATTCGAGCTGTATTTTTTAAAATACTTATTGGCTTTTTTTACGATAAACGCCAAAAATGGCGCCGCTGCAAAGAAGATAAGCGTAAGCTTCCAGTTCATATAGATCATATAACTGAGCAAAAAGATAACCGTTAAACCTTCGCGTACAAGGCTGGTTACCGCACTGGTAATGGAACCATAAATTTGCTCGGCATCAAATGTAATCTTAGAGATGATGTGACCTTTAGCGTGTTGATCAAAATACTCGTTTGGTAAAATCAGATAATGATTAAACAGCGCGGTGCGTAATTTATGCACCACGGTTCGTCCCACTTTTGCAAGGAAGAAATCCCCCAAGAAACTTCCCAGACCCCGCAAAGCGAATATTCCCAAGATTAAAACTACCAAATAGGTACGAGCTTCAAGGGTTGGGTCTTGATACGTTTGCTCAATCAAATCCATCAAATGAGCAAGCATAGGTGCAGTGGAGGCATAAATCCCAAAGCCTAATATGGCAATGAAATAAAGAAATTTTTGCTGAAACACATAACCAAGCAGGCGCTTATAAAGCGCCCAGTCGGATAAATTAATCTGATCTTTCATGATTACTTAGTTTGCTTGCTGGTAATGCTCAATCGGGAGAATCCCAACTGACCGGCGGCGTCCATGGCACGAACCACGAACTCATGAGGAGTAGAAGCATCTGCCGTTATGATAAATGGTAAACTATGATCCCCTGCTGACACTTTCTCAACGGCTTGCTTTAATACCACAAGCTTCTGACTGATCAATGCTTGGCCATTCACACTGTACATACCAAATTTATCGATCACCACTTCCACCATTTGATCGGGGGCTTGTGCGACCTCACCGTCCGCTTCAGGCAAATTCACCGCTAGATGATTCTCCTTGGTAAAGGTTGTACTTACCATGAAAAAGATTAGCAGCAAAAAAACAATGTCGATTAACGGAGTCAGGTTTAAACTGAGCTCTTCTTTATTTTGACGCTTAAAGTTCACAACTTAACCCTCTGGCGTCTCGCTAACTTCACGATCACCATGCAGCACATCCACCAATTTAACAGCTTCTTGCTCCATGAAAACAACAATCTCATCAATTCGACGCTGGAAAATGCGATAACAAACTAACGCAGGAATCGCGATCATCATACCAGCTGCAGTGGTGACCAATGCTTCCGAAATACCACCGGCTAAAATACCTGCGTTTCCGGTCCCTTGAGCCATGATTTCATTAAACACAGAGATCATACCCAATACCGTACCCAATAAGCCCATAAGTGGTGCTACGGCTGCGATGGTGCCTAATGCAGTTAAAAAACGCTCCATTTCATGTACAGCTTGACTGGCTGCTTGCTCAATTGCCTCTTTAGTAATGTCGCGACCATGACGAGAATTACTCAAACCGGCAGCCAATACCGCACCAAGGTGACTATCTTGCTTTAATTGCTTAAGACGTGCGCCGTCTAATTCTTTATTTTTAATCCACATCCACACTTGGGCCAACAAATGCTTGGGGGCGATTTTTTCGGGACGTAATGTCCAAAAACGCTCAATACAAATGGCTACGGCCAATACAGATGCCAAAATGAGGGGAATCATCATCCAACCGCCAGCAAAAACCAGTTCTTTCACCTCATTACTCCTACGTATAATTATTCTATCGATCTCAATTAAGGGCGGTATGGTGAAACAACTAGCGCCTCTTGTCTAGGTGGAAACTCAACTTGTATGGCCCCATTCTCACTGGTTGTGTACATCCGCATGTCCCTTTGTCGATATTTGGCCAAAATTTGTTCATGCGGGTGTCCATAATGATTCAAAAAACCCGCTGAAATGAATACCCAATCCGCATCAACATAGTCTAAAAAAGCATCTGAACTGGACGAACGACTACCATGATGAGGTGAAATCAACACATCCACTTTCAATGCCTCACCAAAACTCTCCACTAAACGCATTTCAGCAGGCTTTTCAATATCACCTGTAAACAAGACACTATTACCACTGGATGACGTTACTTTTAATAAACACGAGCCATTATTACCAGAGGTAAAACCCGGGGCTTGAAAGCGCTCAAATTCAACGTCATCCCAAATCCATCTATAAGGATCACAAGAGTGCTGATCTACTCGCTCTTTACTTTTACTCGTTAAAAGCGCTAAACCACCAGCATGATCATTATCATCATGGGTCAAATGCAGTAAATCAAATTGCCTCACCCCAACACGCCTCATGTAGGGCAGAACTACGTAATCTGCTAACGTCATACCACTTAGGAATCGCGCGCCAGTATCCACTAAAATAGAATGATAAGCCGTTCGCACCATAGCGGAACTGCCCTGCCCCACATCCAGCACCGTCAATTGAAAACCGCCCACTTCTGGCCGAGGAAAAGGCATGAGCAAGCTTATTATCATGACTCCCACACCAAGAAACCTGAAACCAAACGCTTTTGGTAACACCAGTAAGACCAACGCAAGCATGCACAGCCAGCGATTACTGTCATGCACAGGCATCTCCCAAGAGAAGACCTCTGCGCTCAGCATCAATGTTTGCAGCATCCATTGCAAAGCCATCTCCAGCCAAAGCAAACCTTGCTGATCGACAACACACGCCCAAACAACGGCCACAACCGCCAATGGCATCACGCACACAGCAAACAATGGCACCAAGACAAAGTTTAATAACATTGAAACAGGCAGCAGAGGCAAGCCATGGCCCACCAACACGACACCTCCCACACAAAATGCAATCCACTGCGCCTTCACTAATCCCTTAAACCAGTGAGCTCGCTTAGATTGGGCAAAACCCAAAATAAAGCCCAGAACAATGGCAAATGACAACCAGCTCCCCATATCCACAAAAGCAAGTGGCTTCAAAACCAACACCAAGATCAGCGCAATTAAGAAATAATCCAACGGCAAGCGATTATGTGATTGCAGCAACAAAATCCCTGCCATCACCAACATCATTACCGCCCTGAGCGCGGGTACTTGCATGCCTGTTACCACACCATAAAAAATCGCTGCTAGAACACCCAATAAGACCGAAGCCTCTTTCACATAAGACCAATGCACTAATAACAGTGGACGCTGCAACCAGAAAAACAACATAGCAACAAACGAGGCAATAATGCCCACATGCAAGCCTGATACGACAAATAAGTGGCCAATACCGGAAGTAAATACAAAACGTTTTTGCTCAGACTCTAAGCCAGATTTATCGCCCAACAACAAAGCACTTAATAGAGGAAAGGTTTTGCGATCCAGAGCCTCACCAACAGCCTCTAAACCTTTATAATTTGGAGCTTCTAGCATCACATTTCTTGCGTCTTTTACATCCACATACGCCTGCGCAATGTACCCCTGAGCCAACATCCACTTACGATAATCAAAACCACCAGGATTTTGGAATGAATGAACTGGTTTAACTTTCAAAGCTAAAACCCACTTTTGTCCATTAGCCAAGCCATGCGGACACAAATAACAGCTCACCTTTAAAAATCCGTTCAAGTCGGCAGATATGAAATCAAATTCCGTTTTGATATTTGAAACCTTCAACCCCTTAATAAGGCCTTTGGTTACGATATTCTCTTTTACTTGAGCATCAGGAAATGCAGCGTTTTCAATCACGCTCCAATGATAGGAGACCCAGCCCATACCCAAGGTTAAGGCCAGTACCCAAATGAGGAAATCTCGCCTCACAAAGCATGCAAAGCACAGCAGAAATGGCAGTATCAGCATAATGCTAACTGGCCAAATGGAAGCCAGCAGAGCACCGACTATAATGCCCATGATGGGCCGTTTGATTACTAGCATGTCCTATGCAATCCGTGCATAATTGCGTCCCTCTCAAAGGGACACATGTTCCATAGAATTAATTTTGTTGGATTTGTGTCCGAGATTACTATGCCTAAAAAGACACTTAAACGTTTATTCCCAAATCCTAAAACCGTACAACAGCACCCGTCTTTACAGTTTTTGGGAACCTTATTGCACGAACCCAATCTTTGGCATCTTAACCGTCGCTCGGTCTCTAGAGCCTTTTTAGTCGGCGTATTCTTCGCATTTATCCCTATGCCTTTTCAAATGGTGGCCGCGGCAATGGTCGGGGTGATCATTCATTCAAACCTCCCAATTTCCATTGGTTTAGTTTGGATCAGCAACCCTATTACCATCCCACCCATTTTTTACTTCACCTACAAAGTAGGTACGGTATTACTGGACACTCCAGTCCGAGCATTTGAGATCGAATTATCACTGGACTGGGCACTGACTGAGCTCGGCAATATTTGGCAACCATTGCTGCTGGGCTCCTTGCTATGTGCCATTATCTTCTCTGCAATCGGATATATAGGCATTCGTCTTTTCTGGCGTTACCACGTCATTAGCAACTGGAATAAACGCAAACAAAATCGCCTAGCCAAACAAGACAAAGCCCTCTAAGCGAGGGCTTCTAACACCTGTAATTTCCCATCCAGTAATTGATAACTGGTTTTAGCCAAACGCGAAAACGCCAGATCATGTGTCACCACAACAAACGCCGTTTTTAACTCTTGGTTTAGTTGAGCAATTAAGTGCTGAATATCTTGAGCGGTATGCGCATCGAGGTTACCAGTCGGCTCATCCAATAACACTAAGGCCGGCTGCGTGATTAATGCACGAGCAATCGCCACACGTTGACGTTCACCACCCGATAATTCAGCAGGCTTATGAGTTGAACGCTTACCTAGACCTACTTTCTCAAGCATATTTTGAGCTTGTGACAAAGCCTCTTTCTTTTTCACACCTTGAATCCAAAGAGGCATGGCTACATTTTCACAAGCGGTAAATTCCGCCAGTAAATGATGAAACTGATACACAAAGCCAAGGTGCCGATTTCTCAACTCACCTAATTGTTTTTCACTCAGTTCGTTAATATCCTGCTCACCCCACAAAACTTTTCCGCTGCTAGGCACATCTAAGCCTGCAAGCATATTCAGTAACGTGGTCTTACCTGAGCCAGAGGCACCAACAACCGAGACCCAGTCCCCTTCAGATAAATGTAACTCCAATTCATCCAACACTCGAATCGGTTCTGGGCCAACTTGATATTGCTTAACTAATTGATCGCATCGCAAAACCGTATTATTAGATGTCATAACGCAAAGCCTCCGCAGGTTTTACTTTCGATGCGCGATACGCTGGATACAAGGTAGCCAAAAAACTCATTAATAAACCGCTACCCGTCACAATAAACACATCCACCCATTTTAATTCAGAAGGCAAGTAACTAATGAAATACACATTGGCATTCAAAAATTGAATGCCTAATAAATGTTCTATCCCTGCAATTATATCTGTCACAGTTAACGCTAAAATAATGCCTAACACAGTACCCAGCAGAATCCCCACCACGCCAATGACAGAACCTTGCACCATAAAGACTTTCATTATGCTACCTGGTGACATACCCAAGGTTCTTAAAATAGCGATATCCCCTTGTTTGTCAGTTACGACCATGACCAAGGTAGAAACAATGTTAAATGCCGCTACGGCTACTATGATAAGCAAGAGCAAGCCAATCATGGTTTTTTCCATTTGGATGGCTTGAAATAAATTCCCGTGCGTACGCGTCCAATCGCTACTGGTAATACTGGCATCTAAATCAAACGTTAAGTTCCATGCTATACGTGGCGCTTGAAATAAGTCTTCGGTTTGCAATCGCAACCCTTGCGCAGGGTATTTCATGCGCGCCAGTTTCGCAGCATCTTGCATATGAATGTACGCAAAATTAGCGTCTAACTCAGCACCAACAGAAAATACACCAGTAACGATAAAACGCTTTAAACGAGGCATAACACCCGCTGGTGTTAAACTGGCTTCTGGCATGATCAAGGTGACTTTTTCCCCTAAGGTAACCCCTAACTTTCTTGCCAATAAATCACCCAAAATAATGTGATATTCACCACCCATTAATGAATCGAATTCACCCGCTTTCATGAAATTTGGCAAGATTGAAACTTTTCTTTCCCACTCTGGCTCAATTCCATTCACCATAACACCTTGAACACGGCCTTTATGGCTCATCATCCCTTGTATATTCACAAATGGGGCAACGCCGGTAATCCCAGGTTTTGTGGCTACTTCTTCCGCCAAAGATTGCCAATTTTCCAATCCATCCTTTGCATACAGAGCCGCGTGAGGCACCATACCCAAAATCCGCTGACGCAACTCTCGATCAAATCCATTCATGACCGAAAGCACGAGTATTAAAACGGCAATGCCTAACGTTAGGCCCGCCATAGAAATTGCGGAAATAAAAGAAATAAAATGATTACGCCGTTTAGCGCCTGTGTAACGCAAACCAATAAGAATGGGGAGTGATTTAAGCATTCGCTGGAACTTCGCCGATAAAAACCGTAAGACTAAAGAATTCAAAGGGTAAATGAAATGGTCTTATAGTGGTTTTGGCGCTAAAATCAAAGGATAAAGAACGAAATGGTTAGTATTATGAAATTGTTCACTCAAATAGCCTACATAAGCATCAGCTTCGCGTTAAGCTTTGCTACTGCACACAGCTTTGCTGAGATGACCAACAACGAAGAACAAACCGAAGTCTCAGAAGTCTTAATTCCACTATCGCAAGATACCATCAAGCAACAAGCAACTGACCCTAAGCGCGGTATGAGCATGAAAGCGGTTGAAGCTAAATATGGTAAAGCGATCAAAATACACCCAACAAAAGGCAAGCCGCCGATTACCCGTTGGGACTACGCGGAATTCAGTGTTTATTTTGAATCCAATTTTGTGATTCACACTGTTCATCACAACCCTTAACATTCAAAGATCACATTAATGACACGATACTTTCCTGCTGAATGGCATAACCAATATGCCATTCAACTGACCTGGCCCCACGAAAATACAGATTGGGAATGGGTACTACCCGAAATACAGTCTTTTTACATACAGCTGATCAATATCATTCTTGAACACGAGCACGTTATTTTAAGCGTGCCCAATGAAGACACCATTACTCAAGTTAAAAACTTGCTCAGTAACCACCCTTTCCAGTGCCATTTTTATATTGCCCCAAACAACGATACTTGGGCTCGAGATCATGGTCCTATCTCAATTTATAAAGACAACCAATTAGCCATTGCAGACTTCATCTTTAATGGCTGGGGCAATAAATTTAATGCTTCACTTGATAATCAACTCACACGTCGCTTATTTGAGCAAAAAGCATATCCATCACAACATATCGAGAGCCTTAACTTCATCCTAGAAGGTGGCAGCATTGAAAGCGATGGCAAGGGCTGCTTATTGACCACGCGCCAATGCCTGATGAATACGAACCGCAATGCCTCACTTAACCAATCTCAGATTGAGTCTTATTTAAGCCAACACCTTGGAAGTGAGAAATTTCTGTGGTTAAAGCATGGAGACCTTGAAGGCGATGACACAGATGCCCATGTAGATACCTTGGCTCGCTTTGCTCCCAATAATCAAATTATTTTTCAAGGCTGCCAAGATTCAGAAGATAGTCATTTCGATGAATTACAGGCCATGAAAGAAGAACTGAAGGGCTTTTCCAATTCTCAAAATGAGCCTTTCTCGCTGGTGGAACTTCCTTGGCCGGATGCACAGTTCGAACCAACGGATAACCAAAGATTACCCGCCACCTACGCGAATTTCCTATTTATCAATGGCGCCGTTTTACTGCCGGTTTATGGTGTCAAACAAGATGAAGAAGCGATTCGCATAATGACACAGGCACTGCCTGAGCATAAAATCATTCCCGTTAATTGCTCCATTGTCATTCGACAATATGGAAGCCTACACTGCCTAACCATGCAAATACCCAGCCCTCAGCTGCAATCAGGGGTTTCAAAATGAGCCGTATCATTCGAACATTTGGTGTACAACAAACTTGTTCCACCGACAAAGCCACCTCTCTTGCCACCACGCAAAAGTGGATTGAACAAGCCAGCCAAGAAGGTGCTGACTTAATAGTATTGCAAGAACTTCACGCCACCGATTATTTTTGCCAGACCCAAGAGCCTAGTAAGTTTGATTTAGCAGAATCTCTAGATGGCCCAACCGCTCAATTCTTAAGTGAGCAAGCCAAGAAAGCGAATGCTGTCATTGTGGGGTCTATATTCGAGCGCCGCACGGCTGGCATCTACCACAACACTGCACTCGTATTTGATCGTGATGGCAGCCTAGCAGGCTTTTATCGCAAAATGCACATTCCAGATGATCCTGGCTTTTATGAGAAATACTACTTCACACCGGGTGATCTCGATGGCTATCAGCCCATTCAAACCAGTATTGGTAAACTGGGTGTCATGGTGTGCTGGGATCAATGGTACCCAGAAGGGGCTCGCTTAATGGCCCTAAAAGGCGCTGAAATCCTCATTTACCCTACCGCCATCGGCTGGGATAGTACCGACACCCAAGATGAACAAACTCGTCAAAAGGACGCTTGGATTGGTGTACAGCGTGGGCACAGTATCGCTAACAATCTTCCGGTGATTGCCATCAACCGCGTAGGCCATGAGCCAGACCCTAGCGGTCAAAGCACAGGTATCCACTTTTGGGGGCATTCATTCATCACAGGCCAACAAGGTGAGTATTTAGACTTGGCCGATCATCAAGAGGCATGCCTTGTCCGTGCTGAAATTGACTTGGATCGTACCGAGCAAGTGCGCCGGATTTGGCCGTACTTCCGCGATCGTCGAATTGATGCCTATAATGGCTTACAAAGCCGATTCTTAGACTAATTTACCCTAGTAAATCCAATTCAGTACGCTAAGGTATAGGAATATAAAAGAAGGAGCTCTAAATGAAGCGCTTGCGCCTATACCTAGCTGGCTTTTTGGTACTCATCCCTTTTACCGCCCTATCTCAGGTGAAAGAACTCAGTAATACAGAAATGACTGAAGCCTACATTCTGGATGGCTCCATCATTGTTAAGCAAAAGGCTGTACAGCCGACTTCACCCCCCCCAAAAAAACATACCTTGAAAGTGGGGCCTGGCAAGCCTGCTATTAGTGAGGCCGAACAAGTGCTGGAGCTTGACCAGCAAGCCGTCCAGCAGCTGCAATTCGATCAACAGGTAACCCAGCAACAAGGCGCGCAGCAACTTAATCAGTATGAGCAAGCTAATAACACCGCCCTGTTCATCGCACCACCGCTGCATCCCGCCGCACAAGCACAGCAGCTGCCTGCTC
>JABXIK010000054.1 GCA_013373125.1 Gammaproteobacteria bacterium | reverse complement strand
GCCAATTAGTCATCGCTGAAATATTTATCCACATCAAATGAGCTTAATAAATGCGGTACGGTACCCATGACACCCGCTACGACCATGCCGTTAATAAACGCTTCGGGAAATAACATTAGGGGCAAATACATAAAATACTCGTCATAAACCGCTTCCCAAGAATACACCTGCAATAATCCCAGCATGAGGGACGTCACACACGCCACACACAAGATGGCGATGGCACCGTTAAAGAAACCACATAAAAAGATATACACAAACGGATTCGCCGGTAATTTACGCTGTACTAACTGCAACACCCAATAACTGGTTAATACCGGCATGGCCACAGATACCAGAAAATTCACGGCAAATGCGGCATAACTTTCTAAACCGATAATGCTCACACACAACAACCCAATGGCCCCTGCAATTAACGCCAACGGCCATCCCATCACCAAGGTGGCCGCAGTCAGCCCCATAAAGTGAATACCCAAGCCACTACTTAAGCCTGCTCTTATGGACCACAGCACAGCTAAGGCTAAACACGCGCTATAAAAAATATGCTGTAACAAGGTGTAATCTTTCAGTGCTTGCCAATTCACCCGTATTCCAGCCCAAATAAGAACGGCCAGCGTCGGCACAAACATGGAATAAATAAACCAGATGGGTAATAAACCAGACTCTATACTCACAAACAGACCTTAACGTTCGAATCACCTGCCCTTGGGCGCATAACTGGTTATTTTAAGACATTTTAGGTACCCTACGCGGCTCTTTTTGCTCCTGCACAAAATTTAATCGAGGATCAGATGTTTAATCTCATCAGAAAAACCACGGACAACCCCAAAAACGACATACTTTCTGGTCTCACAGTGGCCCTTGCCCTGGTTCCAGAAGCCGTTGCCTTTGCCTTTGTGGCTGGGGTAAATCCACTGGTGGGCTTATACGCTGCCTTTATGGTGGGTCTGATTACCTCTATCTTTGGTGGTCGCCCAGGCATGATCAGTGGTGCCACAGGTGCCATGGCGGTGGTGATGGTAGCGCTAGTGGCTGATCATGGCGTTGAATACCTGTTCGCAGCGGTTGTGCTATGCGGGCTACTGCAAATAATGTTTGGTGTATTAAAGCTAGGCAAGTTCATTCGCCTCGTGCCACAACCTGTGATGCTGGGCTTTGTGAATGGTTTGGCCATTGTGATCTTCTTGAGTCAGCTGGAGCAGTTCAAGTTCATCGATGACGCTGGCATGAAAGCTTGGCTACAAGGTAATGCCTTATTCATCATGTTAGGCCTTGTGGCACTCACCATGGCCATCATCCATTTCTTACCTAAACTGACAACAGCTATTCCTTCTGCACTGGCTGCCATCGTTGTGGTGAGCTTTGGTGCCATTTGGTTAGGTTTAGATACTCGAACCGTGGGCGATGTGGCCAACATTGCAGGTGGCCTGCCGCAGTTTAGTATTCCTGACGTGCCTTTCACTCTTGAGACATTGTGGATCATCTTGCCTTACAGCTTAATTCTTGCAGGTGTGGGCTTAATTGAATCACTATTAACCCTTACTCTGATTGACGAATTAACCCAAACCCGTGGCCGCAGTAACAAAGAATGTATCGCTCAAGGTGCCTCCAACACGGTAAATGGTTTCTTTGGTGGTATGGGTGGTTGCGCCATGATAGGCCAGTCCATGATTAACATTAACTCTGGTGGTCGTGGTCGCTTATCCGGTATCACCGCTGCGGTAGGCCTATTAATGTTTATCTTATTTGCCTCTGACATCATTGCACAAATTCCTCTAGCCGCATTGGTAGGTGTAATGATGATGGTCGTACTGGGCACATTTGAGTGGTCCAGTTTTCGTATTTTGAAAAAGATTCCAAAATCCGACGCGTTTGTTTTGGTATTGGTTTCAGGTGTCACCGTGGCCACGGACCTCGCCATTGCGGTTATCACCGGTGTGATCGTATCTGCGTTAGTCTTTGCATGGCAGCATGCACAACACATTCGTGCGGATATTAAAGAAGAAAATGGCGTGAAAACTTACGAGTTACACGGCCCGCTATTCTTTGGTTCCACCAGCTACTTCTTGGAATTGTTCGATCCCAAGAATGACCCAGAAAATGTGATCATCGAATTCAAGCACTCCCGTGTTGCGGACCATTCCGGCTTAGAAGTCATTGATACCCTTGCTGAGCGTTACAACCAAGAAGGTAAAACCTTAAGCTTGAAACACCTAAGCCCTGAATGTCGTCAACTGCTAACCAAAGCGGGCAACATGGTTGAAGTGGATGTGATTGAAGATCCTAAATATCACGTAGCCACTGACAAATTAGCTTAAACATATCGCTAAAAAAAATATAAAAATAAAAAAGCCGTTACAGATACCTGTAACGGCTTTTTTATCCATAGATTAAAATTTAGCTAGTCCGCCAACACTTCGAATTTATACCCGACCCCATAAACCGAATGTATTAATTCTTGCTCTGGGCATTTGTCCTTAATGCGTTTTCTTAACTTTTTAATATGGCTATCAATGGTGCGATCACTCACCACGCGATGATCTTGATAACATTTATCCATTAACTGCTGTCGATTAAAAATTCGTCCCGGTTGACTGGCCATGAGTTCCAGTAATTGAAACTCCACACTGGTTAATTCCAATGTGTGCCCTTGTAATACCGCCTTTAATTGACTGGGCTCTAAAGTCAGCCCTGATAACGCTGCCAATGCAGATTGCTCGGCCTGAAAATCTTGCTTTTGCACCGCTTGCCATTGCACTCGACGCAAAATGGTTTTTACACGTGCCACCACTTCTTTCGGACTGTAAGGCTTGCAAATGTAATCATCGGCACCCAATTCAAGACCGAGCAAGCGATCGATTTCTTCAACTTTTGCTGTGGCCATAATGATAGGTAAATGAGAAAACTGACGCACCGCTTTACAAATTTCCATACCATCTAAATTAGGTAGCATTAAGTCTAGGATCATTAAATCGGGTAAATCACTTGTCCGTTTGGCATTCAAATAATCCAGCGCCTGTTGGCCGTCGGCAATGATATGACTCTCAAAACCCGCTTGTGAAAGATAATCCGCCAGCAATTGCGCGAGTTTCGGCTCATCTTCGACAATTAAAATATTCATAGTCATAACCTCTTACACCAAGGGTAATTCGATGGAAATTTTCACGCCACCTAAAGACGACTCCGACGCCCAGATTCGCCCTTGATGCCCTTCCACAATTTTTTTGCAAATAGCCAAACCCAAGCCCGATCCACCCGTCTTACGATTACGCGATGCATCCGCACGATATAAGTGATCAAAGATCTTTTCTAGTTCATCCGTTTTAACACCTGGCGCTGAATCTTCTATCACCAATAACGCATGTTGATTTTTTTCAGAGAGAGATACCCTCACCTCTCCCGGTTTGTTCGTGTACTTCATGGCATTTTGCAGAATATTATAAATCACTTGTGTAATGCGCTGTTCATCCCCTTCCACCCATAAATCATCAGCACGCGGTGAAATTTGAAAGCGTAAACTCAGTTGCGCTTTATCCATCATGCTTTGAAAGCGTGATACTTGTTCTTCCACTAACTCAGAAAAATCCAGGTGCTGAAATTGATAACTTAACGCACCAATGTCACTGCTCGTCAGTTGGTATAAATCTTCCACCAAGCGTTGTAGATGCATGACCTCTTGATGAGAGGACGCAATTTGTTCGTGGTCCAGTTTACGCACGCCATCGAGCATGGCTTCTAATTCACCACGCATAACCGCAATGGGTGTTCGCAACTCATGAGATATGTTTGCTAGCCATTGCTTTCGTTGTTGCTCATTCTCTTCTAAGTATTGCGCTAATTGATTGACGTTTTGAGCAACCTGCGAAATTTCATCTTTGCCTTTGGCATTCACACGATCTGAAAAATTACCCTGAGCTAATTGGCCAATGGTATTCACGATTGGACGAATGGGTTTTAACAAAAATTGTGCAAACGGCAGCGCTAAAATGGCTGACAGTGCCACCATGATGATGGCGATCAACCAGAGGTATCGACTTAATTCTTGAGAGAAATCCAAATCGAAATCGTCCATTAAGCGATCCCGTTTGGCATATAAAATATAACCAATGACATTACCGCGTAATTCAATGGGAATGTACTGACGATGCTCGGGTCTGGGTTCAAAACCCACTACAAACTGTTTGTCTTTATCCAATACAGCCAAAGGTAATCCCACTGGTCGACGCGGGCGTGCATCTCTTGGTCGCTCACCGTTCGATAAAGGACCAAAGCCAAGACGTTCATTTAATCCATTTCTTGGCGGTGGTGGCGGAGGTGGTGGTCTGCCATTGGAATCAAGCTGCTCTTGAATACCCGCTTCCTGTTTCATTTGTCGCCATAATCTAGGGTGCTGCTTGAGACCTTGCCAAGACCCGGTTTGCCGATAAAACGCAGTCAATGGTTCCAGCAGAGTTTCATATTCAGCTTGTGCCCTTTGGTTCACATGCTTAAGTAAACTCACGTCCAAGCGCCACTGCGCCAGCATGGTCATCACGGCAACGAGCGTTAAGCACGCCACTAATGTAATGACGAATAACTTTGATTGTACTTTCACAAAACTTCACAAACAGATACGAATTTCATTAACTATACAAAACCCTAACTGAATTTACCTTTTAAATTCGCCACTTCCTCATTGCTTACACATTTCTTACCCATAACCTGCACAATCTCCGCCTAATGTTCTATCAAGCCCCGTATCAAGGTGAGAGATATCATGAAAACAACCACACCACTGGCACTAGCCCTTACCCTATGCGTATCCCTTACTGGCTGTAAATTGCCAGAGGAACTCAGAGATGAAGAACCAGCCGAATTCCCTGGTGCGCCTGAACAATCACCCACTGAAACTCAACCCAGCGCGCTAGATTTACAGCTATCAGAACTTATCAACAGCTTAAATTTGAACCAGCATCCGCAGCGAGACTTGCCCAGTATCGAAGATGAGCTAGCTCAATTAGGGAAAAAACTATTCTTCAGCAAAGCGCTGGGAGGCCAGCAAGATAGCGCTTGCGTCAGCTGCCATCACCCGGCATTAGGTGGTGCGGATGATTTATCGTTATCGGTAGGTGTGGATGCTACCAATCCTGACTTACTCGGTTTGGGCCGAGTACACAAAGACGGCGAACCCTTGGTGCCTAGGAATGCGCCCACCGTCTTCAATGCGGGCCTTTGGGACATCGGATTATTCCATGACTCCCGTGTGGAATCTCTCAATGTAGTAGCTGGCAGCAACGGCAGCACAGGCGACATACGCACACCAGACAGTGACTTTAATGTGGCCGATAGCCAAGCTGGGGATAACCTAACAGCAGCACAAGCACGCTTTCCAGTAACATCAAACGAAGAAATGCGCGGTAATACCTTTGAAGCGGGTGAGAATAATGATGCCGTACGCGATCACCTTGCTGCACGAATCGGCAATTATGGTGAAGGTGAAAATGAGCTAAACACCAATGCATGGCTCAGCGCTTTCCAGCAAGGATTTGCGCGTAATGATGATGCGCAAACCTTGGTAACGTTTGACAATATCGCCCATGCCATTGGTGAATATGAACGCTCTATGGTGTTCACTAATCACCTTTGGCAGCAGTATATGGATGGTGACTTAGCCGCCATGAGTGAAAGCGCGAAACAAGGGGCCGTTTTATTTTTCACTCGACCTCAAGATGGTGGTGCTGGCTGCGCTGCATGCCATAACGGCCAACTTTTCAGCGATCAACAGCATCATGTCATCGCCTTTCCACAAATTGGTTTAGGCAAAGGGGATGGCACAACGGGTGATGATGACTTTGGCCGAGCCCGGGAAAGTGCAAACGATAATGAACGCTATCATTTCCGCACCGCATCCTTGCTCAACTTAGCGGTAAGCGCACCCTATTCCCATAGTGGCAGCATGCCAACCTTAGAAAGCGTGGTGCGTCACTATGTAAACCCGACTCGCTCCGTTGATGACTATTTCGATCATCGTAATGGCTTAGGTGTTTGCCTATTACCACAATTTACCAACCTAGATGGTTGTGAAGACTTATACCCTAATGCAGAAGCCAATACCTTACTGGCATTAAACAAACTACAACAAGAACAACAAAATGGAACCAGTCGTGTGCCTCGTAACTTACGCTTAAATGACACTGAGGTTGATCAATTGGTTTCATTTCTTGAAGCCTTAACGGACCCATGTGTACTAGACCGTGAATGTTTAGCCCCATGGATTCCAACTGAAAATGAAGCGGCTGATAACGTACAGTTAAACGCTATCAATCAAGCAGGCAATGCTCTTTAATTAAAAAGATCAATGATAAACCTATAAAAAAGCCCAAGTCATCTTGGGCTTTTTTGTTGAATTAATATTTAGATATCAATCATCTTTCATTAACGGCAAAGCCATTAAGATGGCATCTTCTTTCCCATTTTTTGTCGGATAGTAATTTTTACGCCGTCCAATTTCGTTAAATCCCATGCGTTCATATAAAGCAATGGCTGGGGCATTACTCACTCGCACTTCCAGATACATCTCGTGATTATCTTGTAAAGTGGCATGATCAATTAGATGCTGAAGTAAATGATGTGCAAGCCCTTTGCCTTGATGGTCGCGCGCAATACAAATATTCAGTAATTCCGCTTCTCCCACCACATAAGAAAGAATGCCATACCCTAAAATCTCATTTTGCTCTTCAATGACAGCACAATACTTTGTGGACTTCACCGCTTGTTCAAACAAATTTACCGACCATGGAAAGTCGTACCCTTGTTGCTCAATGGCATACACAGACGGCACGTCTTCGATTTGCATAGCACGAATATCAGGCATCATTTACTCAGAATATTAATTAATCTTGGTGCTGATGTGCACGCAAAGTCTGCCATAACTTGGCTTTAAGAGATGGATCTTCTAACAGATTGCGCAAACTCATATCTAATTTCACATGAGGTAATTGCTCTGGCCAAAACTGGCAATCGTTAAACAACAATACGGTTTTCAGTGGACACACTTCTTGTAGTCGCTCGATATGGCCTTGCAAATATTTCAATGCCACACTCTCTCCTTGATCCACATTAGGGCTATCAATCATGGGCCAAGAAAACACATTCACATGACGCGGACGACGCTTTTTCCCTTGAATAAAGTGTGCAAGGTTATGCGCCAACTTATGTTGTTCTGGCGTCACATTCACATCACCACTGATGATCCACACACCCGAGCTGTAACACCAGAATTGAATGTTAAACTCCAATTTTGAGTGTGATTGTGTTTCAGCATTTGCATCTTTCGCCTTAGGAAAAGCAGGCGCAGGAATCGAAGACGTTAACGCTGAATTTAATGCCGCACCAGGCGTCGTAACAGGAGCAGTTGCAGGAATAGGATTAGCAGGTGGCTGTGTCAAAGGTGCTGGGTTATTTACCACAGGCTCTGCATAAGCCGACTCTGATGATACAGGTATGTCTTCAAAGTGTGCGGGCACATCCAATGTTTGCGCATGCGCTTGCGTTACGGGTACTGGCTCAACATCTACTGGTTGCGTATGAGACAAAGGCGCTTGCGCTGCTGCAACTGGCACATCTTTTGGCACCCAGACATCAATGCCTAGGTGTTCAAGATAAGTAAGTTGAGCAGCGGAATACAGCATAAAAACTTACACACCTTCCACTTGTTGTGGATGGGCTTTCTCAGCACTTTGAGCCAAAAGATTCAGCGCATTGATGTAAGCTTTTGCAGACGCCACGATAATATCCGTGTCGCTGCCTAAGCCATTTACGATGCGACCACCTTTTTCTAAACGTACAGTCACTTCCCCTTGGCTGTCGGTGCCTTGGGTAATCGCATTCACCGAGTACAACTGAACATTAGCACCAGACTGAGCATTACTTTCAATGGCTTTGAAAACGGCATCCACTGGGCCGCTGCCTTCAGATGTAACCGTTTCTTCTTTGCCATCTACCGCCAATGTTAATTTCGCTTTAGGGGTTTCACCGGTTTGGCTTTGTGCTTCTAACGTCACTAACTGGTATTTTTCATCCATGGTGCGAGTGGCACTGACTAAAGCCTGTAAATCTTCATCAAAGATTTCATGTTTTTTATCAGCCAATTCTTTAAAGCGCGCAAACGCTAAATTCAACTCTTGGTCAGATTCAAAGTTCACACCCAACTCTTCTAAACGTGAGCGGAAAGCAGCACGACCAGAGTGTTTACCCATCACCATTTTGTTCGCACCCCAACCCACATCTTCGGCACGCATGATTTCGTAGGTTTCACGATGTTTTAATACACCATCTTGGTGAATGCCGGATTCATGGGCAAACGCATTGGCACCCACGATGGCTTTGTTAGGTTGTACAGGGAAGCCTGTAATGGTGGAAACCATACGGGAAGTGGGTACGATAATTTCGGTGTTAATACCTGTGGTTACATCGAATAAATCGCTGCGCGTTTTCACGCCCATAACAATTTCTTCAAGCGCTGCATTACCTGCACGCTCGCCTAAACCATTAATGGTACATTCTACTTGGCGTGCACCATTAGCCACTGCCGCTAATGAGTTAGCAACAGCTAGACCTAGATCGTTATGGCAGTGCACAGAGAAAATGGCTTTATCGGCATTTGGAATGCGGTTTAATAGGGTCTTGATCTTATGACCAAATTCTTCTGGAATGGCATAGCCCACGGTGTCAGGAATATTGATCGTACGAGCACCGGCATCGATGGCCGCTTCAATAATGCGACATAAGAAGTCCATTTCAGAGCGACCCGCATCTTCACAAGAAAACTCTACATCTTCCACATGACTACGAGCCCGTTTAACGGCGTAAACTGCACGCTCCACCACTTGATCCGGAGACATGCGCAGTTTGTGCTCCATGTGAATTGGGCTAGTCGCAATAAAGGTATGAATACGCTTACGCTCGGCGGCTTTTAACGCTTCAGCGGCACGATCGATATCACCGTCTACAGCACGGGCCAACGAACAAATGGTACTTTCTTTCACTGCAGCGGCGACGGCGGCAATGGATTCAAAGTCACCAGGGCTTGCTGCTGCAAAACCGGCTTCAATTACATCAACGCGCATCTTTTCTAACGCTTTACCAATACGCACCTTTTCGTCGCGGGTCATAGAGGCCCCAGGACTTTGCTCGCCATCGCGCATGGTGGTATCGAAAATGATTAACTGACTCATGGTCACTCCTGCTGTACATCTTTTGCTCAAACGGGTGGAGATTGAACCTAAATTAGAGCGTTTAGACGTGAAAAAAGGTGAAAGTAATTAAGGCGAAACTATAGCGGGAAAGGGCGTTAATTTCCATGTCTAGACATGCTCTAGCTCAGGAAATTAACGTATCGGTGTCACTGATAAACGGGAGGTAAAATCCATGTTCTGCAGCTTCATGCCTTGTAGCATATTAGCTGAGGTTGCTGACGAGCCATGCTGCATTTGCACACTGTCTATGGTTAATTCTTTGATTTTCACGTTGTTGGTCAAAATCAATGCTTCTGGACGATTAGCACGTTGCGCCGCATCGGGATTCGCAACATAAGTGTAATCAGTAGCGCCTTTGCCAGAAGTAATGACTTCATCACCAGCATTACCTGTGATGCCATTGCTATCGGTACCCGTATTTTTCTTGATAACCCTTGCAGTGGCTACATCTACCGTCATGGTATTTTCAACCCCAAAGGTGTTGGTGTTGTCATCATAGCCATCACTGGTATAGATATTATTGAATTTTAGGGTTTGGCCTGTACCGGCTTGCCCTGCGGTACGATTCATTTCTACTGATAAGCTATTAGCTTTTCCTTCAGCAATATTTTCTTGTAGTAGGATTTGTTTATGCTTGATGGTTAAACCTTCGCTGCCCGTATCTAACCAAGCGCCACCACTTGCATGACAACTCGCCTCATCAACACCTGTTCCCCCCATACATTGCGCAAGATTGGCACCGCCGCCACTGATCACTAACTGCGAACCTTGTTGATATTGCTGCATAGCTATGCCGCCCATACTCACACCTGTGGTTCGACCACCAAAGCGTACGTCGTTAGCCGCAAAATCGCTCCATAGCTCGCCTAAAACTAACTTAATGCCGTCATTATCCACATCAAGGGTGGCATCTCGCATATGAAACTCATAGGTCACATCATCCAAGTGCACTCCGGCTGTGCCCGATTTGGTTAATGTAAAATTACCATTCGTCAGCAGCATATCGGCATCAAGCGTAATACCACTGCCCACCGCACCGCCGCCGCGAATTTCCAACACACCATTTAGGGTAAAACTGGCATCCCCATAAAGACCCAACAATTCATAGCCGTTTTGCAATTGCGATGTATCATCCCCTACACGCAAACCATCTAAACCATAATTCACTTGATAGTTACGTAAACCAATCGCTAAGAAATCTTCGTTAACATCATTGCTTGCATCAATCGAGTCAGCACCATTGCGAATATCCAGTGTGCTATAGCCTTCACCATAGGCGTAATAGTTGTCCGCCATTATGGTATGTGTATCGTCTGTATAGTAGAAATCGGCGGTCATATTCCATTGATTGTAAATACT
>JABXIK010000017.1 GCA_013373125.1 Gammaproteobacteria bacterium | reverse complement strand
GTGAATTATTGAATGCAGGCATTTATCAAATCTTCGCTCTTGAGCGCCCTTATTTGACCGAAGCATATAAAGAACCGGTTGCACAAATTGCAGCTAAGCTGACCAAGTCGCTAGATCAGCTAACGTCGCTGCCTTAAATGTTATAGAGTTCCTATAAAAGTATATTTTAATCTGTAATAATCTCGCCGTTTTACAAGGAGTGTGGAATGACGAGATTAGCTACCTATTTTATTATTTTCTTCGTATTTGCCCTGAGTGAATACGCTCAATCTCAATCTCTTTATAATCAAGCAGCCTATATCCCACCTCAATGCTATGTAAAAACACAGAGTGAAGGTAAAACTCATAATCCGTGTTTTGCATGTCATACAGATAGTCTTGAACCTAACTTCATTAATGATGGCGATACACAATTAGAGTATGGCTTTCAGGATTATAGTCGTAGGAATCGCTGGTCCAATTTATTCCAAAATCGTGCTCATGACATGTCTAAAATTAAAGATAGTCAGATTATCGAATATGTAAATCGATCTAATTATCTATCTGAAGATGGTCATATATTGATCACTAAATCCTATTTAGAATCGCAAAAAGAATGGGATGTAAACGGAGATGGTAAATGGAGTGGTTATGTTCCCGATAGTTATTTTAATTTTGATCAAGATGGTTTTGATCGTGATTTAAATAATGAATACACAGGCTGGAGAAGTTATTTGTATTTTCCATTCCCTGGATTATTTGTACCAAGTGCCGGATCATTTGGCGATGTACTTATTCGTTTGCCAGAAATATATAGAATGACGAAAAGTGGTGAATTTGGTATTGATATTTATAAAATTAATTTAGCCATAGTCGAATCCTTAATTAAGCAAAAAGATATTGCGATTCCATCTGTTAATGAACAAGTGCTAGGGGTTGATCTCAATAGAAATAATCAACTAGATATGGCTTCAAAGATTGTATTTTATCAAAATGCAGTAGATGGTAGCGGTATGCAATATGTAGGGCTGGCAGGGGATCTCCAAAACAAAAACAAGGTTAAACTAGCGGCTGGCTTCTTTCCATTAAATACTGAGTTTTTACACTCTGTACGTTATTTAGCAGTGAATGATTCAAATATTACTATGGCAAAGCGACTCAAAGAGTTGCGTTATGCCAAGAAGGTGGGTTGGACGGAGAGAGTGTTCCACGAGCAGTTTGCCGTCGCAGAAGCTCAAGAAAGAGAGCTCTTCCCACAGCAACTTATGAGGGTTGCTGGTAATCAAGAAACTGGCGTGTTTAATGGGTTGGGCTGGAAGTATCAAGGGTTTATAGAAGATAAAAGTGGTGAATTGAGGCCGCAAAATTACGAAGAACATGTTTTCTGTGTTGGCTGTCACTCTGCTTTAGGTGTTCTTTCTGATAGCAATTTTAGTTTTTCCAGAAAAGTCGCATATCAGTTGGGTAAGAAAGACTGGGGTCATTGGTCTCAATTTACTTTTAATTACCTCTTTAGTGAAATGGAAGAACACTATGCAGAATATATAAAAGAGAATGATGGATTGATTGACTACAGAGTCAAGAAATATGAAGCATATGCATCGATAATGGATATGCTGATGCCAAGTGCAAGTGAGGCAATGCAGATGAATAAATCCTACAAGGTTATTGTGGATGAGCAATCATTTATATATGGAAGAGATGCCAACACTCAGTCACTAGAGACAGTTTATCGAGTTGTAAAGCCTGGTCAAAAAACCGGAATTACTAGTCCTAAAGTGGTAGATAAGAAAAATTACCCATTATAAATCATGCTAAGGTTCTAATTTTCAAAGATAAACAATTGTTTACTTATTTTTGACTATATAGACTGCCGCCTCCGAAATTTCTTGCCACGGAGGCTCGCGTGAAGCGCATAGGATTGATAGGTTTTGTTGTAGCAGTATTTCTCACATCATGGGTTTATGCTGATACGCAAAAAATCGAAAAAGGTTTATCTTGGTTAAGCGGTCAACAATCACAAGATGGATCTTTTTACTCAGCAAAAGGTTTTGCCGATGCACTTCAAGTTACAGCCGAAACAGTCTCTGTTTTACATTCTAGTGATAATGCAAATTTTGATAAAGCTGCGGCCACTGGATTTGTAATACAGCAACGCCAAAGCCATATAGAAGCTATTTATTGGAAAGCTTTGTTAAAAGATTTATCCAATCAAGATGCTAGTTCTGAGTTAGCTTCAGTTTTGCTTTCGCAAAACCTAGATGGAGGTTTTGGTTCTTTTGAGGGATATGATAGTAACCCTCTTGATACGGCCTTTGCTTTGAAGGCGATTTCCCTACTAGATCCTTCCAATTCAGCGGCTATATCCAAAGGATTAAGCTATTTGCTTCAACAGCAAAATGCAAATGGTGCATTCCAGCTTAATCAATCCAATGAATATTCAGTTTATGTTACATCTCTTGTACTGAGTGTATTGAATAATATTAAGTTTTATTTTTCGATTTCATCAGAAATTGAGATGGCCACTGCATTTTTAGTTGCAGAACTCAATTCAGAAACATCGGATTTAATACCGTGGCAGCAGGCATTAGCTATCAATAGTATTCGGCAGGCTACTGTGGACTCAACAGGATATAAAACTGTTTCGGACATTTTATTTGATAAGCAGTTAAGTAACGGATCATGGCAAGATGATGCGTATACCACGGCCTTAGTGTTGAAATCTTCCTCCGCTGTTACCTCTGTAGAACCACCTGCCAGTGTTACCCAGGCTTCCGTATCTGGACGAGTATTAGAGCGCCAAAACTTAAGTGCATTACCTGCTGCGAAAGTTTTGTTGCAGTCATATGAAGATAGCACATTAAGTTATTCAATTAACTCAAATGGACAGGGCTTGTTTCATATTAAAGAAGTGATGCCTGGTGAGTATCATATTCAAATAAGCGCAGCGGGGTATTTACCAGTTTCCGCTGATCTTACTTTAGTGGCGGCTAAGAATATTGAATTAGGTAATGTGACATTAGAAGCTATACCGGATCAAGGTGTCATTAAAGGCGTTGTGCTTTCAGCTGAGGATGGTATGCCATTATCTGGAGCAGCTGTTGTTGTAACTGGTGCAAGCAACACAGATACATTGACTGATAAAAATGGACAGTATCAATTAAGCGTTATGCCTGGTCTGGCTAGTATTGCAGTGAGTGTAAATGGCTATAAACCCGTAATTGCGACTGCGAATGTAGAGATGGGCAGTATTATAACCTTCTCTCCATCACTATATCTTGAAGGCAGTGAAACGCCATTGCAAACAAACCTGCAAGGACGGGTATTAGATTTTGATACATTGCAGGTCATTAATAATGTTCAAGTGAAAGTGAATGGTTCAGAAGTGGCCATTACAAATCATTTGGGCGAATTTGAAGCCTTGGGGGTTACAGCCGGTGAAGCGACTATTGAGCTGTCAATGCTTGGATATGAAGTGGGTCAATTTAACGCGACTTTAGTTGAAAATGCTAATAACAATTTAGGGGACTTAACTTTACGCCAAGAAAAAGCAAATTCTGTTACAACTGTGATGGGTAAAGTAACGGATGCGACAGACGGTTCAGTTATTGATGGTGCAGAGATACGAATTCCAGAATTGGGTTTAACTACCTTAAGTGATAATGATGGTGCTTATGTCATTGAGGGTGTGACTGAAAATAAATTCTCAGTAGAAATTAATGCAGTTGGATATTTTGGAGCAAATAGCCAAGCGGATGTGGAGTTAGGCTCTACTGTTATAGCCAATGCGGTATTACACCGGGCAGCAGCTAGTGGTATTGAGATTAATGAAATGCGTGCTGCTACAGGTGAAGTCTATGAAGCATATAGTGAGGTGGAACTGGATGTTGGCTTTTTAAATACAGGGTCAGACCCAGTGGCTGTTCGACTGTATTTAAAAGTGGTTAACAGTAGTGGTGAAGTTGTTGAACAGTACCCAACAATTTCCGTGCCATTAGGTGGCACAATCGATGATGCTTTTGAAGTGCTTGAGCCTGGGGTTCAAACAGAGAAAGAGGTGGAATGGCATATAACGGATCATTTAGCCGATACTTATAATCTAATCGTGCAAGCATACGGTAATGATGGACAGTTACTGGTTGAACGTGGTGAATCAATTGAAGTATTACCAACTAAAAGAATTGGAGGTTATGCGGGGTTTGAACCCCCTATTTCTCAATTAGCAGATAAAGATCCTATTCAGGTATCTGCGGTCATCGGCAATCGAGGCAATACTAATTTACCTCCACAGCAATTAAAAGCGACAGTTACTTTAAAAAATAAAGGCTTTGGAGCAGAGCGAATAGATGCAAGTTTGTCTTCGTTCTTATCAAAGGATGAAGTTTCAGGTGTGTATGCATCAACTGTAGATCAATCGGGTAATTTTTACTTCTTAGATAATTCCGGTCAGGTGTTAAAAAAGCGAGACCTAAATGGATCAGTTGAAACTATAGTAGAAGGGATATCAAGAGGATTTGACGTTATTGTCGATGAATCAGGTTTGTTGCACGTTTTGACAAGTAACTCAATTTTACAAATTACGGATGATGGTGTTCAGAATGTTTTGTCTATGGATTTTAGTTCTGCTAAAGAATTTGTTTATAGAGGCAATAATGAATATGTAGTCTGGAATGGCTCTTTTTTATATGAGTTTAAAATTGGGCAACCTAGTAAAGTCATAGCAGATAGAGGCTTAAATGATGCTCGCAGTGTCTTGAAATTGAACTCTGGTACGTTACTAGTTTTAGATTCTTCAGGGAATGTGTATGAATTTACTGGAGAAAAATTATCTTTATATGGGAAGTACGGAAAATCATTTAAGAAGCTTATTAAGGTTGCTTCAGATCGTTTAATCGCAGTTGAAATTAATGGGCGTGCTATATATGAGTTGAAGGCAGACTCTACCTATAACTTGATTGCAGGTGATTTCGGTAATATTTCAGATATTCATCAGCGTGATGAAGGTATTGTTGTATCTGATTCTACTCGTAATGAAATAATTCAACTGTCGTTAGATGGTAGCAAAGAAATACTGGCTAAAAGTATTTATACGAATATAGATTATTTAGCGGAGCAGAATGGACAGTTATACGGTATTCGCAATAGTCGTGAGCTGGTGAAAATATATGAAGATAAGACAGTGGAGTCAATCGCAGCACTGCCTTCAGGTATCCGCTCATTTAGCGCAACTCCTGATGGAGGCTTTGTTACCAGTCATTACTCAAAAGTCTATAAGGTGAGTATTGATGGCAATTATGAGGAAATTCCTTATGGTGGTTCAGCACAATATATTGCCAAGGCATCTCCTAGCAATGAAATTTACATTAACGAAGGCTCACAATTCCCCATTAGAAAAATAGAGTCAGGTAGTGCTCTGTCCGTCATAGATAGACAGTTTTACAGCCCTAAGGCATTTTCTAAAGTGCCAAGTCAAGATGCTGGTTTAGTGTTATCAAGCAATAACGAAGTATTTTTTATCGATAAAGACTTTAATTATAAAAAAATTGGAAAGCTTCCTTTTAGTAGTCAAAGTTCTCTTATTGCATTAAATGAAAAAGAATTTATCGCAGGGGACTATAGTGGTAAACGCCTTGTGAAATTTAATGCTGATGGCACTAATGAGGTGTTAGCAGACTTAGAGTTTCGTCCAAGATATATAGCATCAGATAAAAATGGGGTGTTATATATATCAGAATACTATGGTAATCGGGTTTATACCTGGAGCGAAAGTGAAGGAATTTCTTTGTATAAAACGCTGCCAAGTCCGGTTTATTATGGTTTTACTGTTAGTGCTGATGGTGAAATCTATTATGTGAAAAGTGATATTAATTTATATCGACATACGGACGTAGATATAAAAATCGGTCGCCCTGCTAGCACTTCAAGTCATTTAGTATGGACTGATCAAGGCTTATTAATATCAAGTTATAGCACTATACAACGTGTAGAGGAAGATGGTTCTTTTAGTACTTTAGTTAATACGGGTGCTATTAATCGTGAATCAACAATCGGTATTATCCCGCTATCATCTCAAGAGCTTATGGCTATCACAGGCTCTGCCGAAGTGGTTATATATAATGCAAGTCATGCTCAAACTGCTATAGCCCAAGGTATGAGTAATTCAATTCGCGATTTCTTTGTGCGAGACGAGGGTATTTATGTATTAGACAGTAGTGGGAAAATAGGTCTATTTGATCAACCTGGTAAGTTTGCAAAAATTCTTAAATACAGTAGTAGTTACGCAAAATTTAATGTTGTGGATGAAAATACAATTTTGGCCCATCATTCTAGTGGGGTTGATAAAATTAACGTATCTACTGGCGAAAAGACTCAAATCTTAACTAGTATTAACTCTACCTATGCGAATGCTCTTCGATCAGATGGATCTATTGAAGTATTTGATAAGGGAAATGGTAAGTTTGCATCTTCTAGGATTGCAGATGGTCAAATATTAGAACAATTTTATGACGTCAAATCACCCACTTATATAGCATCGGATAATTCTGGCAATATATATGCTTATCAAAATAGCCATTATATATATGAGTTAGATAATGGGCATTTCCAGTACGTTTCTCAGTTGAGTTCACCCAAATCATTTAAATTCATTAATAATCAGTTTGTTGTTGTTAGAAGTTCTGATATTTACGTAAGTGATAACGCAACTTCCTTCTCAAAAATTTATAACTATGTTTCAGGGCAAGAAAGATTTGTAGATATAGCGGATTTCTCAAGTACAAGCTTGGAAGCTATAACCCAGTACGATGTGGTTATTGGTGAAAATTCCGAACTAGAATACTTTGGATTTAGCCTCGGCACAGTAAATGACATGGACTTAACACCCAATGGAGAGATTTTATTTGCAAGTCGTAAGCGTTTAGTTGGCATTGATAATGATCAAGTTCTTATATCCTATCCATTTAGCTTCTCGAGCCTCTCTGCAATTGAGGTAATGTCAGATTCATCAATAGTATTGCTGGATAGTGGACGTGTTTTATACACAGCAGATATGACGAGTAATACATTAAAAGTGTTAGATGACAGTTTAATCAAATCATCCAATCTAAATTACGATGAAGTGCATAGGTTAGAAGATAGTTTGATTTTAGAGTCGCGATATCAAATAAGTAGATTTACATATGCTGTTGAGCCGGATCAAATTCAGGAAGGTGAAGTAGTTTATCAATCTAGTGTGCAATACCCGGGTACGCTAAAAGGGTCTCCAGCGTTAACCATGGACTTTGGAGAGTGGTTGCCAACAGAAAGCGGTGATTACGAAGTAAGAATAGTCAGTAGTGATAGCTCGGTTGACGGAACCCTAATCAATAAAATACATGTAGGTCCTTTAGCAACTGCTTCAATAATAACAGATCAATCCGAAATACTTCCCGGTGATCAAGTATTATCCGGTCAATTATCTATTCTGGGGGCGGATTCATCTGCCATAACAACGATTGATCCTGATGCTACAACATTAGCCGCATCTTCTTATACTAGTGGTCGTGCTATAGCAGCCGATAGCTTTGGTAATATTTACGCAGGTGACAATTCACGGATAAAAATTATTACTCCTCAAGGGGATATTAGTGATTTCGTGACAGGATCATTAGGTATTCGTAATGGTATGGCTATTGATGATGAGAATAATATTTATGCGGGTACATCTAACGGTATTTTAAAAGTCACGCCAGAAAAAGAAATTAGCTTTAACAAAGCCATTGGTAGCGTGAATGCGGTGACCATAGATAAAAACAATATAATGTATGCCGCAACGAATTCTGGAGTTTACAGGCTGAGTGATCGTCAAACCCCAGAGTTAATTGCTTCCGTAGGGTTAAATCAGCCTCAGGCTATCGCGGTTGATGCTTATAAGAATATTTATGTATTAAATCGTGGAAATCGTATTTCTAAAATAAATGAAGATGGTTCTGTGTCGGACTATTACACAGAAGCAACATTTGAATACGAAGGGGTTAATCTTGTTGCGGACTGTTCACGAAATTTAATTTTCGCGCCTATGTTCGATCCAGTAGCCAAGCCGAGATATTCAGAAGAAGATTCGATTGTACAGTTGATGGCAGATACTCGGGAATCACGTTTGGTGTTAAAAGGGGATATATACGACGCAGCCATGCGTGACATTGATGTACTTTACTA
Source organism: Gammaproteobacteria bacterium (assembly GCA_013373125.1). Classification (GTDB taxonomy): domain Bacteria; phylum Pseudomonadota; class Gammaproteobacteria; order Pseudomonadales; family Oceanobacteraceae; genus Bermanella. The sequence continues at coordinate 37,555 of JABXIK010000017.1, read as the reverse complement.
TGATCGCTTTGGTGATCGTTTCTTGATTTGGACAGACTTAAACTCAGGTAAGATTTTTTCGTTCCCTGTCATTTGTGGTGGTATTGATGTTGAGTTGCATGTAACAACAGCTTCCAATGTTGATGTTTCCATTAATGAATTATTACCAGATGAAGTACTAGAGATTAATGGTAAGAAGGAACTTAAGTGGAACTTGAAAAATGTCGATGTTGACGGTGTTCAAATTCCTGCGCAATTTGCTTTTAATAATATGGTAGAAGGGGAAGTCCGCCCTGTATTAGATTCAGGCTATTTGCGTTTCAAAAATAGCTTCGATCCAGCGAACTCAATTGATTTACCTCTGGATATTCCATCTATTTTGGCCATAACCCGTATTTCGCTAGAAGCAAGTACGGATAAACCAATGTATGGGCCTAACTCGAATGTGAATGCTGAGATTAACTTTATTAATGATAGTGCTGGCTTTTTATCAGGTGAAATCCACTATGGCATCTATGATACGACAGGGAATTCAGTAATTTCATTTGATACTGAGGTAGTGGATTCAATTGCGTCGAAAGAAGAAATACAACTTCAAGCGAAATGGAATACAGCTGACACTATTGCGGGTAATTATGTTTTAAGAGCGAAATTTAAAAATAGCCGTGATGAGCTAGTTGAACTTACTGAGCACGAATTCAAAATTGTGCTAAGTGAAACATCAGATATCCTTGGCTTCACAAGTCATATTAGTACCGATAAGGTGCTATATGAAAAAGGTGATACAGCGAATATTGCAACGCGTATAATTAATACCAGTGAAAATACAGTTGCGGAAAATTTAATTTCTCGTGTACGCCTATTGGATGTAACTGGTAATGTTATTTTTAGTTTTGATCAGAACGTTCAAGCCTTGTATCCAAATGGTATCCATAATAAGCAAATACCTTATGTATTAAGCTCCATTTCTGCAGGTAATTACCAAGCTGAATTGTTGGTTGTAGATGCTTTGTCAGGTGAAATAAAACAAAGCAGTGATTATAGCTTCACAGTCAACCAAGGCGGATTATCTGGAAGCGGTCTTGAAGGCCACACTGATGTTGATAAGCCACAAGTAGATAAAGGTAAAACATTTGCATGTAACCATCACGTTATTAATATTGGAACGGCTGAGTCAGGCGATATTCAATTGCGCAGTTTTGTTGTGGGTGCAGCAAATGATGAGCAATTTAATTTAGCCGAGCACCGTGTGAGCTTAACTTCAGGTGCATCTAAGGTTATTACCTCCCAGTATACCTCTCAAAATCTACCATTAGGTGGTTATGCGTGTGTGATGCAGGCAAACCTGCAAGGTCAATGGAAAACGCTTAGTTCCGCTGGTTTGCTGGTGCGAGAAGATCCCGTTCTCGGGATGCTTGAAGGTACGGTTGAAGCGGCTAATGACGAGGTGTATTTAGGTGAGCCTTCCAGTTGTTTTGATAGCGTAATGTATACGGCTCAAAGCGGTTCGGCAGATGTCATCTTAGTTCAAAACTTAGTGAAGACCGATACAGCAATGATTTTGGATAGCGACAGCTCCCAATTGATTTTTGAGGCACAACAGCAGCAGTTGTTATCACGATCTTATAGAGCGGATCAGCTTGAACTAGGTGCCTATCGTTGTGACCTTTATGCCCAGCGTAATGGAAGTCAGCGTTTAATTGCACAGGATACGTTCAAAGTTATTGAGCCTCCAATTAAGGTTTCTGCCAGTTTGATTGATGGCCAACGAGGACGCCTGTTGGTTCTGACGGATCAACCTAGAGAATGTAGTGCTCTTGAAGATATTCATGTTCAAGTGAATTGGGGAAGTGAGTTTACATCTGATACCAACTTAACAATCACAGCACTTGACGAAAATGGCAAGCTGGTTGACACCGAATTAACCGCTCAATGGGGCACGCAAGTTAATGATAGTCAGATTTCAAATAAAACGGATTTGATGGTGCAAGCCAATCAAACCGGTGAAGTGAATATCCTCTTGAGTGCTCCGCATCATAAGTTAGGTAAGGAATATCGAGTTGAAATCAAAGCCAATTGGGGTTGGTTTGGTCGTACTAGTACTAAGTCTTGGACTATTAAAACGGATTGCGATCGCCCATTCACTTTAGGTGAGGTGATTGAAGACGTGCATTTATTAAGTTACCACTGGTTCCAAAGTCCATCGGATAGCGTTAAAAACTTAGACCCTTATGGGCCGAGTGCTGCGCCTACTTTAGATGAGCAAACGGCATTTATTAAAGAGCTGCTAGCTGACAATGAATGGGAATACACACTGGTCCATACCGCAGAAAGTTTCACAAAGGAAATGCGTCAAGGAGATTACGCTGCTTACATCATGCTGGCTGAGCGTCCACATCTATCTGTTCTGGCACAGAAGGAATTACGCGAGCATGTGTTCTCAGGTAAAGGGTTATTAGTGGCAGGGGCACACGATAGACGCAATATATTTGTTGAACCGGCATTAGGCCTGACTGTGAAAGCGCGTCATCCATGGGCAAGTGGATTGCGAGACGAACAGGGAGTGGAAATAGAGGAATTTCCTTTCAGGCAGCACGTTCAAACAGCAATCTTACATGGAGCGGAGGTTGAATCAGAGTACAGTTTAGATGCTGACAATTTATCGAACCGTGAACTTCAAAAAGGTTGGGAAAACTTACACGAGACCGTTCCGCTATTTGCCAGTATGCGTGAGTTCCGTCGCCGTGCCGTGATGACAGCAGATTACGGATTGGGTTTAAGCACGTTTATAGGTTATGACATTTTAGCTGTAGCCACTGAATTGGGGCGTGATTCTCAATCTGCAGGCCTTCTATTAGAACAATTGGAGCGCGTGGCTAATTTACAACCTAAAGCCATTGCTTATAAAGAATGGCCAGTTATTGTCACTATCAAAAACGAAGGTACAGCAGTCACGGGAGTAGCCGTTCTCAGCTTGCCACAAGGTATGGAGATGGTGATAAGTGGCGACTTCCAGCAGGACGGTCAAGTATGGTCAATGCCATTTACATTAGATGATGTGTCCACTGGGAATAATCAATACCAAAAAACCATTTATGTACGATTACCTGATGGAGATGGTAGCCAGGCTATTAATTTATATATAGATGCAGTGGGTAGTAATGGTGCTCAAGCCAGCCTACAGGCAAGTCTAACGGTAAATTCTTCGCAAGCGGCTAATATGTCACAGCTGATAGGAGAGTCATTAGACGTTAAGCATCACTACTGGTATGAGCCGCATTTCTATATTGTCCATGGTGATTTACTACTGGCAGAAAAAGCGATTGAAGATGGCAAGTGGAAAAAAGCACAGCGTTTACTTATTAGTGCTAGTAATTTCATTATGTTTGATTCGCGCGAAGATGTAGTGGCATTACGATTGGCCATTGATGAACAGATCCGTTTAGTCGGTAAGCAATTTTAAGCGCAAAGGGAATTTCGATTATGTTTATGTCCATTGATACCGTTCGACGCGCTACTTGGGTAATGCGTTCTACAGCCGCCACTGTGTTGCTGAGTTTTAACTTTGTTTTTATTTTTAGCCCAACCGCAGTAGCGGTTGATGCTGAAATTAATAAATACGCTGATGATCAAGCTGAAATCGAGCAGGTATTAGAAGCGACTCCTGCTAAAAAACTGGCTCATCGTTTACAAAAATTAAAAGAAAATCTGACGCAAAAATTACCACGTGCGATTGCTAAGCGAGAAGAAGAGAAAAATATCCTCGATCAAGCGTTAAATTTCTTTTTATCGGACTTACCCATAGAAAGCTCTGAAGTCTCAGAGCTAGAAGCGTTAAAACAGCAAGTGACCACAGCGTACCAAGAAGCTATTCAAGGCTTTGAAGCAGAAGCGCACGTCATTGAAGAAAAAAACTTGCCTGAAATTGCCAAGCAAAGACACCAAGCGGCCATTGATAAAGTGAAAACGCAATTTAATGGCATGATGGCTCAATTGAATATCTTGGTTACTACTGAAGATGAAAATGAACAGCAAAAAGCGTTAGACTCGCTAACGAATATGCTACTTAGTACTCAATTCAAAAGAGGACATACAGCGGAAGACCCAAATAAATTGCCATGGCGTACACCCGATGCAAATGTTCGCAAACCGGCACAAAGTAAAGCTGACCTGCAAGCGAATTTAGGCATTAATCCTCTTGAAAATACATTGCAGTTGGCATCGTTAAATTTTAACCCTGCCATGTTAAAGGCAAGTCTAGCTAGCTTTAACTTACCTACCGATGCCGACTTGCAACCTACTATTGATGCACCCATTACCCCAGAGATTCAAGCGTTGGCCGAGCAGTTAAATCACAACGTCGTAGAAATATATACCTGGGTGCACAACAACATTCGTTTTATACCTAGTTATGGCTCCATTCAAGGGGCGCAAATGACCCTAGAAGCCAAGCGCGGTAATGCCATGGATACAGCGTCACTAACTATTGCCTTGTTACGAGCTTCTAACATCCCCGCTCGTTATGCATATGGCACAGTAGAAATGCCAACAGAAAAAGTGATGAACTGGGTGGGGGGTGTGAATAATGCCAGTGCTGCCGGTAACTTATTGGGACAAGGTGGTATTCCTAATACGGGAATCATCATGGGGGGTGAAGTTAAATATTTTCAACTTGAGCATGTATGGGTGGAAGCCTACGTGGATTTCATGCCGTCCAGAGGTATACAAAATGGCCAAAAAGATTCTTGGGTCCCGTTTGATCCAAGTTTTAAGCAGTATGAATTCTCGCAAGGTTTCGACCTAGAGAAGCAAGTTCCGTTTGATGCTCAAGCTTTAGTAGATGATATCCAAGCAACCGCCACTATCAACGAGGATGAAGGTTGGGTGCAAAATTTGCCATCACAAGCCATTGAGCAAAAGCTAGAGGAATATCAGCGAGCCTTAAGCGACTATATTGAAAACCAAAATCCAGACGCTACCGTTGGTGACGTACTGGGCATGCAGCAAGTTAAAATCCTTGAGCCGCGTCCATTAGCCGCGGGCTTACCGTATAACCACATCGTCACCACGCAACAATTTAGCGAAGTACCCAATAACTTACGTCATCGTTTTAAGTATGAGTTAAACACAGAAGCTAATGAATATTTAGCATCTCCGTTTTTATCCATAAATGAACCCACAGTAAAACTGGCGGGCAAAAAACTGTCCTTATCTTTTGCACCTGCAACACAAGATGATGCGGACATTATTGAAAGCTATTTGCCTGAGCCAGATCCTCAAACCGGTGAAATTAACCCAGAAGATATACCCGATGCCCTGCCAGGCTACTTAATTAATCTCAAAGCGGAATTTGCTATTGGTGACCAAGTGGTAGCATCTGCACGAGCGGGCTTTATGGGTACTGAACTTTATGAAACATTGGGTTATTGGGATCCAAGATTTGGTTGGGACTTATCGCAAAACAAACCCACAGCGGGTGAATACCAAGCTATAGGCTTAGACCTGCAAGGCACTAGCCCAGAGTATGCGGCTAAGCTGCAAGCGGATTTAGAAAGCACAAAAGCAAAACTAGAAAGTGCTGATGAATCTCAATTAGCCGACCTAACCAAACAAGACTTAGTAGGCGATATGCTAGAAGCCACTATCTTCAGCTACTTCGCTATGAACAATATACAAGATGACATCGCCGCCCAACAAGCAGGCATCGTCAATTACCGCGCACCGTCTTACGGTAAATTCAGCACAAGTTTATCAACAAGCTATTGGTTTGGAACGCCGCGTAATGTGGCTGCTAGTGGCTTGTCCATGGATGTGGACAGGGTGTTTTCCACTACTGTCGATAAAAACAATAATGCGCACGCATGGGTTAATTTTAATCAAATGATCGGCAATCGTTACAGTGCAATGGAACACCTAGTACCTGAGCAAATGTTTTCTACAGAACAGGCTCCAGCAGAAGGTATTAGTGCGGTAAAAGCCATTGCCTTGGCCGATGCACAAGGTCAAAAAATCTGGACTATCACACAAGATAATTTAGATACGGCTCTTGCCGCAATTAATCTTGATAGTGGTACAGAGGTAGAAATACGAAATAGCGTACAGGCAGGGCGAATCGTTACAACTCATGAACAGAGCATTAATTTTAAAGGCTGGGTAGGTGAGGGTTACATCATTATTGATCCAGCTACCGGAGCGGGGGCTTATAAGATTGCTGGTGGAGGGAATGGTTCTTACCTTGATTATTACGAAGGCATATCTGGTAAGATTAGTTTTGTTTTATTTGTATCTGGCTTGCTTTTGGCCTTAGTTAGTAATCCGGCAGGCTGGATTGCGGCATCACTTATAATAATTGGTCTATTTCATGCGTTTATGAATTGGATGATTGCAGATTTATATTTGAGTTATAATGGGTGTCCAGAAGGTTACCATACTTTATTAGCAACTATGTCTGCGCTTTTAGCCGTGTTACCAAGGTTTTTAAAGGGCGGGATACAGACTCTAATTAACTCTTACTCATCATTCCTCATTTTGGGAGCAACCAAGTCTGGTGCAGGGGCTTGTAAGTATAGGGGATAAAAATGTGGGATATGTAGTAGTAGTACTAGTAGCAAGTTTTTTGGCGGTTGCAACCAGAAAAGCTATTGGTACTGGTCTTAGTAATTTTAATTTGGCGGTTGTACTCATTGTTAATTGTTTTACCGGATTGTTGTTTCTGTACATTCTAGATAGCCAGTTGAATTTGAGTGTTTGGTCTAGACTAGTGGTTGTATATCTCTATGTTTTAATTATGTGGGACTGGATGATTGATATTGAGTGGTAATGATGGAATTTTTTATTCTATTTCTAATAATTTCTATATTAGTGCTGTTTTTATATCAATCTCTAGCTGTAGAAAGAAAGCCTATCAAATATGTAAAAAATTTAACGATTATAGATAGCTATTTAAAAAGGGGAGGCGATAAAAATAGTAGGTTTATCATATGGTACTATTTTTGTATCAGAGTTCTAATATTATTATCGCTAATTCTCTTATTTTTTGATATTTTGAATACAAAAGTACTCATCTAAATCCTGCTTAATTCGTTATCTTTTACGGTAGTAAAGCGTCGGTCTTTTATAGGCTGTCAATACCGTTCAGTTAGGTAAATACATAGATCTAACTCAGATAAGTGTAGTCATTGGCTGTTGTAAGTGCTCAATTAACCCAAATTAGCAAGCCAGAATTAATTGCGTCTCAGTGTGTAATCCTCCGAAAATTAACAGCAGTCAAAAGTAGAGAATTCCAATAAATTCAAATGAGATGAATTTTCTATGAAATCATTAAAGTATACCGACAGTCAGATTCTTGCCATTCTCAAGCAAAATGAGACGGGAGTTAAGGTTCCTTATCTCTGTTGTGAACACGGTATAAGCCAATCTACCTTCTATAAATGGCGTTCTTAGTACGGTGGTATGGATGCATCGCTAATAAAGTGAATGAAGGAGTTAGAAGACGAAAACCGTCGCCTCAAAAAAATGTACGCGGAAGACAAGCTGAAGGCCGAAATCGCTAGGGAAGCCATTGAAAAAGTGGTAACGCTGTCGCCTCGTAAACATGGCGAAGCGGGCAAAAGCGAATTTAGCAGTATTTCCTTAAGGCTGCTGAGTGATGTGTTTTCCATCAGCGAAACTTGCTTTTGATACCAGCCTAAGCTTTCGTTGGAAAACCACTTAATTGCCGATTGGCTGTTAAGGTTTACACCAACTCATTAACGTTGGGGTTTTGGCTTGTGCTTTATGCACACCAACTTATTAATTAGCGGCCATGAAGAAACTCGTGAATTATTGAATGCAGGCATTTATCAGATCTTCGCTCTTGAGCGCCCTTATTTGACCGATGCATATAAAGAAGCGGTTGCACAAATTGCAGCTAAGCTGAGCAAGTCGCTAGATCAGCTAACGTCGCTGCCTTAACCTTTATTAAAATTGACTGATTTAGAAATCCACATTGGGAAACTGATGTGGATTTTTTTATTCTGTTTAATGAATGAATTTCAAATTGGAATAATTATTGTGAATATAATCATGAGATTAATATGAGTGGAGAATTTAAAAAACTTAACTTTAAGTCTAATATTTTTAGATGAGTTTTTATTTGCTGAAAATTGATAATACTTTTATTGTTACTTTCCACTTTAGGATTAAAAAGTATGAAAATAAAAATAATATTCAGTTTTGTAGTGTCTTTAATATTCACAATCTCTGCATATTCTCAAGAATTGGACAGCGATGGTGATGGTTATTCGGATGATAAAGAATTGTTATTAGGCACTGATCCAAACTTTGATGAATATCAGACGAGAATGCCAAATTATGTGGGGTTTGGGTCTGGATTTCTTGCAAACCCTTCAAGTCAAAGTCATTCATCTAAAGAAGCTCAATCCGTTATAACACCTGATGATAAATTTATAATTGGTTTGCGTAAGTATCAACTTAAAGCATATCGTATAAATACAGATGGAAGATTAGAATATCAAACGGGCGTAACTACAAGTGATTATATTTCAACGGATCATAATGATCTCAGCGCATATGCTTATTATCATTTAGCAATGTCTCCAAATGGGGAATATTTAGCTGTATATAATCCTACTTTGCCGAGAAACAAACGGGTGGGTATTTATAATTCGAATATTGAATTATATAAATTAACACTTTCTTGTTCAGAAACTGGTGATATATCCTTAAATTTAATACAAAGATTTTTTATTCCGGATCAAATGTATAGTTATTATATTTACTCTCTTTCATTTTCAGAAGATTCAAAATCATTATATACGACGGAAGCTAATGGACTGGTGAGCTATTCAATAACAAAAGATGGTTTGCTTGAAAAGCAGAGAATCGCAGGAGTCGGAGGAAAAATAGCTTTATTAAAGGGAAAATTGGCTACTACGAGTGGTCATATTTTTGATGTACATTCACCTTCTGGGTTCTTAATGAATAAGAAATCTTTTGATCCTGGTGTCTATACTACAGACGATATTGTTGCGAACAAAAATAATAATACTTTTTGGGCATTCAGGGGTGGTGATGATTTACTTGATGTGACTTATATCAATGAATTCAGCGTCAATGGTGAATTTATTAGAAAAGTTGGATCAGTAATAGGTAACTCGATTCAAATCAATTCAAAAGCGGCATACATATCATTGCAGGATGAAGAGTATGGAAGCATGCGCGTATACTCAGCTGATGGTGATTACATTGGGCATACCTATAAAGCAATTAACTCTCATATTAGTAATATTGAAGAAGTAAATAGCACATCCAATGGTGAGTGGTTATTTATTACTACACCAACAGGGACTTATACTTACAAAGGTGCGGTAAAGAAAAAAGAGCATGAAGATATTGATCAAGATGGTGTATTAGATATTAATGATAATTATCCACTTGATAGTAACCTCCAATAAAAAAGGGGCTTTTGCCCCTTTATATTAATCATGATACATGTTCTGTATCATTTGAATCCCAGGTAGCAATACTTCACGCCAAGTTGATCCAAGTTCTTGGTTGAATTCTGGGTCAAACTTTTCTAGCGTTTCAATCAAAGCATCCAGCCATAAACCATAATGCATTGGGTGGATGTCCATATTCTTTTTACTATGACTTTCACCAAGTGCACGTATTTTTGTATCTGGCATGCCACGAGCATGCATGATTAACCACATGATTCCGCCGCGTAGTAATCCACGCTGGGTTTCCATTTTTGTATTTTTAAACATGGCGCGAATGTCTTCAGACTTGCTCATAAAAGCGCCATAAAAATATTCGAAAAAGTCCGCTTGATTACAAGCTCGACCATAACTTTGAAATACTAAATCTGCGGGTGTGCTCATGGGGGGATCGTCAAAAAAGCGCGGACTCTAAAGAGTTGGCATATGAAAAGCAAGCGGATTTATTAGAACACTGTGTATCTGATTTGCTATGGGAAGAATTCAATTAATCTGATTAAAAAATATGCTTAAAGCGAAGAGATATGGCCTCGCCTGTTTGATTGGTATTCACAACATTGCCTGAGATATTTGGAGTAATAATATTTAACATGAAGCTAGTTTGCTTTTTAAAATAATAATTGAGACCAAAAAGCGTACTCGATGCTTCGCTCCCTAAGTTGTTATCTTTTAGTGAGATGCCTGAGTATCGTATTACCCATTCTATGTCATTGGATCGATGTTTGGCGGGTTTAAAAATGCCGTGTTTAAATTTCCCGGCATCACCAAACAAAGAGGCAGAGACTTGAAGATAGAAACCAGAAAAAAGCCATTCGCTTCCATCCTCTTGGTGTATTTGAGTTGTAAAAAATTCACTCATCAGCCAAAAACGATTTAATACAGTACCCAATTCGAAATTAGCGATTTGTTGTGTATCAGCATAGAACCTTGGGCTGCGGATGATATTGTCGGCGGTATTTACTTCACCCCGCTCTTTTATTTGGAATAGGTTGTTAGGCATGGATCGATAGGAATAGCCCACGCCCAAATGCACAGGCGACTTGGTAGAATGAAACATGCTGGTCGTAGTGCGTGTGGTTAATGCGTAGCCGTGGTTTATGTCATCGTCTTGAATGTCAAAGATGCCAACGCTGATGGTTTTGGTTTGATCTTGGAGTTGTACACCCGCTCCTAGGCTGCGCCCTGGTGTGAATGCGGAAGTGGCCATGGACGCTTCTATTGTCATACGATCTCCTGAGCCCAGTAGCCTATCGTGACCAAGCGGTTCTTTGAATTGACCTACTTGTGTTTTTAGGTGGCCTGTAGGGTGCCACCTTAGATATACGTCTTTCCATTCTATTTTGGTTTCATGATCGTCATTGGCGGGCCTACTGATATCCAATTGGAATTTGCTATCGAAAGATTGGTTGAATGTATATTTCAAGGATGACTTGAGGGACGCAAGCTCTGTAGATGTCTTTGGGTTTGTTGAATCAGTGGCATCCTTTTGATAAAACGCACCGGCTTGGTCGGCGTCGATCATTATGCGTGTTGACCACTTTACGTTATTAGCATGGCATAAAGTGAAGAAAAACGGAGTGAGAAGTATGTATAAATATTTATTCATAGGACTGACTTTTATCATGACTTGCCTGTGTCGTTTCTTCGCAGCCTTGTAAGCTTGGTTTAAACCTCACTTTGATTTTTGCAGTGTCTTTAAGAAAATCCACGTATAGAATATCAATGCGTTTAACCTGCCAGCCGGTACGATCTTGAATGTCGTTTTTTAATCGTTGTAGATTTTCGGGTCGTATGTTTTCAATTTTTTCATATTCGATAATACGTTCAGATAGCTTCTCCATTAAGGTATTGGTTTCGAGTAAATAAGCTAATGCGATGATAATGCTATCTATGATGATCAGCTCTAGCGGAGACAGGCCAGATACTGCATTCAGTAATGAGATGGCAATGACCAAAAAAAGGTATGTCATTTCTTTTACTGAGATGGATTCTGTTCGATAGCGTAACATCGAGAATACGGCAAATAAGCCAAATGCAAACCCCATTGAAATATCCGTTTTATGCAGTAGAGCCGTGATAATGAACACGCCCATGCCAAATAAAATAAAGGCACTGGTGTGTGCGCGGTTCTCACTAAACTGGTAATAACACAGGATAGCGAGAATAAAGATGGCGCCGAAGTTAATGGCAAGGCCATATATAAAATCCACGTGGAACTGAATCATATTGGATCTCCCATAAATGCTAACGTAAACGATTTTTTGATTGCGATTAGATTTGCTTTAAAGTTGTTGTGCTTAATATTTGGTATTTGGCAAAGCAAGCAACCCATGCAATATTTGCTGAAGGTATTTGTGCGATAACCTTTTTGTTTGAGATATTGATGGACGCTTGAATGCTTAAGTGAGTGATCGCCACGTTGACGTTTTATCTCAATTATGGCGCCATCTTTTATTTCACAGGATTGCTTGGCATTTGGATCGAAAAAATGTAGTTGTGTATCTACGGTAATTCGTTGGTTAGCGTGTTTGTGCATAAACGTAATTCGTTGATAGCGTACGATGAGCTTACTTTTAAGCGGATATGTTAGTTCTATAGATGCATTTTTTAGAAAAGCATTATCGAATTTCGAACTTGAAAATAAGAACGCACGTTGTTTTCGTAATTTTGTAGTAAGGCCTTTGTTATTCTTTTTTTTAATCTCAAAGAAAGACTGTTTACTATTAATATAATTACGAATACGTAGTTTCAATCTATTGGATTTACCAGCATGATGCATATGAAAGAGTTTGAAGTTTTCAGTATCAAAGTAGTTCGTTTCATATTGAAACCGATAAATATCTCCCTGATTTAATAAAGTGTAATCTGGTAGCATACTGGTGAATAATTCTGATAAATCTGCATGTTTGATTACGAACTTGTCGTCTACTCTATCCAATAAACTGGCGCGATCTTGATCAGAAAGATTGTGGGTTTTAAATTGATTAAGAGTGTTCATCAGGGAGTCGACTTGATGTGTTGAGTCGACGCCAATTTCTTTTTGAGCCTGATTTATCATGGTATGAAATGCCCCATGATGGCGGATACACTGCCTTTTATTGGATTGCCACTCCCTCCTGTACCTGCTGATGTAAAAGCAATTGTGCCGCTGCGACCGGTTGCAATTAACTCAAGCTTTTTGTCTTCTAAGACCTTGAACAGCATTAAACTATTGGCAAAGCCATGCAAATTAGTCGACGATGTTTTGTAGTTTGGGGATTCAACAGTGACCTGTAATACATAAGCATCCACAGGATCATCTCCACGAAAGACACTAGCTTGATCAACACCGATTAAAGTTAATGCGGTTGTGCTTGGTAATGTACTGGTGTCGGATGTGACAACAATACCGTCTATATCTTCTTCGCCTAAACTGACCCAAGTAATGTTTGCGGTGATTTGCGTACCCTGTGCATTTTCAAATGTAAAGCTACCTTTGTCGTTATCATCGATACTTTCAAACGAGGCTGTGATACTGGTGCTTGAAATAGGGTCACAGTTAGGTGCCTCATCATTTAGTGAGTAATCGATTTGATCATCACCGTTGTTTTCTATGGCAGCCAATATTGTATCTTTATGACTGGCTTTATTTTCTATGGTGTTGCCCGTGATGAATGTTTTTAACTGGTTGACTTCGGTTGATGATGAATTGGTTAATGATTGGATTTTATCTATGTAAGTAGTCAACTCATTCACTTGCCATATATCGTCTATGAATGTGTTGATGCGTGCGTAGTAGTCTGCGCGACTGGAGTCAATGGCAAATAATCGTTTAGCTAGGCGGTGGCTATTGTAAAGAGGGCCGTTGTTGGGTTTTAGAATATTGCTGCCGGTAAAGGCGGCATCCAACCCCCAAGGAATAAAATGGAATTTTTGATCACTTGGGTTGTGGTAAATATAATAATTGTTGGCATTGCCGGTAGCGGAATCCCAATTTCCAGTAAGAGTGTCGATGGCCCAATAACTGATGAACTCATCTAAAGCAATTAGGTTACCAATAGTGTTGAGAAATTCTGCGTCGTTTTCAATGTCTAGGGCATTGGCTACGGCTTGTAAGTCGCTGCGATCATTGAGCGTTTTATTGGTTTTTAATTGAAATGAATCATTCAAAGACTGGCCAAAATCGGATACTTGAGCTTCATACAAGTTACCGCTTTTATCGTTAAATACACGCTCAAGAAATGGCTTTTTAATGCTTTCCACATGGGTATAAATACCCAGGTGGTTTCCATTCACATACACTTGGGCCAATGAGCATCGAGGTACACGAATACCGGCTTTTTCATATAATGAATAGGCAAGGCATTGACGCGCATGAGTTGGGTCTTGTCGATTATTATTTAAGGTCATGCGTTTAAGGCCTTTAAATCGACGCCCTTCTACCGCTTCATCAAAATCCAGTTTAAGCGAGGGTTTGGTTGGACTAAGTGAACCGAGATACCCTTTTTTGCGAATGATCACGTCGTCTAAGACTTCGCCATCAATGTTTACCTTGGCTTTGAATTCAGTGTACTCAAAATCATGGGAAGGACATTGGCTGATACCTACATCCAGCGAACGTCCCTCCCATGCGAGGGCCTCAAAATCTGAAGCGGGCATATTTACCTGCACGATCATGAGTCTGTCTTGATCGAAAGGGTTGTCACTGACAGCACCTAAATCATTGGGAACAAAGAAATCTTCGTTATCAGTGGGGGCGGTGCTACCGGACCCACAGGCGGTAGTCATTGCCAATATGGATAATAAAATGGGTAATGAGAGATGTGTTTCCATGGTGATGTCCTTTCGGTAAGCGTGCATTTAGCCACTTGTGAGCTTGAGGTTAGGCCGCTTGTGGAAAGGTCGAAGCCTACGAAAGGTGTAGGTGGTGGAGATATTTTGTGATGGAAGTCACATTATTTTGGGTGTAGGGAGTAAAACGGCTAAGGCTGTCTAATGAGACTCAGTGTGGAGCCATCAAATCTTGATGGCATTGAACAAAAGTGCAGCTTCTGTACGGGAGTGAATATCTAGCTTGCTGTAAATATTTTGAATGTGGCGTTTAACTGTGGGCAGTGTAATGCGCAAAGTGGCAGCAATGTCTTGATTGCGTTTGCCTTGTGCGACTTGTTCCAATATTTCGGTTTCTCTTGGGGTGAGTGCAGAGAACTGTTGCGCATGCCTATGCGCTTCCTTGGTCAGACTTGAGTGTGTTGCTGATGAAGAGGTTGTGGTGCTTGGTTGTGCATATTCTACTTTGTGTAAGAGAGTCTCGCGGATTTCTACAAGATTTGAAGTGGGGGATATATTTTCTAATAGAGAAATGATCACATGGCCGGCATCCAGTATTAATTGGCGATATCCTAAAGCATAGGCACGTGACACGGTCTTATGAAAAATCTCTTGCGCTGCTTGATGCTCTCCTTGTGCGTATAAATATGAGCATTTAAATAAAGACAAACTAATCTCACGGGAAACGTGTTTAGATGACTGCGCCGTATTTATTAATTGTTGATGCTCTTCACTGAGATCTTGCCCGCTTAACGTCAGTCCAATAATACGAATAAACTGTTCAAAGTTTTGCTTCATGGCCACCATGGGTTGCTGCTCCGAGTATTGCATAGCCCACTCAATGATTGGCATGACATTGTTTCGTTTTAACTGTAATAGAGCATTTAGGATGCTTACATCCGGCATAGCCGAATAACTGGCGTGTTCATATTGGTGTATATGTGTTTTCTCAAATTGCACGATATCATCAATACACGCTTGGGCGGCGTCGAATTCCTGAGAGCACATAAGCAAGCGAAACTTTAAATGATATTGATTAAATACCACTTCTCTTGGCTCTGAAAATGGAGTGATACTGGCTTCGACTTTTTCATACATACGCCAAGCATTTTCTACGTCTCGTGTTTCTACGTAAAGGAAACCTAAAGCGCCGTATAGTGCTGTAATATTGGGTAAATTTAAGGCGTTGATTTCAGCGAGCCAGGTTTGAACATCAAGGCAATATTCAAAAGCTGATTTCAAATCACCGTGTTGATATAAGCCATGAGATAACCATGAGGCAGTGGTAATACAACATAATGCATCATTATTTTCGCGAGCAATTTTAAGCGTTTTTTTACCAAGAGCTATCGCTTGAGGAAAATCTTCACGCATAAACGCATGTACAAATTGTAAGTAATACCACCAAGAATACATGGGGTGACGTTCTGATAATTGAAATACTTCATCAATACATTTTAACTGGTCGACTTTCCCATCAAACAAGCACACTAAATCTTTTAAAATTTGCATGGCTTGTATCAACTCGTTGAATTCCAGTGAATTTTTAATACCAGCTGCGAACAATATATCCGCATGCTGATTGGGATCATGGATCTGAGAGAGTGTATCTTCTAGTTGGTTAAGGCATAGTTGGGTTTGTTTTAAACTTTCATGTAATAGGCTTTTCTTGAACTGACTGAAATACAAGATGGATTGAAACAAACCTAGTTTGGGCAAAGCTTTGATGTGTGCTTGTGTAAAGTGGTTAAGCAAAAAATCTAAATAATCTAGATGACCAATTTTAGATGGATGGATAAAGAGATCCCCCAAAATTTGAGCGGCCCTAGCCCAGTATTGCATTTTTATAGCCAATATAAAGGCGGCTTCAAATTGTTCAGCATCAACTAACCATGCTAGCGCTGCCTTGCGCCATGACTGAATATCTTGTGGACGATTTTCGGTTAAGTATTGCTCTAACCGCTGGCGGAATAATTCGTGTAATGAGACAGTGTCTTCGTGTTCTTGCCTGATGAGTCCGCTATTTAATACGGCGTCATATTCCGATTTAGAAACCTGAGTTTGTGTAATAAAAGATAATGCAGCTTTATTGAAGTTAGGGAGTAAGCACGCGATACACAGTAACACTTGGGTATTCGGATCAAGGTTTGAATAAATTTCTTCCATCAAATATTCAGAAAGGAATTCACTGTTTAAATTGTAGGAACCCGGCTTTAATTTTGTATGGCGAATAGAAAGCCCTAAAAGTTGGACAGCAGCAGGCCAGCCATGGCTTTTATCATAGATGTCCTGAATGACAGTCTCGTCTATGGATTGACCCAGTTCTTTAATTAAAACCTGCTGACATTCTTCAAGTGTGTAGTTGAGATCTTGGGCGTTTATGACACTGGCTTGCTTTTGGCTAAGACGATAGGGCAAACGTAGAGCCGGCAAGGCGCGAGAAGTGATGACAACTTGTAACCAATAGGGCTTGTGATCAATGAATCTTGATAACGATGACAGAATAGTTTCATGGTCTATGTGATGTAAATCCTCCAACACTAATACGCAATGATTTGGTCGCAGGCGATGACGAGTGAATTGATTGAGCGCCGTGATTAAACGGTCACATACTTCACTTACATCATCAATATAACTATTGCTGAGTAAGGCCTGGGCTTCGGCTGTAATATTTGGATGTAAACCTTCAATGCTAGCGCATATGTATCGCCAAAATTCACTGGGTACATTGTTCATAGCATCCAGAGAAAGCCAGCAAACATGATGATTGTTATGTTGCAACCAATCATAAATCAGATGCGTCTTGCCAAATCCGGCGGCACTTTGTACCACCACAAGTGGATACTCAATAGCTTGGTCAAGCTGCTCAACTAACCTCGGTCGATGAACCAGATTGGCCAAGCGCGGCATGGATAATTTGCTGACTAATACAGTTGGGCTCATGGGGTTTGACCAGACGGAATCTGGTCAAAAGAGTAAACACACAGAGGTGCTTTGGCAAATAGAAGGACTTTTGTTTAACGATCCATGACTTCAAATAAACGCAACTTCACCTGCCCCGCTTTTTTCTCGCGATGTAAGCGCCAATGATGGGGAATGGCCAATTGCGTTAATTCTTGTTCACTTTCGATATAAACCCAACTGCCGGTTTGGGTCAGTGAATGTTGTTCAATCAATTCAATACAGTTTGGCAGTAAATCTTTTTTGAAAGGCGGGTCGAGAAAAATAATATGAAACGGTGCCGTTTCCATGGCTAATAAACTCAGGGCATCCCCTTGTTGAATGCGAGCATTATTAGCTTGTAATGTTTTGGCATTGTCTTGTAACTGTTTAGCAGCCGTTGGGTGCTTTTCAAAAAATGTCACCTGTTCGGCTTCGCGCGAAAGCGCTTCAAATCCTAAAGCGCCCGAACCTGCGAACACGTCCAATACGCGGGCCCCAGGTAAGTAAGGTTGTAACCAATTAAATACTGTTTCACGGACACGATCAGTGGTGGGGCGAAGACCTTCAACATCCGGAAATGGGAGCATGCGTGAGCGCCATTGACCACCTATGATGCGCAGTCGATTACCTGATGCTTTGGCCATGAAATACCTTAATTGTGTTTATTACTGTGTGTCGAGTAACCACTTGGTGGCGGCTTGCCAGTCTTGCTCGGACCAATCTTTTATTACGCTAAACTGTTGTTGCAGAAAATTGCTAGGTAAGTGATAGCGATTTAACCAAACCAATAAGTGACTTAATGTTTGCCCTTGTTGGCTTTGTTCGATGCAGGCTTTTATACGCTGGCGTTTTGCTTCGCGCATCATATCGGAATCCGGTGGATTGTCCATGGCGCTTAGCAAGCTGGGCCATTGTTGCACCAGTAAAGTGTTATTGACGTTGCCGGAAATGAGTTTCATTTGGGTAGGCTGCAATTGCTTTAAGGTTTCCAGCAGCATGAGTTGTTGTGCCAGTTGTTTAGGGTGATCGTAGCTGCCCGGTAAAATCACTAATCCTAAGCTGGCACTTTGCATTTGGCTCTTGGGTAAAGGGTCTTGAATGCTGGCGTCACTGGCAGGGTAGATGCTGGCAGGTAGCAAACTTTCCATGATCACTTGCGCTGCTTGCTCGTTGATATCGCCAACAATGCTGGCAAAGAGTCGTTGTGGATGCATGTGAGTCTGTTGAAATTTTTGGAGTAGGCCTCGATGAATGCCACCTAGGGTTTCAGCGGTTCCAGATTTAGGGCCGGCGTATGCATGATCTTCATAGGCCTGTTGCCATAGGGCATCGTTAGCAGAAGACAGTTGTTGTTTAGCTGCTTGCAGTGTTTCGTTGTCGAGTAAAGGGCGCAGTAATAATAATTTTGTTCGTTGAATTTGCTCGCGCATGAGTAACGCATCGGTATTTAACGTAAGTTCGGCCTCTAAAAAGTCGGTATCGAAATTAAAGCGAATGGGTAGGTCTTGTAGGCGTGCTTGATGATTGAGTAAATTCACCAGCAATTGAGTGGTTCCAGCAGGATATTTATCCTGGTTGTAGCCAAAACCTGCAAGATAATGCAGTTGAATGTGGATGTGCTCCGACATTAACGGGTTAAACCACACTTGTGCACCGCTATCGGTTTGCCAAATACTCACTTGTAAGTTGGGGGCAGGAGGCATGTCGATTTCGCTGTCACTTTGCCCGCTTTGACCGAATATGAGTATCAGCACCACACACACCAGAATAAGCAGGTTGAGGCTGGTTCGGCTAAAGGTGGGCTGATGATCAACTGGCATACCGTATCCTTACGCTGCTGTGATGAAAATTGTGATGGCTGGCCTAACTCATAGCGGTATTTAAAGGCGACTAATGTTAGGATAGCCCTT
Source organism: Gammaproteobacteria bacterium (assembly GCA_013373125.1). GTDB lineage: Bacteria > Pseudomonadota > Gammaproteobacteria > Pseudomonadales > Oceanobacteraceae > Bermanella. The sequence continues at coordinate 18,417 of JABXIK010000017.1, read as the reverse complement.
TTATAGCACTAGGTGGAACAAGGCCCATGTTTGGTTGGGGAAAATCCAAAAAAAAGGCGGAAGATGCCGTTAACGCCGAGACACACAACAGCACAGTTGAGGCCGAAGTATCCCAGCCCCAAGAAGTAGCCGAGCCGGCGCCACAAGCAGTTGAGACCACAGAGGTTGCAGCGGAACCCAGTAAGGCCAGTATTTTTGCACGGATTAAAGCCGGTTTATCTCGTACCCGTTCAGGTTTGGCGGATGGTTTAGGGGATTTGCTGCTTGGCAAAAAAGAAATTGATGACGATTTACTAGAAGAAATCGAAACCCAATTGCTTATGGCCGATATTGGAGTGGCCGCTACACAAGAAATCATTGCGGATCTTACTGAGCGTTCGTCGCGTAAAGAATTAAAAGACTCCGGTGCTTTGTATGAAGCACTAAAAGTGAGTCTCACAGAATTATTAGCGCCCTGTCATGCACCGCTTGAAATCGATGCAAGCAAAACCCCTTACGTGATTCTCATGGTGGGTGTTAACGGTGTAGGTAAAACCACCACCATCGGCAAAATGGCTAAGCGCTTTCAAGCCCAAGGTAAGTCTGTCATGTTGGCTGCTGGCGATACGTTCCGCGCGGCGGCTGTTGAGCAATTACAAACCTGGGGCGAGCGTAATAATGTTCCTGTGGTGGCGCAGCACACAGGTGCGGATAGCGCCTCTGTCATTTTCGATGCCGTGCAAAGTGCCAAAGCCAAAGGTGTTGATGTATTAATCGCCGATACCGCTGGGCGCTTGCAAAATAAATCGCACCTCATGCAAGAGCTTGAAAAAGTGGTGCGAGTCATGAAGAAAATCGATGAGTCCGCACCTCATGAAGTCATGTTGGTGTTGGATGCAGGCACAGGCCAAAACGCATTAAGCCAAGCTAAGTTATTTCAACAAGCGGTTGGTGTGACCAGTATCAGCTTAAGTAAGTTAGATGGTACCGCCAAAGGTGGGGTCATTTTCGCCATCGCCAAAGAGTTAGCCTTGCCCGTGCGCTTTATCGGTGTGGGTGAGCAGATTGATGACTTGCGACCATTTGATCGCGAAGAGTTCATCAACGCATTATTTGCGGAAGATTAGTCACGTAAAAAAATAATAAATTAACAGGGTGGTCTAGTGGCACACGTTCGATTTGATCGGGTCAGCAAAAGTTATCCCGGCGGACACCAAGCATTAACGGATCTCAGTTTTGAACTTGCCCAAGGGGAAATGGCCTTTCTTACGGGACATTCTGGGGCCGGTAAATCCACCCTGTTAAAACTCATCATGCTGATGGAAAAGGCCAGCCAAGGCCAAGTGCTGGTGGATGGGGTGAACCTTGCCCGAGTTGCCAACAGTCAAATTCCTTACCATCGTCGCCGCGTGGGCGTGGTGTTCCAAAATCACCAATTATTGTTTGATCGCAGTGTTTTCGAGAACGTGGCCTTACCCTTGCGCATTAGTGGTTATACCAGTCGCGACCTTGAGCGTCGGGTTCGAGCCGCCTTAGACAAGGTGGGTTTACTCAGTAAAGAAAAACAAAACCCCATAGAACTCAGCGGCGGTGAGCAACAACGGGTGGGCATTGCCCGTGCTGTGGTGAACAAACCCAGCCTGATCCTGGCGGATGAGCCAACTGGTAACCTTGACCCGAAACTCTCTGGGGAAATCATGGGGCTATTCGAGCAGTTCAATGGAGTGGGCGTATCGGTATTGGTAGCCAGCCATGACTTGGCGTTGATTAATCGCATGGATTATCGCGTTATTGGCTTGAACCAAGGTCGTCTGGCCGGTGAGCGAGCTGCGGGAGGCGTGCGTGGCTAAACCGTCTGCTAGTAACCAACAAAGTCGAGTCACCATGCAAAGCCAAGGCTCGGCCTATATCCAACATCATAAATTGATGGCGGTGGACAGTCTGAAGCGGTTACTCGCTGCTCCAGCCGCAAGTTTAATGACGTGGTTAGTACTCGCTATCGCCCTGTCATTGCCCATGACCTTGTATGTTGCCCTAGAAAACGTCAAACAACTGAGTCGCAACTGGGATCAATCCAGTCAAATCAGCGTGTATCTCAAGAAGGGCGTCATGTCGCGATTCGCCGATGAGTTAACCGCCGAGATTGCAGACTTCCCCAATGTGAGCTCGGCTGTGTACATCAGCCCAGAGCAAGCCCTAAAAGAATTCAGTGTTTCTACCGGTTTGAGTGACGTGATTTTTGGCTTGGATGATAACCCTTTACCAGGTGTGATCAGCGTGATTCCTCGCTTAAATAGCCAAGATGAGAATGGCTTAGAGCAGCTACAGCAAAAGCTAGAAGCCTTGCGTCATGTGGACTCCGTGCAGCTTGATCTCATCTGGGTGAAGCGCTTGTATCAATTTATGGAGCTGGGCCAGCGATTAGTATGGGCGCTGGCGGCTTTATTAGGGTTGGCGGTACTGTTGATCATAGGTAATACCATCCGCTTATCTATTGAAAATCGCCGCGATGAAATCCGTGTAGTGAAATTAGTGGGCGGCACCGATGCATTCGTACGTCGTCCATTTTTATACACAGGCCTGTGGTTTGGGCTTGGTGGCGGGATAATTGCTTGGATACTCCTTAGTATCGGGCTTTTTTGGCTCTCAGGGCCGGTGGAGCAACTGATTAGCCTGTACGGTAGTGATTTCAGCCTCAAGGGTTTAGGGTTCAGTGACAGCCTGCTGCTGATTTTTGACGGTGTCATTCTTGGGTGGTTGGGCGCTTGGTTAGCGGTATCCCGTCATTTAAGTACCATAGAGCCCTGATTTTACTGAGATTCTCAATGTTTCAGCACAGAAACAAATAGTTGCTAACATATAATTAAATGGAACTAGCTGAGGCCTTGGCGCTCTAAAATCACGATGCTACACTGCATCTCGTCCAAGTGCCGAATGTTAATGAAATAGGAGAGCACCTAAACAATGAACACAAGCTTGATGGCCCAAAATATCGCTAGTCTTACTCCAGGTCGCGACCTAGATGGCTACTTAAACGCGATCGGCGGCATTGCTGTGTTGACCGCTGAAGAAGAGAAAGAATTAGCGGAACGCCTATATTACGAAGATGACCTAGACGCAGCCCGTCATTTGGTTGTCTCGCACCTGCGCTTTGTTGTGCACATTGCCAAGAGCTACAGCGGTTATGGTCTGAACCAGTCTGACCTGATCCAAGAAGGTAATGTGGGCTTAATGAAGGCAGTTAAACGCTTTAACCCAGAAGTGGGTGTGCGTCTTGTGAGCTTTGCGGTTCACTGGATCAAAGCGGAAATCCACGAATTTATCCTGAAAAATTGGCGCATCGTTAAAGTGGCCACCACTAAGGCCCAACGTAAGTTGTTCTTCAACTTGCGCAGCGCTAAGAAAAAAATGGGTTGGTTGAATGAGTCTGAAGCGCAAACCATCGCTGATGATCTTGGTGTCTCACTGAAAGAAGTGAAAGAAATGGAAGGGCGTTTAACCTCCCATGACACCGCATTTGATAGCCCAGTAGCCGATGACGATGATGCGGCTTACCAAGCCCCTGTGAACTTCATAGAAGATCATAGCTTTGACCCAGCCATGGCCATTGAGAATGCTGACTATGAACAAGACAGCACCACTCGTTTGCAAGACGCCATGTTGCAACTGGATGATCGTAGCAAAGACATATTAATGCGTCGCTGGTTACACGAAGAAAAAGCCACGCTACATGAGTTAGCGGCGGAATATGGTGTATCGGCTGAGCGTATTCGCCAGCTTGAGAAAAACGCCATGAATAAGGTGAAGGGCTTGATTGAAGCAGACGCTTAATCCCCTATCATCGAATCAAAAAGGCTCGCTTAGCGGGCCTTTTTTTATGGGGGTTTTTAACCGCCGCGGCCTATGGGCTAGACTCTGGTATCATACCCCTTGAAATAAACCGCTTCGTTTTAGAATTTGACCATGTTGAATACCTTAATCACCTCTCGTAATGTCCTTGCTATCGCTGCACTCATTGGTTTTGCCAGTGTGACCATTGGTGCCTTCGCGGCCCATGGTTTGAAGCACATTTTGAGTCATCAGGCACTTTTGTGGATGGATACGGGTGTGAAGTATCAGATGCTGCATGGTGGCGTATTGCTCATATTGGCGTTTGCATTGCGTCAATGGCCAATTTGGGTGGCCGTTCAGTGGGCATGTGTGAGTTTTATGCTGGGTATCCTATTGTTCAGTGGCAGTTTATATATAATGGCGGCCTCCCAAATTAAGGCCTTGGGCATGATCACCCCAATTGGTGGTATCGCCCTATTAGTTGGCTGGCTGTGTTTGTTAGTGGCATCTTTCAAGCAGCCTCAATGAGATTGATATGACAGATAAGCAAAACCCAATTGAGAAAGACGAACACGGCACGCCTAAAGACGTGCCGTTTGCTAAGCGTATTAAAAGCTTTGTTGTACGCGCCGGTCGAATGACCGAATTGCAACGGGATACCTATGCTCGCCACATGAGTGAGAAGGGTCTGACTTTAGACATGGGTATGCTGGATTACGCGAAAGTATTTGGTAACGATAACCCTGTGGTTTTGGAGATTGGGTTTGGCATGGGTAAAAGCTTGGTGGAGATGTGCCAAGCCAATCCAAACTTGAACTACATTGGCATCGAAGTGCATACGCCGGGTGTGGCTCGTTTACTGCGCGATGCGGAAGAATTGAACTTAAATAATATCCGCGTGTTTGAATGCGATGCCATTGAAGTGCTGGCGCAATGTATTCCGGATGCCTCTTTACAAACTATGCAGTTGTATTTCCCCGATCCTTGGCATAAGAAGCGTCATCACAAACGCCGTATTGTACAGCCAGAATTTGCGCAAACTATCCGTAAGAAATTAAAAATTGGTGGCACCTTTCACATGGCGACTGATTGGGAAAACTATGCCGAGCATATGATGGAAGTCATGGAAGTGGCAGAAGGCTATGAAAATGCAGCGGGTAAAGGCGAATACCACCCGCGCCCAGATTTTCGACCATTAACCAAATTCGAAAACCGTGGTGAAAAGTTAGGCCATGGTGTGTGGGATCTCATTTACACTCGTATTCAATAAAATAAGTTTAAATAGGTAAGTAACATGTCTTTAAAAAAAGATAAGCAAAAAGTATTTGGTGGCGAATGGACAGAAGAAAGCATGCGTTTCTTCTTAGAAAGCGAAAGCTATGACGGTACCGATGTGGATTTTATTAATCTCATTAAAGCCTATCAGCATATGACGGCTGAAACTTTTGCTGAGTTTGTTGCGTTCTTTAAAGAAGAAGGTCATAACGTGAGCGCGAAAAACCTAGAAGGTGAAAGTGCACTAGCGGTGATTGCATCTCACGCGCCGGGCAAGCCTTATGCCGAAGCATTGAAAGCGGCCGGTGCTGAGTAATTCAATACTCGGATTTAAATAAAATAAAAAGGGAGCTTTGCTCCCTTTTTATTTATAAGAAACTCTCAAGTAATTCATTTAAAAACAGCTGTCCTTGTGACGTGGTTTTTAATATATCCCCATCTTCTAATAAGCCGCGCTTAATGAGTGACTGCACATTGGATTCAATACAGGAATAATCTAAGCCTGTGCGTTCACTGAATAGTTTTTTATCCACACCGTGAAATAAGCGTAAAGCATTCATTAAAAACTCAAGATCCCGATCTTCTGGTTCGATGTTGTCTTGCAGCACTAAAAAGCGTTTGGCGAGATTCAAGTAATCTTTAGGCAAGCGAGTTTTTGCGGTGCGATAAATTTTACTTTGCTGAATATCTTCATGGGGAATGGTGAGTTTGCCATGGGCACCGGCGCCGATGCCTAAATAATCTCCAAACTGCCAATAATTTAAATTGTGTTTCGCTTGTTTGTTGGGTTTGGCATAGGCTGAAATTTCGTATTGCTCGTAACCATTTTCTGCTAACAAGGCTTGTCCTGCTTCTTGGATTGCCCACAAGGTCTCATCTTGTGGCAATTTAGGCGGGCGTTTAAAGAATTCCGTATTAGGTTCTATGGTTAATTGATACCAGCTTAAATGGGTAGGGCCAAGATCAATGCCTTTTTGTAAATCATTCAGCGCTTGCTCAAGTGTTTGGTCAGGCAAGCCATGCATGAAGTCTAAGTTAAAGTTTTCAAAGCCTGCGTCTTTGGCCATATTTACCGCATTCATCGCTTCTTGCCCAGAATGAATACGACCTAGGTGTTTTAATTGGTGATCTTGAAAACTTTGAATGCCAATGGATAAACGATTAATACCAAGCTGGCGATAACCTTTGAATTTTTCTGCTTCAAATGTGCCGGGATTGGCCTCCATGGTAATTTCAATGTCGTCACTAAAGGTAAGGCGCTGCTGTAATTCGCGAAATAAACGCTCATAGGCCGCCACGCTTAATAATGAAGGCGTGCCGCCGCCAATAAAAATACTGTGAATAGGACGTTCGCTCACGCCTTGTTGTTGCAACCAAGCAAGGTCAGTATCTAGGTCATCTAATAAAGCTGATACATATTCCTGCTCGGGCAAATCCGCATCCGCTTTATGACTATTGAAATCACAGTAAGGGCATTTGCGCACGCACCAAGGCACATGAATGTATAAGGAAAGTGGCGGTAGCGTGAGCAACGATGTTGAGGTCATTACAGGCGGAACTGCTTTTTGAGTTGCTCGATGGCTTTGCCACGATGACTGATTTTATTTTTTTCTTCTTTGCTTAACTGTGCTGATGTGCAATTCAGTTCTTGAATGAAAAATAATGGGTCATAGCCAAAGCCACCATGTCCGTCTAATTCCGTTTGAATGCTACCTTCCCAAGCCCCTTGGCAAATAAGCGGGTTGGGATCTTTTGCATGACGCACATACGCCAGTACGCAATGAAAACGCGCGGTGCGATTTTCAGGTTGAACACCTTTTAAGGCGTTTAGCAGTTTTTGATTGTTTTTTTCATCACTGGCTGGGCCCGTTTCGCCATCCATGATGCTGTAGCGCGCACTATAAATTCCAGGGGCGCCGTCTAAGGCATCCACTTCTAAACCGCTGTCATCAGCTAATGCGGGTAAGCCAGTTGCTAAGGATGCGTGACGGGCTTTAAGAATGGCGTTTTCGATAAAGCTTAAGCCGGTTTCATCGGCATCGGTAACGTCGAATTCGCTTTGTGGGATTAGCGCCACATCAAAGTCATCTAATGCATTTTGAAGTTCAACAAGTTTGCCTTTGTTGCCACTGGCCAGAACGATTTGGGGTTTGCTCATAGAAATAACACTAGATGATGAAATAACGAAATGAAAATGTCAGAGCAATTAGTTGCCCTGACGCTGGATGTTATTCTCCGCGATAGAAACGCTGAGAGAATTTCACATCAAAAGTACGATTACTGCCTTCAGGGGTGACTTTTAAATCAAAGCGATACATGTCTTGATCATAAAAATCGAAGGTGCTGTAAAAATACAGCGCACTGGTTTCTTGTACGCGTGTAAAGCTCAGCTCACGGCTTTGGCCAATTAGATTAAACATGGTGCCTTTGATTTTGGCATTCCACGCAACCGGCAACGGCCCTTGGCCTTTTTTTAATACGCTGATGTTTAAAAAACCAATATTGCGGCTACGTTCAATGCCATACAGCTTTGCCACGTTTTTATCTAGCTCGCTACTGGTTAAACCTATGTAGTGAATTTCATAATCGCCGAAGACTTGTTTTTGTTCACCTTGATTATCGGCAGCACTTAGACTTGAGAGTAATAATAAACTTAAGGCTATGAATAAACGCATCTTTCACTCCTAACGGGTTACGCGATACATGGCGATTTCACCTAATAGGTTAGGCCATAAACGCGTGGATAGCGATTCTTCATGGGTGCTATCCACCACGGTGCGATCCAATATGGTTAATTGCTTATCACGACATAGGTTTTCAAAGTCGTGGAATGTACACATATGAATATTGGGCGTGTCATACCAGTTATATGGCAAGGTTTTCGACATGGGCATAGCCCCCTTGCTCACCAGGTACAAGCGGGTACGCCAGTAACCAAAATTTGGAAAGGTGATAATGGCTTCTTTGCCCACGCGCAACATGTCATCTAACAATAAGTCTGGGCGGCGTACCGCTTGCAAGGCCTGCGTCATGACTACGGTATCGACTGAGCCATCTTTAAAATGCTTTAAACCGTTATTTAAATCGTGCTCAATAACGCTTAAGCCTTTTTCTACACAGCTTACGATACTGTCTGGGTGAATTTCTAAACCGTAAACTTGGCAGGCTTTTTGGTATTTAAGGAATTCTAATAATTCCCCTTGGCCGCAACCCAAATCTAAGACTTGGCTGTTGGGTTGAATCCATTGTTGAATCAAATTTAAATCGCTGCGTAATGTCATAGGGCAAGCTCCTTCGCAACACGATTCATGTAGGCACTGAATAAAGAGACATAGCGCGGAATCGGAATTAAAAAGGCATCGTGGCCTTTTTCAGATTCGATACGGGCGTAAGTCACTTCTTTATCGGCTTCGATTAATGCATCCACAATTTCTTCGCTACGTTCTGGGCTAAAGCGCCAGTCGGTCGTAAAGCTCACAACTAAGAACTTACATTGAGCGTGGCTTAAACATTTCGCCAAATCATTTTCGTAATACTGAGCCGGATCGAAATAATCCAACGCTTTTGTCATTAACAAGTAGGTGTTGGCATCAAAGGTGGTAGAGAATTTCTCACCTTGATAATGCAGGTAACTCTCTACTTCGAATTCGGGTGAGTAGTCGTAACGCACTTCATCGCTTTTCATGTCACGCCCGAATTTTTCACCCATGGCGTCGTCACTTAAATAGGTTAAGTGGGCAAGCATACGCGCTTGCATCAAGCCGGCTTTGGGTAGGGTGTTGTGCTTAAGGTAGTGACCGTCATGGAACTCAGGGTCTTTCATGATGGCGTTACGAGCTACTTCATTGAAGGCAATGTTTTGTGCGCTGAGCTTCGGTGCCGAGGCAATCACGACGCTGTAATGCAAACGCTCAGGGTATTGAATGCTCCAGCGTAATGCCTGCATACCGCCCAAGCTGCCACCCACAACGGCGGCGAATTTTTCGATGCCTAGGTAATCGGCTAGACGAGCTTGACTTTCCACCCAGTCGCGGACACGTACCATGGGAAAATCACTGCCATAAGGCTCACCCGTTGCTGGATTTATAGACGTTGGCCCTGTGCTGCCGTGACAGCCACCAAGGTTGTTAAGGGCAATGACAAAGAATTTGTTGGTATCAATGGCTTTGCCTGGACCAATACAGCTATCCCACCAGCCGGGCTTTTTGTCGTCCATGCTGTGATAACCTGCCGCGTGATGGTGGCCACTTAAGGCATGACAGATTAATACGGCATTGGATTTGTCGGCGTTGAGTTCCCCATAGGTTTCATATACCAGTTGATAGCTTTCTAGAACTTTGCCACTGCGCAGTTCTAAAGGTTCATCAAAGGTCGCAATCTGGGGCGTGACTACGCCAACTGAATTAGCAGGGATGTCTTGCGGCATTCAATTGGTCCTAGAATTCAGAGTCTTACAAAAACGCGCAGTGTACGTGACTGCGCGCAAAAAATCCGTCTTTTTAGTTTATTGGATTGGTTTACAAGCCAATGATGAAGCCAGGTGCACCGGTTTCGCGGGCGGTGGCAATCAAGATGATTTCAAAGACGTTAATCACTAAAAATAAAATGATTGGGCTGATGTCGAAGCCACCCATGTCTGGCAGCAACTTACGAATAGGCGCCATGACAGGTTCTAAAAGCTGGCGTAATAACATCAATGCCGGATTGTAACTTTGCGGGGCTAACCAGCTAGCGATCACACTGATAAGTAATCCCCAAAAATACAGTTTTAAGAATAGTCCTGCTGTTCCTAACAGTGCCCAAATGGCAATGCTGGCGTAAGGCAAGCCGTAACCTGCAATCAGTAGGCTCAAGGAGATGGCAATCATCTGTACGATGATTAGCAACACGATGGCCGCCCAATCAAATCCAGCAAAGCCAGGGATCACTTTGCGCAAAGGCACGATAAATGGGTTCGTGGCTTTCACCACAAATTGGCTGATAGGATTGTAAAAATCCGCGCGCACCGCTTGTAATAGAAAACGCAGTAATACGACGAACAAGAAAAATCCGGCAATGGCGTTAACCAGTAATAAACCAATTTGAACTGACGCTGAACCCATAGAATGCTCCTTACGCTTGGTTCATTAATTATTTTGCTAGTGCAGCTTGCTGAATTTGAGTTAATTCGGCAATGCCTTTTTTAGCAAGTTCCAACATGGCTGTAAGCTCATTGGGTTGGAAAGGCTCCCCTTCTGCGGTGCCTTGAATTTCGATGAAACCACCGTTATCCGCCATGATGACGTTTAGATCCGTTTCGGCATTGCTGTCTTCGGCGTAATCCAAGTCCAACACGGCTTCGCCATTATAGATGCCCACGGATACCGCCCCGATCAGGTGTTTCACCGGGTTGGTCTTTAGTTGGCCATTTTCCATCATGTGATTAATGGCATCCATTAATGCAACACATGCACCTGTGATAGAAGCAGTACGAGTGCCGCCATCTGCTTGGATCACATCACAGTCGATGGTGATGCTGTTTTCACCTAGGGCTTCAAGATCGATGGCTGCACGTAAAGAGCGACCAATTAAGCGACTGATCTCCACAGTACGACCGCTTTGTTTACCTTTGGCGGCTTCACGGATCATGCGGGTGCCAGTGGAACGTGGCAACATGCCGTATTCAGCGGTTACCCAGCCTTGACCTTGGCCACGTAAAAAGCCAGGTACGCGAGTTTCGACGCTGGCAGTACAAATGACTTTGGTATCGCCAAATTCAACCAAAACAGAGCCTTCGGCGTGTTTGGTGAAATTACGGGTGATTTTTACGTCGCGTAGTTGGTCGAGGGAGCGTCCGCTTGGTCTCATGGTGTTCTCTATATAAGAAATTTGAGGCCATTATACTGGCCTTAGCCTCAAGGCCAAGGTGGATTTGGTTTTCTTGTGTGGTGAATAGACTTGTTCAGGTATAGATGAGCACGAACACCTCGCGCTATGGCCTAAGGCTAGGTAGAATTTCCTTACGTTTTATCAAGGAATGCCTCCATGCACAGCATGACTGCGTTTGCCCGTGTGGATAATGTGACTGCAACGGGTACTTATACTTGGGAAATTCGCTCGGTGAATTCCCGCTATTTAGAATTGCACTTTCGTTTGCCTGAATCTTTAAAAGCTGTTGAAGCGCCTGTGCGTGAAGTTCTGCGCAAAGGATTACAGCGCGGCAAAGTGGAATGCAGTTTGAAGTTCACGCCGGCTCAGCAAGAGCAAAACTTAAGCATCAACGAAGCGTTAGTTGCCCAACTTAATGCCGCGGCTGATCAAGTGCATGCCGTGATTGGACCAGGTAACGCATTAGATGCGCTGGAGATTCTCAAATGGCCTGGTGTATTGGTACAACCTAGTTTTGATCAAGCACAAGTGGAGCAAGATGCTTTAAATGGTTTTCATCAAGCCCTTGAGCAATTGGTTGCTATGCGTGAACGCGAAGGCTTGGCGTTAACACAGTTTATCCTACAGCGCTTAGATGGGATTGCTGCCGAAGTGGAAAAGGTGAAAGCCATTTTGCCTGAAATTTTAACGGCCCAACGTCAGCACTTGCTGGATAAGTTGGCGGATTTAAAACTGCAAGTAGAGCCGGATCGATTCGAGCAAGAAATGATCATCATCTTACAAAAAGCAGATGTGGATGAAGAGTTGGATCGCTTAGACGCCCATCTTGCTGAAGTGTCCCGTATCCTCAAGCAAAAAGGGGCCGTGGGTCGTCGCTTAGATTTCATGATGCAAGAGCTGAATCGTGAGGCCAACACTCTAAGCAGTAAATCCATTAGTCATCTGACCACGCAAATTGCTGTGGAGCTAAAAGTGTTGATTGAGCAAATGCGTGAGCAAGTGCAAAACATCGAGTAGCCGACCTTCCCGGCTGAGAATCAATACAACTGCCGGCTTATTGCACATATTATAAGCAGGTGGTTGTTGGCTCGGTTTTGCTTATGTTGAGGTCGGCCAATTCTGACCATTTTCACCCCAGATTCCGTCTGTTCAGCTAAAGCAGCTCTGCTAGACTGTGATTAAGATGTTTGATGTGACCAGTCTATGCCTAAATCCCTTGCCTCGGCATTACGTATTACCATTTTGTATGCAGTGTTTGCTGCGCTGTGGATTGTATTTTCTGATAAAGCCTTAGAGCTGTTAATTCATGATGTGAACTTCATGACGCAAGCCCAGACCTTAAAAGGCTGGTTGTTTGTGGTGGTGACTGCTGCATTATTATTTGTATTGGTCTCCAACGCGTTTCGTACCATCGAAGCGTTAAATCAAATGGACTCGCTGACGGGCCTTGCGCGCCATTTCACCTTTCAGCAAATACTGGATCAACGTCTGCATCTGCGTGCTGAGGATCAGCAAGTGGTGCTTATGTACCTAGATATTGTAGGGTTTTCTAAGTTAAACCATTCATTGGGGTTTGATGGTGCCGATAAAATCCTGACGTCATTCGCACAGCGTTTAAAGACCCATTACAGTGCCAGCGTTTTAATGGGGCGTTTAGGGCCAGATCAATTTGCGATCGCACAGGTTGTGACGAAAGGCGAAGAACATGTAGACAGTGCTATTAATCAATTTCGTCAGTTATTTGATACCAATGCACGAGCGAATCATTTAGAAATTGATTGTGCTATGGGGGTGGCGATAGAGCCCAATGATGGCCGTACCGCCAAGCTTTTAATGTCATCTGCCAATTCCGCTTTAACTAAAGCCAAGTTAGAGAACAGCGGCATTCAGTTTTTTAATCAAGAGTTATCCAAACAAGAAACCGAGCGTCAGTTGTTATTACAAGATTTACGCTTGGCATTGAAAAATGAACATTTAAGTTTGGTGTATCAGCCGCAATACGATCTACGTTCAAACAACTTAACTGGTGTTGAGGTCTTAATTCGTTGGCGTCATCCAAGACTGGGTTTTATTCCACCGGATCAATTTATTGAATTGGCTGAAGAGAATAATCTGTGCGATAAAATTTCGGCGTTTGTGCTTAAGCGTGCGCAACAAGAATTGGGTGGTTTTGGATTGCTGGATGGCGTGATTCCGCGAGTCTCTATTAATATTTCTGCGGTGGAATTTAACTCCACCTTGCTCATGGAAAAACTCATGGTGCAAATTAATAAAGCAGAGGAATTAGCGCCATTATTACAAATCGAAATTACCGAAACCGCTGCTCTGGATGACATTACTAAAAGCGTCAGTGTGATTAAGCGTTTAAAGCAAAAAGGCATCCGATTCTCTGTGGACGATTTTGGAACCGGATATACCTCTTTGGTAATCTTGCGTGACTTGCCAATCGATGAAGTGAAAATTGATCGCTCGTTCATTCACTATATTACTCGCGATAAAAAATCCCATGCTATTGTGCAAGCCATCATTACCATGACTCAGGGATTTGATATGACCGTGGTAGCAGAAGGCGTTGAAACCGATGAGCAACGAGCCATGTTGGCTCAGTTAGGGTGTAACGAAGCGCAAGGTTACTTGCTGGCCATGCCCATGGAAGTACATCAATTGGCCGAACATTTTAGCTTAGTTGGTTAATGGCCGATTTTTGCCAGGCTAAAAACCTTGCTATTATACAGGGTCTAACCCTTATTAACCTTGTCTGTTGTTGAGACTCTATTATGACCGCCGGAACTTTATACATAGTCAGTGCTGCTTCGGGTACAGGAAAAACCAGCCTGTTGAATGTGCTATTGCAGCAATCTGACAACATCGCAGTTTCGGTGAGTCACACCACACGCCCGATGCGCCCAGGCGAAGAAGATGGCAAGCATTACCACTTTGTGGAAAAGAGCCAATTTGAAGCCTTGATTGAGAAGGGCGATTTTCTTGAGCACGCCCAAGTATTTGGTAATTACTACGGTACCAGCCAAAGCGCGGTGCAACAGCAACTTGCCACAGGTATCGATGTAATTCTTGAGATCGACTGGCAAGGTGCACAACAAGTGCGTCGCTTGATGCCGGATGCCGTGAGTATTTTCATCTTGCCGCCATCACGTCAGGCGTTACTGGATCGTTTGACCGGTCGTGGACAGGACAGCGAAGAGGTGATCATGAACCGTATGAATGAAGCCATCAGCGAAATGAGCCACTTCCATGAGTACGACTATGTGGTGGTGAATGACAATTTTGAGGTGGCTTTGGCTGAGCTGAAATCCATCTTTCAAGCGGAACGCTTGAGCATTATCCGTCAGACCGAACGTCATCAAGTCATGATTAACGGCTTACTGAGTTAAAAATACCTTAGAAACCCCGTCATAGCTTATGTAAACAGCCCTTATAGGGCTAAACAATTGGCGAAAGACGGCGGCTTTTTGTAAACTAACCCATCCTATGTGATAAACGGCAGTTCGCTGCCCTTAACGAAGAGATTAAAGCATGGCGCGCGTAACCGTAGAAGATTGCCTAGCAAGCGTAGATAACCGTTTTGAACTTGTAATGTTGGCCAGCAAGCGTGCTCGTCAAATCGCCATTCAAGGTGCTGAGCCTCTAGTAGCGCCAGAAAACGACAAGCCAACTGTTATCGCGTTACGTGAAATTGCAGAAGGTAAGATTACTCAAGCTTCTATGGCTGCTGCTGAAGCCGCTGCATTAGCTGCTGAGCAAGAGTAAGTATGACTGCATCCTTACTTTGCCAGCCAGCATTAGGAGGTAAAGGGTGCCCACAGTAGATGCATTAGCCGAGCGCTTAAGCAGCTATCTTGAACCCGAGCAAATCAATCAGGTTTGCCGGGCTTACTACTACGCCGAACAAGCCCATGAGGGGCAGTATCGTCGTAGTGGTGATCCATATATTGTGCACCCGCTGGCGGTGGCCAATATCCTTTCAGAAATGCACATGGACCCACAAAGCCTAATGGCGGCCATGCTGCATGATGTCATCGAAGACACAGCCGTTCCCAAAGAAGCCTTAGAACAGCAATTTGGTGAAACCGTATCCGAATTAGTGGACGGGGTGAGTAAGCTCACACACATCAAATTCGAAAGCCAAGAAGATAAACAAGCGGGTAATTTTCAGAAGATGGCCATGGCCATGGCCCGTGATATTCGCGTTATCTTGGTGAAGTTGGCTGACCGCCTTCACAATATGCGTACTCTGGATTCCATGCCGCCAGAGAAGAAGCGCCGCATCGCTCGCGAAACCTTAGAAATTTATGCCCCCATCGCCAACCGCCTTGGCATTAGTAATATTCGCATTGAATTAGAAGACTTATGCTTCAGAGCTAAGCATCCAATGCGCAGCAACATGATTCAAAAGGCAGTAAAAGCCGCTAGGGGTAATCGCAGTGAGTTGGTGGATAAGATCAGTAAGTCCATCAAGAAGCGATTAAAAGAAGAAGGCTTGAATGCTCGGGTGATCGGTCGCGAAAAACACCTCTATAGTATTTACCGCAAAATGAAGGAGCAGAAAAAGTCCTTCAAACAAATCATGGACGTGTATGGTTTCCGCATTATCGTAGATAGCGTCGATAGTTGTTATCGTGCATTGGGTTTCATTCATAATCAGTACAAGCCTGTTCCTGGGCGTTTTAAAGATTACATTGCAATTCCTAAATCCAATGGTTATCAATCGTTACACACCTCTGTTGTGGGTTTGGGTGGGGTGCACATCGAAATTCAAATTCGTACTGAAGAAATGGAAGCCATGGCCCATAACGGCATTGCGGCCCATTGGTTGTACAAGGATGAAGAAGGGGAATCCCACAGTAAAGGCAGCCAACGAGCACGTCAGTGGGTACAAGGCTTACTAGAGTTACAACAGCGCGCTGGTAATCCTCAAGAATTTATCGAAAGTGTGAAAGTGGATTTATTCCCAGATGATATTTATATCTTCACACCGAAAGGGCGCATTGTTGAAATGCCAAAAGAAAGTACCGTGGTGGACTTTGCTTACAGCGTTCATACCGATGTGGGTAATTCGTGTGTTGGCTGCCGTATCGATCAGCAGTTAGCGCCATTAAGCACTAAGCTAGTCAGTGGTCAAAGTGTTGAAATCATTACCGCGCCGGGTGCGAGTCCGAATCCATCTTGGTTGAACTTCGTAGTGACATCAAAAGCTCGTAGTAATATTCGTCACTATTTGAAAAACCAAAAACAAGATCAGTCAGTGAACCTTGGTCGCCGTTTATTATCCAGCGCGCTAAGTATGTTCCACTTAAGCTTGGATGAAATTGATGCCATTCATTTAGAGCACTTATTAAAAGAATTTAACGTTAAGCAGCTGGATACCTTGCTAGAAGAAATTGGCTTAGGCTCCCGTGCGCCACAAGCCATTGCCCGTCGTCTGGCTGTGTTTGTATTAGGCAAAGAAGACGGCGTCAGTTCTATCAGTAGCGAGGGCGTGTTCAGTATAAACGGCAAAGAAGGCGGCGTGGTTACCTATGCTAAATGCTGTAGCCCAATTCCGGGCGATCAAATTGTTGGTTATTCCAGCTCGGGTCGAGGATTAGTGGTACACACCAACACCTGTAAAAACATGTTGGACTTGCTTGATCAAAGTGACAAATGCTTGCCACTTATTTGGGATGATAAGATTAAAGAAGATTTCTCCGTTACCTTGCGTGCTTGGGTGGAAAATGGACGCGGTCTAGTGGCCCAGCTTGCAGCGGCGGTTACCGAAGCTGATGGTAATTTAGAACAAATTAGTGTGGATGATAAAGACGCCAAGTTAAGCGTCATGAGTTTGCGTATTGGCGTACACGGGCGTAAACATCTTGCCGATGTGATGCGTAAACTGCGTAAGAATAAGTCAGTTAATCGTATTGTGCGTTTGAAAAACGCCGGATAACAGCCAAGGTCTACTGCGCTTGATTATAGAGCGCTATAAATTTACGCAAAGGCGTCATTTATAAAACACTTCTTCTTGTAAATTTATGCCTCCTCTAATCTGCGCTCGTAACGACCTAAAAAAATTAACAATTTGTTTGAAAATAATTAGCTAAAGCCGCATTTAGATACGGCTTTATTTTTAGATACTAATAGAGAAAAAAATTAAAAACAAAAAGGACAGCACAATGAAAGAAATCATTAACACAGATAAAGCACCACAAGCTATTGGTACTTACTCGCAAGCCGTAAAAGTCGGTAAAACGGTTTATCTTTCAGGGCAAATCCCGTTAGTACCTGAAACCATGGAAATGGTTGAAGGGGATTTTGAAGCAAACGTACGTCGTGTGTTTGATAATTTGTCTGCTGTGTGTGAAGCCGCTGGCGGTTCATTGCAAGATATTGCGAAATTAAATATTTTCTTAACGGACTTAGGCAACTTCGCCAAAGTAAATGCCATTATGGCTGAGTATTTCGAGCAACCTTATCCTGCTCGTGCTGCGATTGGAATTGCTTCGCTTCCAAAAGATGCGGAAGTGGAAATGGATGGTGTTTTAGAATTGCCTTGATTTGGTTGGGTGGCATGTTAAATGCGAGGCATTTTTTAGTTTAACTAAAATCTTTGCATTTATTTAATATAAAACCGCTTGTTCATTATTGAGCAAGCGGTTTTATAGTTTCTAGCGCTGAGTTAATTTCTCAGCCGCACGTTTCGCTGCTGCACGAACTTGATTAGGCGCGGTACCGCCTAAGTGATCACGAGCCGCAACCGAACCTACCAGTGTTAATACTTCAAACACGTCATCGGTAATCATATCGCCAAACTGTTGCAGTTCTTCTAACGACATTTCACCTAAATCTTTACCTGTCTTCACGCCATAACCTACTGCGCTGCCCACGATTTCGTGAGAGTCACGGAAAGGTACGCCTTTACGGACAAGGTAGTCGGCTAAGTCGGTAGCGGTTGAGAAACCACGCAGTGCGGCTTCGCGCATCACGTCTTTTTTCGATACTACGTGTGGCATCATGTCAGCAAAAGCACGTAAGCTGCCGCCTACATTGTCGATGGTGTCGAACAGAGGCTCTTTGTCTTCTTGGTTGTCTTTGTTGTAAGCCAAAGGCTGTGACTTCATTAACGTGAGCAAGCCAATTAAATGTCCAAAGATGCGGCCCGCTTTACCACGTACTAATTCAGGTACGTCTGGGTTTTTCTTTTGCGGCATGATGGATGAGCCAGTACAAAAGCGATCTGGCAAATCAATGAAATTAAACTGCGCGCTGGCCCAAAGTACCAGCTCTTCACTAAAGCGGCTTAGGTGCATCATGATGGTGGAACATGCTGCGGTAAACTCAATAGCAAAGTCACGATCGGAAACGCTGTCCAAGCTGTTTTCAGTTGGCGCATCAAAACCCAAAAGTTCAGCTGTTAAGTTACGATCAATAGGGTAGGTGGTGCCGGCTAGGGCCGCAGCGCCTAGTGGC
>JABXIK010000118.1 GCA_013373125.1 Gammaproteobacteria bacterium | reverse complement strand
TGGGATTTGGCGAATCCATTTCTAATGGACATCACGGTGCAAGCGTCCGAGACGGATCGCTTGGGTCATACTAATAATCAGGTGTACCTGAAGTGGTTGGAACAAATCAGTTGGCAACATATTGAATCTTTGGGGATGGATTGGTCTATGCATGAGCGCCTTTCTCGCGCCATGGCCATTACCCGAACCGAAATTGATTATCTCGCTTCCTCCTATGCTGGAGATGAGTTGCGCTTAGCCACTTGGATCAGTGAAAGCGATGAACGCCTAACTTCAGCGCGACGTTTTCAGCTGATTCGCTTATCTGATCACAAGACGTTAATACGAGCACAATCCTTCTATGCGTGTATCGATCTCAAAAGTGGGCGCCCTGCGCGTATGCCGCAGGAGTTTATCCATGTGCATCGTGAAGCCATATCTGCCCATAAAGCTTGATGCTTCATCAGACTGCAAGAATTTTCGGCTAAACTCACTTTATGCATTCGAACAGGAACACTCATATGTTATCACTGCATGACGGGACGCTAGAAAACCCGTGGACACCGGAACAAGTACGAGGGCAGATTCCCGCGTTAAGCCTTGAGTTATTAGGCAAGGACATGCCTCAGTTTGTGACCTTATACAATCAGCATTACGGCTTAGATTTTGAGTCGAGATTCATTGGTTTGCAGCATGTAGTGGGGCAATTTCAGGCGAGCGGTTTTGATATTTCAGCGCACCTGTTTAAGCAAGAAAATGCAAAAGGTACGGTGTTTTTAATTCATGGATATTACGATCATGTGGGCTTATACAATCATGTCATAGAACATTGTCTACAGCAGGGCTTTAATGTTTTTAGTTATGATTTGCCTGGTCATGGTTTGAGTTCCGGTGATCGCGCGGCTATTGATTCTTTCCGACAATATGATGAGGTGTTTTGTGCAGCGCTTGAGTGGTTGCAAAAGTATTTACCGTCACCGGTTGTGGTGATGGGGCAGAGCACAGGCGGTGCGGTCATTATTAATTATTTATTAAGCCGTGGTATTAGCCAGAAGGATTCTCCATTTGCCAAAGTGTATTTGATGGCGCCACTCGTGCGACCGGTAAATTGGCGAATGTCAAAATGCTTTTATTATTTGGCGCGCCCTTTTGTAAAACAGCTTAAGCGTGATTTTGCACAAAATTCCCATAACTTAGACTTCCTATCATTTATAAAACATAAAGACCCTTTGCAGCCGTTGTTTCTAAAAACCAATTGGGTGGGTGCGCTTAAAAAATGGATTCGCTTTATTGAAGCCGCTCAACCAGTAGATTTGGCCATTCATGTAATACAAGGCACACAAGATGGCACGGTGGATTATCGCCACAATATGCTGGTGCTGGAGAAAAAGTTTTCTGAGTTTCACGTGACCTTTGTCGAACAAGGTCGTCATCACCTTGCTAATGAAGAGCCAGCCAAGTTGCAGCAGGTGCTCACAGCCATGACGCCGCTTTTATAAAGACCAAGGCGAGTCTAGTACTGATATGCAATAGCCGCTAAACTGCGTGGCCTAATAATAATTTTAATAATTCACGGAGCGAAGTAGTTATGCTTAGGTCGTTTAAATTCATTGTGCTGCTGTGGTTGAGCATCGGTTTAGCCGGTTGTGCCACTTACGGCCAAGACGTGCGCAAAGGGTTAGATTTAACCCAGCAAGGACAATACAAAGAAGCGGCTGGCGCATTTGAAAAAGCGTTGGACCCAAAAGGGGATGATCGCTTGTTGTATTACACCGAATTGGGAATGGTGTACCACTTGGCCGGCGACTATGAAAAGTCCAATCGATTATTAGAATCAGCCGAGCGCATTGCAGAAGATCTTTATACCAAACGTGTGAGCGACATGCTTACCACGGCCATGTCCAATCCTCGCCAAGGGCCGTACCGCGCCTCTAATTTTGAGCGTGTGTTCATCAACTACTACAAAGCCTTGAATTATCTTATGTTGGCGGTGCAAAGCGGCGACAACAAAACCCGTGATATTGCTTTAGAAGGTGCTCGTGTTGAAAGTCGCCGTATGGATATGGTGCTTAACGATATCGAAACCCAGAAAGGCAGCTATCAAGAACAAGCGGATCGCGAAAAATCCATGTTCTCCAAGTTAATGCGTATCTTTAATAAATTGACGGGCGAAATCATTGATCGCGATAAAATTGTTTACCGTAATGATGCGTTTGGGCATTACCTTGCGGGCATTATTTACGAGCAATATAAAGAATACGACGATGCTCGTGTGGCCTATCAAAAAGCCGCTTCCTTGTACGAAGGCGGTTATCAAGAGCAATATGGCCTGAAGAAAGAAATGACCGAGCAAGCTTGGTTCGACACCATTCGTATGATGCAAAAAGCAGGTGGCTGGCGTAATGAGTGGCCAAAATTAAGCCAAAGCAAGCTATCCAAGGCTAAGCGCCAAGAACTAAGTGACTTTAATGAAATGGGTCATTTGGTGGTGCTTGAGCATACTGGCATGGTACCTGAGCGTGACGAAATGAATATGCTGCTCACGGCAGACCCAAACACTCGCCAAGTGGTCATCCATCCAATTTTGACCGGTGATCCGCAACGTCAGCTAGATCAACGTTTTTGGTTCTATGCGCTTTATGCGGATAAAGGTATTACGGATTTAATGAGTGCGATTTATGAAGGTCGTGTGATTCCGGCGTTGATGCAGTACTCCATGGTGAAGCGCGAATATTTGGGCCCACTTTGGGATGTGGCAGATGGTTTAGGTCTGGTTCAAGTACTACAAGAAGGTATGCGTATTACTGTGCCGTATTACCGTGTGACCTCGTATTCGGGTACGGGCAAATCCAGTGTGAAAATTGAAGGTAAAGACTATCCGTTAGTATCTGGACAGTCTGTGGCTCATTTAGCGGTGCAGCAGCAATTATTGGATTCCAGCGTGGACATTCAAGAAGCCATGGCCCGTGAAGCATTTAAAAACTTAACGGCAGCGAAGGCGGCTTCCATGGGTGGTGATGCCGGTGCTGTTATTGGTTTCTTAGGTAAGATTGCGGCTAATGCCTCTTCTGCGGCTGAAACCCGTAATTGGTTATTACTGCCTGATCAAATCAAGATTACGCGTATTCCACTGAAGCCTGGTGTGCATCAAGTGACGCTGAATTCTGAGCCTGCCAAGGGGCAGAAGCAGCAACAGACCCAATCTGTGGATATCAAGGCCGGTGAAATGAGTGTGTGGAAAGTGAGAACTTTCCCAACCAAAGCCAATCAGACCACTCAACAAGTGGGCTTATAAGCTAAACTCAACAACTGAATTGAAAAGTGAAACATCAAAATAAGGAAGCAATGATGAAAAAGTTTGTAACCATGGCCGTTGTGGCTGGCCTATGTGGCTCTTTATTAACGGCGTGTGGCGGCACCCGTGTGAACCGCGTGGATGCAGGACAAGAGATTGCCTTAACCGATAAATGGAATGACAAGGACTCACAATTGGTGAGCGAGGAAATGATCGGCGACATGCTGTCTTTCCCATGGATTCGTGACTTCAAACGCTCTAACGGTGGCGATAAGCCAACCGTGATTATTCAACGCGTGCGCAATAAGAGCCACGAGCACATCTCGGCTGAAACCTTCTTGAACGATCTTAAACGCGCCATTATTCGCAGTGGTGATGCTCGTTTCGTCGCCAGCTCAGATGAGCGTGCTGATGTACGTGAAGAGCGTGCTGATCAAGAGCTGAATGCTAAAAATGCAAAAGCTATGGGTAACGAAACCGCGGCTGATTTTGCACTTTCTGGCAGCATTAACTCTTTCGTCGATCAGTTAGACGGTGATCGTGTGACGACCTATCAAGTGGATTTGAAATTGATCAACATGGAAACCAACGAAGAAGTTTGGAACGGCCAGAAGAAACTTAAAAAGCTTCAAGAAAAATCCAGCTTTGGTTGGTAAGCAAACGTTTAAACCACAACCTTCAAGGTAGAAGCCCATGCGTGTAATGGTGGCCGTGGTAGCGGCAAGTTTAATGTTCACGGGTTGCATGAGTAACCCGAGTAAAAAGTCATCCAGCGGCGCAACGCCCGATTGGGTGGTGAATGAGCCGGTACGTGGTGGCCATGTATATGGCGTGGGCAGTGCTCAAGTGTATGGTGATGCTGCGCGTGCACTTCAGCAGGCACAAGATGCGGCGCGTGTGACCATGGTGCAAAAGCTAAAGGTGACTATATCTGGTTCCTTTAGCCAAGACACTCAAGAGGTGCGTCAAACCGGTCAGCAAACTCAGCTGATGAAAACCGTACGCAATACCATTACCAGCACCATTCCCAATGCGGAACTCGACAATGTGGTGGTGGAAGAAAACTTTGTTGATCAAGCCAACAAGGTTGCTTACAGCTTGGTGCATCTGGATCGAGTGAAAGCCGCGAGCAAGTTACGTCAGCGCATTAGCGATTTAGATTTAAAAGTCACCGATTTGAATCAAAAAATTGCCACGAATCAAGATACGTTGAAGCAACTACAAGGTCTGATGCCAGCATTAAAGTGGTTAGAGCAACGTGAACAGTTGTCTGAGCAAATGCAACTGGTGGACGTGAATAATCGCAGTGTTCCGAAAGATGAAATGTTGGTGGCAGTGGAAGACCGCATCCAAAATTTATTTGATGCATTGGTCGTGAATCTTGTGCCGAGTAATCAAGATGGTACTAAGATGCGCGATGGTTTGGTGGAAGCCTTGACCGATCTTGGTCTTCGTATCTCGAAGCAATCGCCACATTTAACCTTCCGTTATGCTGCGAATCTACGTCCAGTAGAAAAAGGCGGACGTTTCATTGTGTTTGCTTCCGGTAAAGTCAGTATTGAAGATGCTAATGGCCGCACCTTAAGTAGCTTCACTCGTGAAGCCAAAGGGGTGAGTGCAGCGTCTAGTGAGCAAGCGGAATTCAAAGCAGTACAAGGTCTCGCAGAAGTGCTAGGGCAAGAGTTAGCAAAAAGCTTTGTGGAAAAAATCAATTAAGCGATTGATTGTGTAAGCGTGAATTAAAAAAACCGCCTTCAGGCGGCTTTTTTAATTGTTATCTGGAAACTGCAATCGTATCTTTTTGAATTCCGGCATGAGTTTTAACGCAATCTCAACCAGTTTTGGATCGAACTGTTTACCACTGCCATTTTTTAAGAAGCTTTCTATTTCTGCGTTGGTAAAAGCTGGGCGGTAAGCCTTATGGCAGCCCAATGCATCAATCACATCTACAATACTTACGATGCGTGCAGTAAGGTCAATCTCTTCCCCTTTTAAGCCTTTTGGATGGCCGCTTCCGTCCCAGCACTCATGGTGTTGTTCGGCAATTTTGCTCGCCATTTTTAACACTGGGCGCTCGGACTTTCCTAATATATTCGCACCGATTTCTGTGTGTTGGGCCATTAGGGCTTTATCAGATTCTGTGTACTTGGTTTGTTTTGTCAGTATGTAATCTGGAATACCTATGGTGCCAATGTCATGCAATGGTGCTGCTAATTTGATGCGCTCACAGGTGTTGTCATTGAGTCCTGTCGCTTGCGCTAATAAATGGGCCATTTTACTGACACGACGCACATGGTTACTTTCATCCGGTATACGCCGCTCAATGGTTTCACTTAGTACATACACCAATTCTTGGCGGGATTGGCGTATGGCTTCTTTTTGATGCAGATTGTTATGGGTGATGGCGACGCATTTGGTGTAGATATCTAACAAGTGGCAACCAATTTTATTCAGCTGCGCGTTGGGGCGCACATACAAAAGATTCTCCCCGGCGGACTTAATATTGTAGTAACCAATATACACATCTGGATTATGAATGCTGCTGTGTTCTACTTTGGCTTGATCGAAATAGCGGGTGATTTCTTCGGGTAATTGTTCGTTGGCATTGAGTAAACGCTTAATGCTGCCTGTGGCGGCTAGGATAGCGTAATGCTGTTGTTGAGATTTAGCGGCAAGTGCATCCACGGGGGTATGGGTGCAGATCGCATCGGCTTCTAAATTTAATAATGTGCCAATCTCTTCCAGTACGGCGCTGGCAAAAACGGGTAGCTTATGCGTATCCACTATCTTGGATGTGGCTTCTATCAGGTTGTATAAGCCTTGGCGATTAGCCGCGATGGTGCGAATATCACGATAGCTGCGTAATGCACTGAATAACAAGGTGCGCAATTTAGTGGACGTCAGTTCGGTTTTATTTTTGTAGTCATTGATGTCATATTTTTCAATGACGGTTTCTTCGGGGGCCTGTCCGGGCTGTCCCGTTCTGAGTACAAGGCGGATATTCTTATCTTTAAGGTCGTCGCGTATGTATTGCACCAGTTGTAAGCCCGCATCATCGGTCTCCATGACCACATCGACTAAAGCTAGGGCGAACGGGGCTTCTTCATTGAGGATGGTTTTTGCCTGTGCCATGGAGTAGGCGTGGACTATCTCAATACTAGCCTGGTCAAACTGACAATTGCCCAGTACCAATGAAGTGACCTTGTGCACCTGCTCTTCGTCATCCACGATCAAAATACGCCAGCTAGGTCGCTGTGCACAAGGGGAATCCGGGACCGCTTCTGGTCCGTCATCATCCCCAAATAAAAGATCCGAATCTGACATGCTGACTCCTTGTTTACTTATAGTTTAGCCATAAGTTGTGAGTCTGCTGCTAGTCTTATTAGGAAAGTGCGTTTTTTTCACAACAAAGGCTAAACTGGAAAGAATCCTATGGAAATAATGAGGGCCTAAATGAGGCAATGGTATGCCCGGCTTGGCTTTGGCGGCAAAATCCAGCTGATCATTAATGTGGTCAGTATCAGCGTGCTGACACTGGCGATATTAGTCATCGGTGTGGGTTTCTATGGGGAATTTAAGCGCAATCTTGAGCATAGGGTGCTGCAAAAGAGTAATCTGCTGGCTGACGCAGCGGCCGTTGGGGTGGTGTTTGATCAGCCTGAGTCGGTGAATATGCTGCTGAGCTCCCTAACCGTGGATGAAGGGGTAAAGTCCGCCATTGTGTATAAAAAGTATGGCCCAGCGGATTACCGATATTTTGCTCATTATGAAAAGGAAGGCGTAAAACAACGGGATTTCAGCTATGAGCGTGGCCCAGTACAAGAGTGGCGTGACGGCGTGTTTATATTGCGTCTACCTATTTTAGTGGATGGTGAAGAAGTGGGGCGTTTGAATCTCACCGAAGACGATAATTACCTTTCAAATTTTGGCGTGAATATACTCAAGTATATGTTGCCGGTGCTGGCCATCAGTTTGTTGGTGGTGTGGTTGCTCTCTCGCAGTTTACAAAATAAGTTAGCGGCACCGCTAAAAGACTTAACGACTGCGGTGCATGAGGTGGCCTACAAGCAGGATTATGGGCGTCAGGTGGAAATTGTTAGTGATGATGAACTGGGGGAACTGGGCAGTGCATTTAATTTTATGCTAGCCAAGCTCACAGAACATGAAGCGTTTCGCGTAGAAAAAGAAAGTGAAATTATTGAGTTAAATGCGGAGCTGGAAAACAAGGTATTTGCTCGTACCAAGGAGTTAGAAACTAGTTTAGATAATCTAAAAATGACGCAGCAGCAATTAGTGGAACAAGAAAAGATGGCGTCACTTGGAGAGTTAGTGGCGGGTGTGGCGCACGAA
Source organism: Gammaproteobacteria bacterium (assembly GCA_013373125.1). Classification (GTDB taxonomy): domain Bacteria; phylum Pseudomonadota; class Gammaproteobacteria; order Pseudomonadales; family Oceanobacteraceae; genus Bermanella. The sequence continues at coordinate 6,113 of JABXIK010000118.1, read as the reverse complement.
ATTAATACGCCCATCGGTGTGGGCATCACGGCGGTGAGTCACTTGGTCGAAAGTATTGATCGCATCAGCAAAGCATTTAACAGCGGTACTCTAACCAAAAAACAGTTCTCCGATATGCTTTCGGCGATTTTGGAAAGTGCTGGTATTGTTGAGAGCAATTTGCGCCGCGCAGCCGATTTAGTGAAAGCATTTAAGTCGGTAGCGGTGGATCAATCCAGTTCTGAGCCGCGTTTGTTTGCATTAAGGTCTTATGTGCAGGATATCCTGACTTCTTTGCGCCCTAAACTCAAACGCACACAGCACGAAATTCATATTGAGATTCCGGAAGACTTAAATCTGTATTGCGATCCGGGTGTTATCTCTCAAATCATTACCAACCTCATAATGAATTCGTTACATCATGCATTTGAATTGAACGAAAAAGGCGTGATTAATATTTCAGCCAAGATCTTAGATAACATTTTACAGCTGACTTACACTGATAATGGTCAAGGGATTGAGAAGAGTATTCTTAAGCGCCTGTTTGATCCGTTTGTCACCACTAAACGCGGCCAAGGAGGCAGCGGGTTAGGTACCCATATCATTTATAACTTGGTGACCCAAGGCTTAGGTGGTCGCATACAGTGTATCAGCGAGCCGAATCAAGGCACGCGATTCGAAATCACACTCCCGCTTGAAAATGTCACTGCTCAAAATGTGGCTATGCCCTAAATTGATTCGCAAACCTCTAATAAGCACTGCCATTGAGCAGGCGTTACTGGCATAACAGATAAACGACTGCCTTTTTGAATCAACGCCAGTCCGTTCAATCGCTCATCTTTTAACGCCAAGCTTTTAATGCGCGCCAACTTTAAAACATGCTTAAAGGTGGTGTGATGTTGCATGTCGATGGCGAGCCATTTATTTTCTTTTAGGGACTTCTCATCAAAGTAAACACTTGAGGGATCAATGGCTAAAGGATCAGGGTAGGCTTCAGAAACCACCTCCATCACACCAGCAATACCTATGTCTTTGCAACTGGAATGATAAAAAAACGCCAGGTCGCCAGGGGTCATGGACTTAATAAAGTTTTTGGCTTGATGATTTCTTACGCCATCCCAACGTGCGATGTGTTTGCGTTGTAAATCCTTAATGGAGAACTCATCCGGTTCACTTTTTAAAAGCCAGTAGGTCATTTCACACCTTTACATTCAGGGCCACTTGGATACATTTTGCACACCCATGGTTACACTTGTTACAAGTGTGCACGATAATTGCCTAAGACATTACCTATGCACAGTGAAACCTGTGACATTTGTCACGGTGATTATTGTTTAAACAGCCTAAAGTTATAACAACAAAAACATTTACGGATAGTTCTTACAGGCAACTTAGATTTTACAGGATGTAGAGTAACTGCCGGAGCTGAAAAACATGAAGTCTCAACGTCCCGACCTAATGGTCATTATTAGTGTAGTTTTCGTTTTGGGTGCAGTTGCAACAAGCTTAACTGCAAACAGTGATGATCAAAATATTCGTCCCCAGGTTTCCCAAAGCATGATTCGATAAACGCAGTTGTACCGCGTTTATCGTTTTATGGTGTAGGCCTGTTTGTTGGTGACTATGCCATGCAAGGGAACGTCCCAGTCTTCAATGGGTAAACTTTCTATTTTTTGAAACTCATGGGCAAGACCGATTAGTTTGGGTTTACCAAGCCCTGACTGCTTTAAAAATTCAAACGTTCTATCGTAGAACCCACCGCCCATACCTAGGCGACCACCTTCTTCATCAAATGCTACCAATGGCAGCAATACCACATCCAGTTGGCGCACAGGCAATAGTGTATTGCGTTTAGGATCTGGCTCGCTGATGCCAAATTTATTGGTAATGCGTGGACCATCTACAGATGCAAAACATAAATGACCATTTTGTGAGGGGTGCAAGCTGGGCAGAAACACTTGTTTGCTGCGATAGCGGGCTTTTTCCATTACGACGATGGGGTCCATCTCACCATCGTTAGCGAGATATACGGCAAGGTTCTTGGCGCGTTGAAACCAGGGTTGACTGAGAATAACTTGGCTTAATTCGCGAGCGGCTTGTAGCTGCTGCTGTGGGGATAACTGGTTGCGCAATTGGCGCATGTGTTGGCGAATACTGGCGCGATCATTTGGGTCGTATTCGTGAGTCAAAATAAGGGCTCTCCACTGTGCCGCTGTCAGAGAAAGGCCTTGAACCGTAAGGTCCAAGGTGGCGGTTCCAGAACTGAATCGGGCTTTCCGCTCGAGGCGGACATGCACTCCCTCAATGCCTAGGAACCTCCAAAATAATGAGTAAGGCTCGAGGACTTCAAAGACTGGCAAACACCCCAGAGAGCGGACAAATTATAACGTAATCGAAAGGCTTTTGCCGCAAAAACTCCGTAATTAAAGTCCTTGCATTTTGCCAAAAAGTATTGTGTTACTCGCCTAAATCCAACTGCTGATCCTGTGCCAAAGCCCCTTCAATTTTGTTGTTCATTTGCTTGATTTGGCTTTGGGTACTGTCGCTGGCACAGGTGGCATTGAGGTAGTCGTAAGCAAGGTTAAGCGCCGCCATAATGGCTACGCGTTCGGTGCCGTATAGCTTGCCTTGGTCTTTGATATCTTTCATGCGAGCGTTGAGTAACTGCGCTGCGCGTTCAAGATCTAAACGATTTTCCGGTGGGCATGCCACTAGGTATTCTTTGCCGAGCAACTCTACATTCACAGTGGATTCAGGCTTACTCATTCGGTTCATGCTCCAACATCTTTAAGCGAGATAGCATTTCGGCAATTTTATTGCGAGCTAATTCATTTTGCTGCAATAAACGTTGACGCTCTTGTTGCCAAGACTCCGCTTCGGCTCTAAGCATGCGGTTTTCATCTTTCTCGCGCTGAAAGGCGTTGATCAGCTCATCGAGCTTTTTGTTGATGTCTTTAAGACTTGGGGAATCCATTGTGCACCCTATTTGGCAGATGGGGTAAATATAATCTTGTGGCCTTGGTGGGTCAATTACAGCCGTGGTAGGATGACGTATTTTAGTAAGAGCCCGCCTCATGTCTGATTCAGCTAACCGCCCAGGTAAAATTTCCCGCTTTGATCTTTATGCCAATATAGCCTTAAGCCAAGGAGCGTTGGCCTCGCCTGCGGCCATGCAAGGCTGGTTGACGGGCTACTTATCCACAGGGGCCAGATTAAGCAAAGAGCAATGGCTAGCCGAGAGTGCCGAGTATTTAGCCTTACCTGAGGCGTGGAATGATAAGAGCAAGCTGCCGATTTTGGGTTTTTATCAGGATGAGCTCAAACAGATCCAAGGGCAGGATCTGGATTACCAGTTATTGTTACCCAGCGATGAAGAAGAGTTTGCGGTACGCATGCAAGCATTTGCCGAATGGTCTAAAGGCTTTTTAGATGGCTTTGGGGCCTCGGGACGTATTGCAGAACAAGATTTGGATGACGATGTCATCGAGATTCTGCGTCATTACGATGCCTTTAGTTACGGCATCGAAGAAGATGATATTGACGAAGATAGCGAGCGTTTATTCACCGAATTAGTTGAACACGCCCGCGTGACGGCCTTGTTTATGTTTTATCATTTCAATCAACAACAAGAACCCAAATTACATTAAGCGAAGGTGAGTATGTTGGATTTCGTTAAGCATCGAGAAAATCTCTTTCAGGCCATGGCCGATAATTCGGTGGCGGTGATTCCTTCTGCGTATATTCATCTGCGTAATCGTGATGCTGACTATCCATTTCGTCAAAGCAGTGATTTCTTTTATTTAACCGGTTTTACCGAAGATTCTGCGTGTTTGGTATTGCAGAAGAAACAGGGTCAGTGTCGCACTATTTTATTTTGCCAAGCCAAAGTGAAAGAAATGGAAATCTGGACCGGTTACCGCTTGGGTCCAGAAGCGGCCATTGCCGAACTGACATTGGATGAAGCATTTACAATCACAGAATTAGATGACAAGTTGCCTGAGTACATGAGTGATTGTGATCAGGTATATGCCGCTTGGGGCAGTGAAAAACAATGGGATCAGCGTTTAATCGACGCCATTGAAAAAGTAAAACTTAAAGCGCGCACGGGTGTGCAAGCACCAACCGCCATGCAAGCCATTGAGCCCTTGCTGCATGAACTTCGTTTGATCAAAGGTCCGGCAGAAATCGAGCTAATGGCTAAAGCGGCCAGTATCAGTGCCCATGCTCATCAACAAGCCATGGCGCGAGTGCAGCCGGGTATGTTTGAGTATCAATTGGAGGGCACCATTCGCCAATACTGTGCCGAGCAAGGTTCTCGTTTTGATGCTTACACCAGCATAGTGGGCAGTGGTGAAAACGCCTGTATTTTGCATTACACCCATAATGATCAACAGATCAAAGATGGGGATTTAATTTTGATCGATGCGGGTTGTGAATTGAATCATTACGCCAGCGACATTACCCGCACCTTTCCTGCCAATGGCATATTTAGCAAAGAACAAAAAGCCCTATACGAGGTGGTGTTGAATGCTCAACTTGCGGCCATTGAGGCCGTGAAACCGGGTAATCATTTTAATCACCCGCATGAAGCGGCACTACAAGTACTCACTCAAGGTCTGGTGGATCTTGGTTTGCTGAGTGGTGATGTGGATTCACTCATCAAAGAAGAGGCGTACAAGCCGTTTTACATGCATCGTACCAGTCATTGGTTGGGCATGGATGTGCATGACGTGGGTGCCTATAAGCAAGACGGTGAATGGCGAGTGCTAGAGCCGGGTATGGTGTTAACCATCGAGCCAGGCTTGTATGTGGCTCCCGATGACGAAACGGTGGACGCTAAATGGCGTGGTATCGGGATTCGCATCGAAGATGATGTTTTAGTGACGCAAGATGGTCACAGTATTTTAAGTTTTGAAGCGCCAAAAACCGTGGCAGATATAGAAGCATTGATGGCGGGACAGCATGGCTAAGCAATTTGATGTGGTCATTGTTGGCGCGGGCATGGTGGGGGCAAGTCTTGCTCTGTTATTGCGCCAGTGTATGCAGCAAGGTTTGTCCGTTGCATTGTTGGATGAACACCCTATATCCATCAATCACGCACAACAGCCCAGCTTTGATGATCGCACCACGGCTTTGTCATTAGGCACACAGCGGATCATGGATGAGCTCGGCATTTGGCGTACCATGGGCTCACATGGTTGTGCCATTGAACACATTCAGGTCAGCCAGCAACAGCAATTTGGGCGGGTGCGTTTACATGCGCAAGAAGAACATGTGGAGGCACTAGGTTATGTGTTGCCAAACCGCGCCATCGGTCAGGTCTTATCACAAGCCTTATTAGCCAGTGAACAGCTTTCTATTTTGGCGCCAGCAGCCGTAACCCGTTATGCCGTAAACGCCGACGGCGCTCAGTTAGATGTGCAATCAGAATCCGGTCTAGAGACCATACAAGCGCGTTTACTGGTGCTGGCTGATGGGGCGCAAAGTGAAGGGTGTCGACAATTAGGCATCGCCCAGAGTCGTCACAGTTATGAGCAAAGTGCTGTCATTTGTAATGTGAGCTTTGATCGACCCCATCAACAATGGGCCTACGAGCGCTTCACCTTAGGCGGCCCTTTGGCGCTATTGCCGATGCAGGGAAATCGCTATGGCTTGGTGTGGTGTATGGACAGCGCACAGGCTCAAGAGTATCTCGATTTAGATGACGCGGCATTCACTCAGCAATTACAAAAAGCGGTGGGCTTCGATAAAGGTCGATTAGTAAAAATCGGCGCGCGCGCCAGTTATCCATTGGCGCTCACCAAGGCCTGTGAGCAGGTGCGTCAGAATGTGGTGGTATTAGGGAATGCCGCCCATGGTTTACACCCAGTGGCTGGGCAGGGATTTAATCTAGCGTTGCGGGATGCGTATGTTTTAGCAAAAAACATTCAGCAAACCTTTGCAGAATTTGGCCGAGATCAAGTGGGGCAGCTTTCCCATTTGTTAGCCTACGAACAGGCGCAAAAGAACGACCAGTTGTTGACGATCGGTATGAGTCATTATTTGCCGACCAGTTTCTCCCAATCTGGCGGCGCTTGGTCTCTACTGCGTGGCTTGGGGTTAACTCTGATGGATCAAATGCCGGTAGCGAAAAC
>JABXIK010000076.1 GCA_013373125.1 Gammaproteobacteria bacterium | reverse complement strand
CATAAAAAAACGGCCCGTAGGCCGTTTCTTCAATTTAGATATGATTAACGCTCAAGCTGGTCAATCTTACCTTCAACGCTCTTCCATTCTTTGTGAATATGGAGAGTGGCAGCTTGTCTTTCATCTCAGCTTTTACTGCCCATAAAAAACGGCCCGTAGGCCGTTTCTTCAATTTAGATATGATTAACGCTCAAGCTGGTCAATCTTACCTTCAACGCCATCCCATTCTTCCGCATCTGGGAGTTTGTCTTTCATCTCGGTGATGTTTGGCCATACTTCGGCAAGTTCTGCGTTGATCTCAATGAACTGTTCTTGACCGGCTGGCAACTCATCTTCACTGAAGATTGCTTCAGCTGGACACTCTGGCTCACATAGTGCGCAGTCGATGCATTCGTCAGGGTGAATAACTAGGAAGTTAGGGCCTTCGTAAAAACAATCCACTGGGCAAACTTCAACACAGTCGGTGTATTTACACTTGATACAGTTTTCAGTAACAACGAAAGTCATGGTGTTTTCTCGATCTCATCAAATTCTTGGTGGCAAATACAACTTGCCTTTATTTTGGCCGTCATTCTAGAGATGCTGGGGCCAAGGAGCAAGGTTAAAACCTTGCTATATAAATTGTGCGCCCTTTATACAGGGTTTTTCTATAGTTTTAAAACCGATTAAAGCAATGACCTTAATCGGTTTAATGGCTTATAGATTAAAGCTGCTGTTTTAACTCATAAAGAAGCTCAAGGGCCTGTCTTGGAGTGAGCTCATCTGGGTTTAAGCTTTCGATGGTCAGTTCCACTTTAGACGGAGACGTGGCAAACATATCACTCTGCAACGGCATAGGTTCTGGCGACTGAGCGGGTGCTTGCAGCGAAGATACAGCAGTCACAGCCATTGCTTTTTGCGGCTGCTGGCTGTCGTTAATCTGAGTTTGTTCAAGGGCACCCAGTTTGGTCTTGGCTTGATCAATGACATTGTTCGGCACGCCCGCCAGTTTGGCCACTTGTAAGCCGTAGCTCTGGCTGGCTGGGCCTTCTTCCACATGATGCAAGAACACGATGTGGTCGTTGTGCTCAGTAGCCGTTAGGTGCACGTTCACTACGGCAGGGTTTTGCTCGCTTAATTGCGTCATCTCAAAGTAATGAGTGGCAAATAGGGTGTAAGCGCCTACTTGCTGAGCCAGATGTTCGGCGCAGGCCCAAGCTAAAGACAAACCGTCAAAGGTGCTGGTACCACGGCCCACTTCGTCCATGAGCACCAAGCTGTACTCGGTGGCGTTATGCAGAATATTCGCGGTCTCTGTCATTTCCACCATGAAAGTAGAGCGGCCACCGGCCACGTCATCGCTGGAACCCATGCGCGTGAAGATGCGATCCACCAAACCAATGGTGGCTGCTTGTGCCGGCACATAACTGCCGATGTGGGCCATCAAAACTATGTGGGCTACTTGGCGCATGTAGGTGGATTTACCACCCATGTTGGGACCGGTAATAATGAGCATGTTGCGCTGATCATGGAAAAGCACATCGTTAGCCACGAACGGATCTTCGATCACAGCTTCCACCACAGGGTGGCGACCTTGTTCAATGCTGATGCCGGGCTCTTGGTTTAATTGAGGGCGCACGTACTGTTGAGTAATGGCGCGCTCGGCAAGGTTAGACAGCACATCTAATTCGCAAATGGCGCTGGCGGTATCTTGTAGCGCATGTAATTGCTGGGCTAAGGATTCAACCAGTTCATCGTATAAGGCTTTTTCACGAGAAAGGGCACGGCTCTTACTGGAAAGCGCTTTGTCTTCAAACTCTTTTAATTCAGGTGTGATAAAACGCTCAGCGTTTTTGAGGGTTTGACGACGAATGTATTCGGTGGGCGCTTCTGCTGCTTGGGCTTTGCTGATCTCGATGTAATAACCGTGTACGCGGTTGTAACCCACTTTTAATGTGCTCAAGCCAGTGCGCTCTTTTTCACGCACTTCGATGTCCATTAAGAATTGGCCGGCGTTTTCACTCAGGCCGCGCAGCTCGTCTAGCTCGTTATCAAAACCTTCGGCGATGACGCCACCGTCACGAATCACCACGGGCGGGTTTTCGATGATGGCCTTTTGTAAGGTTTCCACTAATTCTGGGTAGGTGCTGATGCGCTTGGCAAGATCCCTTACTGGGTCTGCGTCAACCGCATCCATGGCGTTTTGCAAAGAAGGCAATACCGCTAACGCATCGCGCAGTCGTGCCAAGTCACGTGGACGGGCACTGCGCAGGGCCACACGACTTAAAATACGCTCAATGTCACCAATTTGTTTGAGCACGCTGTGGATGTCTTCATAACCGTAGCTGGCGATCATGGCACTGATGGTGGTTTGGCGTTGCTCTAACACGTTTTGATCACGCAGCGGGCGATTCAACCAACGGCGCAATAGACGCGAACCCATGGCCGTGGCCGTGCGATCCAACACCCAAGCGAGAGTAAAGTCGGTGTCGCCATTTAGGTTAATGTCGATTTCTAAATTCTTACGGGTGGCCGCATCTAACACGATGGCGTCATCCGCTTGCTCCACCAAAAGCATGCGAATGTGAGGCAGTTCGGTGCGTTGGGTTTCTTGCGCGTAATGAATCAAGCAGCCTGCCGCTTCGATGGCTTGCTTAAATCCTTGGCAACCAAAGCCGTGCAAATCTTTGGTTTGAAATTGATTGGTAAGCAAGCGAAACGCGGTTTCGTATTCAAACTCCCAGGGAGGCAACGTTTGGCAACCAGGGCGTTTGCTTAACGTTTCTGGATAGTCTTTATCATCAGAGAGTAATAACTCGGCAGGGCGTAAGCGCTCGATCTCAGCCAATAAGGCTTCGTCACTTTGTACTTCAATTACGGTAAAGCGCCCTGAGCTGATATCCAATGAGGAAATACCGTGGTTGACCTTATCGCTGCGGCCATCTTTAAAACTGCTGACCGCCACCAATAGACTGTCGCGGCGCTCATCCAAGAAGCTCTCGTCAGTAAGCGTTCCAGGTGTGATCACGCGTACCACTTTGCGCTCAACTGGCCCCTTGCTGGTGGCTGGATCACCGATCTGTTCGGCCACCGCAATGGATTCCCCCATCTTCACCAGTTTGGCGATATAGCCTTCAGCTGCATGGTATGGAATCCCCGCCATGGGGATAGGTTTACCGCCGCTTTTACCACGGGCAGTGAGGGTAATATCCAACAAGCGCGAGGCCTTTTTAGCGTCATCAAAGAAGATCTCATAGAAATCCCCCATGCGATAAAACACCAACTGATTGGCGTGCTCCGCCTTGATACGCAGGTATTGCTGCATCATTGGCGTATGTTCTTGATTTTTATCGCTATTAATAGGCTTAGGGGCAGTTTTGCTGACGGCCATGGGACTGCTCTTATATGACAAAATTAGGGGTAGAAAGCGGGCAATTGTACGGTAAATACACCATGGGAGTAAGGCTTGAATTGGACTGGGTTCTGTG
>JABXIK010000113.1 GCA_013373125.1 Gammaproteobacteria bacterium | reverse complement strand
GATGATTTATCTGACGCAATTGGTAAGATGGGTCGATTCTTCGAACACTACAGCCAATAATTTTTGTTATGAATGATGTCAACATAGACGATTTTTATCATGATATCGGCGTGGTATTGCTCACACTGTTGCAGCAATTTCCACGCAAAGTCAGTTTATTTATTGACGATATTTGCGGACCCGATGACATGGACGAATTCGGATTACACAGCCCTAGGTATTTATCTGCCATTGGTGCGTTAATGTGGCTGCATGATGAAGGTTATATTCGTTATTTGGATATCATCAAACAAGAAAGTGCTGAAGAGTGTACCCTCACACAAAAAGCGTTTGTTAAGTTAATTAAACCCAATTTATCAAAAGCCGCTTTGGCTGACGCCAACTCTATAGAAAAACGTGACAGCACACTGGCATCGCAATTACAGCGAGCCCTGCAAGAACGATCAAGCATTGATATTCAGCGCTTGATCGAAACTTACTTTTTTGAGGCGACCGCCTAATTATTTAATTGATAAAGCATCACTTTCAATGATGCTTCTTCATTTACGTCAGCCAACACCTCTGGGTTAGGCAATCGCTGAATGAATTTGTAGTTTTCAAATACCCGCGCAACCAAGTCATGTATAAACTGCGTATCTAAGGCTGGTGAATTCAAACACAGCATTAACATTGCATCGTCGGCCAAAGCAGGTGCCAATTTAAGCAACAGTTTTTCATAATCTTTGCGCACATCAAATGCCTTACTTTGAAAACTTGGCGGATCCGCCACCAAAATATCAAACGGTCCTTTTTGCGTAAGCTTTTTTATCATTTTAAAAATATCTTGCGCGATAAACGTATTACTTACACAAGGCACGTCATTTAACGCTAGATTTTGTTGACCTCTTTTTACAGCCCCTTTTGCCATATCGATATTCACCACCGATCGAGCATCACCTTCAGCGGCAGATATACCCAAGCTGCAAGTATAAGAGAATAAATTAAGAACATTTTTCCCCTTTGCATTCTCTCGCAACCAACGTCGTCCTTCGCACATATCTAAAAACAAGCCAGTGTTTTGATTACGGCCTAAGTTCACCCAATAGTTGAGACGCGCCTCCTCCACCTGAAAATCTCTATCTAAATAGTCATCATTGCCATAAAAAACTTGTACGGGATTACCAGTTTCATAACGACGTTGAATGTAAATACTTTTAATTCTCAACTTGTCACAATCCGGTAACAGTGCATTCAACATGGCTTGTAGTTCTGTTTCATCTATAGCTTGATAGATGATCACCCACAAAACCGGTGGATATACCTCGATATTGACCTGCTCCCAACCCGGTGTGCGACCACCTCGGCCATGAAACAACCTCATTGCATCATTTGAGGGCAATTTTTGAGTTACAACTTTTAAAACCGAATCTTTTTTCATAAAGTACTTGGCTCACAACGCTGGCTGTTACTATACTGAAAGTACATGTATTAGGGGTGATGTTATGAAGAACACAACCACGACACAGACCACACAAAATAAAAATAATGATTACATGCATGGTGCAGCTATTATCGATGATAAGGGCAAAGAAACCCCTATCACTGAAGAGATGATTCAAAAAGCCATTAAGAATATCTTAAAAGCTACTCGTTCTTAATTCATCTCCCAAACAAACAAAGGCAGCCTATCGGCTGTTTTTTTGTGCCTCAAATTCAAACAAGCATTTGAATTACTGCTTAACCCTCACGCCAAGTGCCTGCAACCATACAGGGTGTGACAGTCGTTTTGCGGATACCACTTGGCAATTTAAATCACGTCTTAATGGATAATCTTTTCTTAAGCGATCAAACGCTTTTGCCTTTAGAGTGGTATCTAACCCCATTAGACTTTGCATTCTAAAATGATCATCACGTACATCATACGCATTGCGAATCACCTGCTTAAGAATATAAGACATCTCCGCTTCGCTACTAAAGCTCTGTTTACGTACGGGAGATTCTGCAATAAGTTGCGCTAACCTCAATCGCTTGGGCAAAGCAAACACATCACAAACCGCCTCATAAATCATAGAGGTGCCACCATACTTACCATCTAAGCTATAACCCGCAATATGTGGCGTTGCCAACAAACAGGCTTTTAACAACTCATCACTAGGTGATGGCTCCTCTTCATACACATCCAGAATCGCTTGAAACTTAGGGTTAAGGTTTAAGTGACGGATTAAAGCAGAATTATCCACCACAGATCCTCGACAGCTGTTAATTAAACACGCATCAGACTTCATGGCTTTTAAACGTGTTTCATCCACTAGGTGATGGGTTTTGTTTACGCCTTCTCGTGTAATTGGAGTGTGTAATGTAACGACATCCTGCAGCCAAACATCAGCGGCATTTTCTTCACTGGCATACGCTTCAATATTCGGGTCATACGCCACAACATTCATACCTAGCGCTTTTAAGGTATCATAAAGCAGTCCGCCTACATTGCCCGCACCAACAATCCCTACAGACAGAGTTTGCCAATCCTGCTGACGCTGTTCTTGTAAAACTAATAAACAACTTAAAACATAATCCACGACAGCTTTAGCATTACATCCAGGTGCGTTCGCGAATTGAATACCTTGTTCTTGCAGGTATTGTGTATCTAAGTGATCCGTACCTATGGTACACGTGCCAACAAATTTCACTTGGCTACCTTGCAGTAATGCTTCATTCACTTTTGTAATAGAACGCACTAACAAGATGTCTGCATCCTTTACTTGCTCAGCCGTCATGTCACGGCCTGGCAATGTCACTAACTCCTGACAAATATCCGCAAAGAAGGCCTCTAATAAAGGGATGTTTTCATCCGCGACAATTTTCATAAATGTAAACCTGCTATCTTTTCTAATGCTTTATTCAAAGGCGTTAGAATGCCCACTTGCTGACTCAAAGCTTGTAAAAAAGCATAAGACTCATGAGTGAATTCTAAGGGTTGTAGCTGCAATGGAATATCTTTGCGAAGTTCAATCAATTGTTGATTCAATCTTACACGGGAAACGTTTTCGGTTAAGGCCTCAGCAATACCTTTAGCTCCCCGCACGGGTAAAACCTCGCCAGCTTGAACAGCGGCATAGATGCCATCTAAATTCTGATAATGCTGCAACAAGCTCGTAGCCGTTTTCACTCCAACCTTTGGAACACCTACTATATTGTCACTAGCATCACCGACCAACGATAGAAAATCCACTACCTGCGATGCTTGTAAGCCAGTTTCAGCGAATAACGTATCTTCACTCCAGATAACGTCGTTAGCGCTATCTTTCATAACAATCGAAGGTGATAACAATTGGCGTAAATCTTTATCACGAGAATGAATGACCTTCGTATGATCACTCAACATGACAGCACAAGTTGCAATGTAATCATCTGCTTCAAACTCTTCGCCTGCTAACACAACAAAACCCATATTTTCACAAAACGACTTCAATAAACTTAATTGATAAATAATATCTTCTGTCGGCATCGCTCGATTGGCCTTGTAGTCTTCATCCAAGGTATGGCGAAAACAGGTCCCTAAGCTCTCATCAAATGCGGCAACGGTTAAATCAGATGTAAAAAACTCAGGTTTGAGCAGCCATCGCAAACTGGCTAATAACGGATAAACTTCCCAGCCATCGTCATTAACAATACTAGGACCAGGTGCAAAATAATAACGAAAAAAGACAGCCGAAATATCGATTAAATGTGCGTGTTTCACCGTGTACTCGACGCAGGATAAAAAGGAATAACCCGATTTTCTAAAGTGATATTGGCCGGAGGGTGAGGAAGTAAATTTACATCTTCAACCAGAGTACCTTTTGGAAAGATTAAATGCCCATTTTCAAATCGCACTGGAAACTCTTCAGTTGGATAGTACCAACCCAAAACGCTTTGCGATTCAATAATAACCAACCACCGAATAGGCAAATAATCATCCCCTACCCTTTCCAACCCCACCACAGATAAGTCGTGGGATTTCCCAAAAAAATACACACTCACCAATTGTGAGCCATCACCTAATAACTCAGGGGTTTGTTGCTGTATCAGATTATGGGCCTGTTCTGCTGTCATGGCAGATGCCCACGTACTGCTATAAAACAAAACGACAATAAACAGCATCCGTGCTGTCATGTGATCACTCCTTTGGAACAGGCTCGGTAACGATCTTTTTACCTAAATAAGATTCCAGATCCATCAAGCCATACGCTTCATATTCATCAATAAAGGTAATTGCCATACCGCTAGCACCCGCGCGGCCAGTACGGCCAATACGGTGAACATAATCTTCCGGATCATCAGGAAGGTTATAGTTAAACACGTGGGAAATGCCATCTACGTGAATACCACGTCCTGCCACGTCGGTTGCCACCAGTACAGTATTATCTTGGCTCTTAAAACGTTCTAACGTTTTAACACGTTTTTGCTGAGCGACCTCTCCACTTAATAACATGGCTTTCACGCCCATTTTATTTAAGCGATCAGCCAGATCACGAGAAGTATCACGACGATTCGCGAAAATGATCGCTTTGCCCATATTGGGAGATTTTAATAAATCCACCAGCACCTGATCTTTTTCAGTTTCTTGTAAACTATAAAAACGCTGATCCACAGTTTCAGTAGCAACCGATTCTGGCTCAATTTCAATTTGCTGAGGCTTGTATGTCCAGCTCTCACTCAACGCCACCACATCATAAGGATAGGTAGCACTGAATAGCTGTGTTTGGCGAATGGACTTTTCAGGCGTGGCTCGAATGATGCGTTTCAAATCCGGAATAAAGCCCATGTCTAGCATGCGATCCGCTTCATCAATGACCAACATCTCTACCTGATCTAAATACACGGCTTTTTGCTGCAAGAAATCCAGTAAACGACCGGGTGTGGCCACTAGAATATCCACGATGCCGTTGAGTTGATCTTTCTGTTTGTCGTAATCCACGCCGCCCACAACCGTCACAACGTTTAAATCTGTGTGTTTAGAAAGACCCTGCGCATCTTTAGCAATCTGCATCGCTAATTCACGGGTTGGTGCGATAACCAAAGCGCGAGGCTCGCTGGCATAACGCTCAGCCGGAGATGTCGTCAGCAGTTTTTGTAAAACCGTGATTAAAAACGCAGCCGTTTTACCTGTACCGGTTTGTGCCTTACCAATAATATCGTGACCCGCTAAGGTTAATGGCAAAGCTGCCGCTTGAATTGGGCTGGCGTATTGAAAACCCAAGTCATAAATGCCGTGCATGATGCGATCATCAAGATTCAAATCATGAAAACGGGTTTGACCTTCTGCAGGTTCTACATTGAATTGTTTTACATCCCAAGGTGGGGTTTGCTTTTTGGGTTTCGCTTGAGGTTTGGCTTTTTGAGATTTTGTCGCGGAGGCATTCGCGGCCTTCTTCTTATCCGGCGTTGCCTTTTGCCCCTTATTCGCGGGCACAGGTTCGGCTTTACTAAATATTTTTTTGATCAATCCAATTGGCATCTATAACGCTTCCCGTTGAAATTCTACTGGATCCAGTTTTCGACCATTTCGATAGTACGCAACTAACGCATCACTGAATCTCTGTGCCCGTTCGGGCAAACCTTGTTGCAAATACTCTTGTACCTGCGCATATATATTGTCTTTAAAGACATTCGCGGATTGCTCAATGTAATGAGGATCACCGCTTAAATTATCGATACTGACATTAAAGTGAAAATCCGCGCTGCGACTCAATATCCATTCCAGTGCTTGCGGCTTAATTTCCACCTTTTCAAACTCAGTTTGTTGCTCTTGTGTACGGCCATCTGGGTTATACCAATAGCCAAAATCCACTTGTTTACGTCGCTCAGGGCCAGCAATACACCAATGGCTAATTTCATGCAGGGCACTGGCAAAAAAGCCATGAGCAAAAATCACACGATCCCAAGGATAATACGGACTTCTGGGAATATATATAGGCTCATGCCCGCCGCGAACCAGCTCGGTTTGCAGCGATGCTTTAAAACACTGGTTAAATACCTGAATAACCGTCGAACAATGGTACATACACTTCATAACAACATCTTAGCTGGCCTGCTTTATACCAGTTATGGCGATCCCCTACCAGTTACAAACCTTGAGCATTGCATTTCATAACAATTTGGTGATACTGGGGCGTTTTTTTACTAAGGAATAGCGCAGTATGCTCAGCGCATTTTTTAAGCAGGCCAAACCGCTTATGGTGCTAATGCTCCCGATTCTCGGTACGCAATTAGCGCAAACCGGTATGGGTGTGGTGGACACCTTAATTGCCGGGTTAGCAGGCACATTGGATTTAGCCTCTATCGCAGTGGGTAGCAGTATCTGGCTGCCCATCGTTTTATTTGAGGCAGGGATCATGGTGGCCTTGACGCCTATGGTCGCCCACGCTAAAGGAGCAAGAGACAAAGCTCGTTCGGCACATTATCTACAACAAGGCATTTATCTTGGCTTAATCATTGGTCTATGTGCCATGCTGATCCTGCTTCTGGGCACGCGACCGTTAATGTCACTAATGAACATCAGTGAGGACATCCAAGCCTTATCGCAAGAGTATTTATATTACATTGCCCTCGCTTTGCCGGCCGTTGCTGTTCATCAAGCCTTTCGCTCTTATAACGAAGCCATCCACCTCACCCAACCTGTGACTGTGATCGCTTTCATAGGGCTACTGCTTAACATTCCACTGAATCTATTATTTGTATTTGGCTGGGGACCCATTGAGGCCATGGGCGGCCCTGGTTGTGGTCTTGCGACGTTAATCGTGTTTTATATGATGACGTTTGCCATTGCGCTTTATACATTTAAGAGTCGTCATCACCAGAAAGTAAAACCCCTACAAAATTTCGCAGCACCCAACGGCCAAACCATTCGCCAATTAACCGCTATAGGCTTGCCAATTGGTTTGGCTATTTTCGCTGAGGTGAGCCTATTCTGCGTTATCGCTCTATTTTTGGCCCGACTAGGACCTGTGGTGGTCGCCGCTCACCAAATCACCCTAAACATTACGACGGTTTTATTTATGGTGCCCCTGAGTTTAGCCACCGCATTGACGGTACGTGTGGGCCATGAGTTAGGCCGTAATGACCCTGTAGGAGCCAAACAAGCCTGGATCAATGCCATTCAAGTAAATTTATTATTCGCCCTATTTAATGGCAGTATCTTACTGTTTATGCGTGAACCCCTCGTGGGCTTATATTCTCAAGATACTCAAGTCATGGCCCTCGCCATGCTTTTATTGGCCCATGCCGCCGTCTTCCAAATAAGTGACAGCATTCAAGTGGCTGCCGCAGGTGCCTTACGCGGTTATAAAGACACCATGGTCACCTTGGTCATAAGTATTGTCTCTTTTTGGCTAGTCGGCCTGCCGCTAGGATATTACCTTGGTTTGTCTCAGGGGGCGCCAACTGGTGCTGCTGGCTTCTGGATTGGCCTGATTGTCGGCCTAACTGTGAACGCTGTATTGCTATTAGGGCGCTTATTGTACGTAAGCCGCCAAAGAATCAATCAACAAGATATTAAGCTCGGCGCGGTTATTCAAAACTGATCATAGTCCAAGGATTTTTGCACCTATACTCAAACTAAGTGCAGGAAGCAGTCGCAATAAAGCCTTGGAGTGAATATGGCCAAACGAGCCGATGTTATTGATTTTAGGCAACACAAAAGAGCCCTACCCAATATACAGCGTCTATTACCCGAATTAGACGGCATTGAGATGCTGTATACCAATGATTCATCCGATCAAATCTTCAGTTTAAAAGTTCTCTGCTGGGCCATATGGAGCGATGGACACATTGACGGTATGGTTCCTTGGCTGAATCGACTGGTGGCTTGCCGCTCTTTGGATGACCCTTTAAATGGCCACTGGGAAGGCTTTATGGATACCCAAACGGGACAGATTTTATTTGAAGCCCCCAGCTACAAAGCGGAATTCCTGCGTCAAAGCGCGCAATATTACCCCGTCATTGCCAGTAAACCGGCCACTGTGATTCAGGAAATTCCTGACCTAATAGGCTCCCATGCGGTATTCAGTCATGACCACTTCAACAGCTTTATGATTCAAGAGATTCATTCTTGGCGCCTGTACAATGATGGCAGCGTATTGGCTATGTGTGTTGAAGAAGACGACGTTCACAGTACGCCAGTCTTAACCGGAGACGATTGCCTATTCAGCGTGCAACATAGAAAAGACTTCCATTATTTCTTTCAGCACACCATCGCCAACAAGATCAAAGCCAAAGACCCTGATGCGCTTGCCGCCATGGCTCATTTGGCCAAGCACTCATCCTAAGGTAATCTGTGCATCACCTTCATTTACAACTGAGTTAACATGTTCAGAATCAAGGATGAGTATTTAAACGATCTCGAAACCAACCCTTGGAAGCGCCTGCGTAACCGCATTATTCGAGTTGCTGTTAGCCCATATCATTTAGTGAAATCCATTTTTATGTTCACTGGAGCCTTGGTGTGGTTTGCCGCGACAGTGCTCTTTATCTACGTGTTTACCCTACTTGAAAGCCTGCCACATTTTGAACAAAACGGCTTTGCACAGGCCAAACAAGCGGCCACTGAAAGCGTACAGGTTCAATTAAAAGACAATCCAGATGGTTTTAAACAATATAAATGGGTTGGAATCGATCAAATTAATCGCGAGCTCTTATATGCCATCGTAATGAGTGAAGACGGTGACTTTTTCACTCACCAAGGCATTGACTATGATGCCTTGATCAGTGCTCTTGGCGAAAACATCAAACGCCGCGAATGGAGCTTTGGTGCCAGTACGATCACTCAGCAAACTGTTAAAAATATCTATCTGGAAAATAACAAAACCCTATACCGTAAGTTAAAAGAATTATTGGTGACTAAACGCTTAGAGCAAGCGTTAAGTAAAAATGAGATCTTAGAGCTTTACTTAAATATCGTAGAATTTGGTCCAGACATTTATGGAGTCGAGCAAGCTGCACAATATTATTTCAAGCAGCCCGCTAGTAAATTAAATGCCGCTCAAGGGGCGTTTTTAGCGATACTGATGCCGAGCCCAAGAAAATATCACTTCACTGTTTATCAAAATCAATATTTAGCAAAACGCCATAAACGTAAATATCGTCGAATATTGCAAGACATGCGCTTCAAAGAATACATAAGCCCAGTGCAATACCAAAAATACCTAAATTGGCGATTTTTCTAGACCTTGGTTCTAAGAGAGAGTCAAAAGCCGCCATAACCTGAAAAACTTGATTTAGGTACTTGCAGAGCATATTTCCCACAGTAAACTGCCCCCATTTATTGATAGGAAATCCCCATGCTACGCGTTCTCACACCTTTATTATTACTTATCACTGTTACTATTAATTCAGGCTGCTCCCCTACCACCCCCTTAGTGCTTGCCGGCGGTGGTAACCATGAATTCTTAAAATACAAACAAAGCCTGCGCCTAAAAGCAGCCGCTGCATTGGATGAAGAGCCCGACCTACTCACATATTCATTAAATGGCATTGTGGAAAACCGCAGCAACGATGTCATCGATACTTACTTACTGGGCTATGGTAAAGATGACTACAGCTCAGACATGAAAAGCATCGCCATCTATCAAATTGGTCTGATTTATATGAACCGGTTCAATACGGATCGCGATGATGAAAAAGCCAAAGCCTATTTCCACCGCCACCTAATCGAATTCCCATACAGCATATTACAAGACCGTATTCATAAGCGTTTGGATATCATCGAAGCGCGCAAAGCTGAAACGGTGCAAATGACGCCCGAGCAATTATTAAGTCATGTGGACAAAGATCGTCTATTAAATAAGCCACTCTCCACCTTTGATCCAGATTTAACCCCTATGAGTGAACGCGCAATCCGCGAAGGTCGCTTAGAAGACGCTAACGGGGTTTACCTGACGGTTTATGAAAACCCAGGGTCAAGCGACAGCATTAAAGCAAAATCATTATATCAACTGGGTTTGATTTACATGAGCGAGCAAAACCCAGAGAAAAGCTTGAAAAAATCCAGTTATTTCTTCCGTAAGATTATGGAAGAGTTTTCTAATGACCCAATCAGCAAAAAAGCCGAACACAAATTGAGTCAATTAATTAATCAAAATGATCAAATGGATTAAGTTCAAAAAAAAAGGCGCTGTGTTGCCACAGCGCCAATATTCATGCGGGGTTATTATAATAAATTGATTCGATTAATACGGTGAAGATGGCGAATAATAATTGGACTGCGTGCCATCAACCGATATCGTAATCTCATTGCCGTTATGATTCAGCGTATTCAGGTTGACGCTCTGACTAGGCACCAGTTTAATACGATTAACATTATCGTATATCACCGCTTTACCACATTGAGCTTGATATAAATCTGTGGTTGCACCATTGTAAAGTACATACACTTCATCATCACCCACTGCCACAGCATCACCATTAGATTTCACAAATAATGCTGTCGCTTCACTTGCCGCAATGATTTTATGGTTAACAGATTGATTGGCTAAAAATACCACTGCGCGTCCCATACGATCACGTTGTTGGAAATGGGTATCCGTTACAGTATTGGCCAGCGCCGGAATATTTAACATACCACTAGAGAAATTTAATGTTGCATGACACAGATCTGTCACCACTTCATCTGAAATAGCACCTAAAATGCCATCTGGGTCATATACAGTTGAAGACATCATGGCCATACCCGCTGAGGTACCACCAATCACACCACCTTTGTCATATACATGTTGTAAGGCAGATTGCAGCTTTGTACCGGCCCAAAGATTCAAATACTCAGATTGATCGCCACCGGATACGAATACAAACTCGGCACTCTTAACCGCCCATTCAACATAATCACTATTGGCTTTAGATACACTATCCACAATCAAAGTATTAACCGAGTCTGCATTCATTAAGCTATAAAGATAATCATTGTAAGCATCGGTTCCTGAGGTTCTTAAGATGACGACGTCAGCACCACTGCCTACATGTGATTTAACATTTTGAGAAAACGCCGCATCCACATCACTGCCACCACCCATCAACAAGGTCGCGCCATTACCAGCTGTTAGATTGTTACAGCTATCAGCAGCATTCCCTAACAGATACCCTTTAAAGCCCCCTGGTTTCGACGGGGCTGAGCCATAGTTACATACACCAGGTTCTGGGTCAGGATCAGGGTTGCCACTACCGGATGTGGATTGTGGGAAGTCCACCGTCAGCTCATACCATCCGGTACCTGAATAACGACTGACTTTCACAAAATAGGTACCAGCACTACTCACGGACGTTCCGCCAATCTCAGGTACTTGCGAGGTTGCACCACTGGCAATAGCCGATCCAGTTTCAGGGTATAAATCCCAATCAAAGTCATCGCTGCCACTATGGTCAAGGGACACATCAACACGACCGCCTTCTGCCACTTCGAAACTGAACCAATCCACATCTCGTCGATCCGAAATGCTACCTGACAACATCACTCCCGAACACAAACCGGATGTTGGCGTTGAATCTGAATTATTAGAGGCACTTTCTTCCGTGGTGCAAGCTAATGCAGCTGAGCTTGCCGCCATAATAGCTCCTGCCATTGTGAGTTGAATTATTTTTTTCATATTTCCTCCAGGATGGGGTTATCGCTTAAAGGCGATAAACGCAGAACTGCATTTGCACACCCTATGCCATGGTCTGGTATCGAATTGCAGGGGTTTTTAAGGAGGAAATTCTTGTAAGTCATACTCAAATAAAATTTAATTTTGTTTTTAAGATTATCATGACAATTCTGTTACTCAGCGTTGCACTGGGTTAACGCAACCGAATTTAATCCGTTACAAAATTGGGCAATAAGAAAAAATCCTCAAGTATATTTGAGGCTAATTTTTCCAATAAAAAAGGCACAATGTTGCCATTGTGCCTTAGCGTATTTGTATCTATTTATTTGACTATTATGCTGCTTGTACCTTGATACTGCGATTTTGCATCACACCACCAAAAGCCATTGCCAACAATAGTAACAGCGCAAACCCAAAGGTCTGCCAATCAAAGTCATTTTCCATAACAGGTTGATCTTGTTGTTCGAGTTTCTGTCCTTCAACCATCTCATCAGAAGTACTGGCTTGTGCTGACTGAGCTAAATCTTGCGCTAACGCTTGATTAGCACTTTCTAAAAGAGGCGCTAATCCAAATCCTTGTGCTTTATTGGCAAGATACTCATTAAACGCTTGATTATCAGTCAACACAGCATGATCACGTTTCACCTCTAGATAGGTTTCAACCAATTCTTTGATGGTCGCATCATCCGTTTGCCAATAAACTTTGCGTTCAGCTTCTAACATGCGCTCAATTATTTGTGCAAGATTCGTCGGATTAGCATTTTCGAAAAACTCGCGCATATTCATGTCATATTTATCCTTAACATAAATATCTGCAAACTCTTGCCACTGTTGATCGGTAATGCCATCTGGGTGCATGACTGTCCAGCCCCAAAAGTTATTCACTCGATCCAGAATTTCTAAAGCACCAGCGTATCCTTCTTTTTGAACCTCTTCAATCCAGCGAGGATGGAAGCTGCGATTGCGTAATTCCCGCGCCATGAAGCGATCGAAGCTTTCACTCTTGGCTTTATCTTTCTCACGCAAATTGGCCACGTACATTTCTGGGCTCTTGCCATCTAGATTACGAATCGCTAGGGATAACCCACCAAAATATTGGAATGGATCATCACTGGTGATCATACCGTATAGATTCGTAGAACGACTGAACAATACCGCATCGGTACCCGATAAGGCTTTATCGTATAGACCCGATACTTTCTCACTCCAACGGTTTTCATCACTACCAAAGGCATAACCCATGCGTTTCAAATACAAGTCCGCTAGCTTGCCATCGGTTTCCCAGCTATCAGTTGCTAGCGCGGTATCCGCAAGGCCACTGCCATAGGCGCCTGTTTCATTAGAAAATATACGTACACTAGACAGATATTGAGCATCATCTTCACTCTTGCCTTCTTTTAATAAAGCCGCTTTTAAAGCTTGGCTGTGTGCATAGATAGAATTGTTATCTTCTTTTAATTGCGCCACATCCTTAATGGCTTTCGCCAACATCAGCATCACATTTGGAAAGGCATCACGATACAAACCCGTAGCAGACAACACCACGTCTACACGAGGTCGTTTTAATTCGCTGTAAGGAATGATTTCTGTACCCTTCAAAAAGCCGTTATCATCCCATTTTGGTTTCACACCCATGGCTGCCATCACCTGGCTTTCCAATACGCCATGATGACGCATGGTCTCGAGTGACCAAAGTGAGAAGGCTAACTTATCTGGGTATTCACCTTTCTCGGCATAATGCTTGGCAATTAAATCTTCGACTAATTTACTGCCAACTTCCCATGCCGATTTTGATGGCACCTTACCTGGATTAAAGCCTAAGAGATTTTTACCCGTGGGTACCGCATCATGGGCGCGTACAGGATCGCCTCCATAACCCACATCGATAAACTGACCGTTTAATGAAGCTATTAAGTTTGGTAATTCCATTTGCCCACGAATGCGTCCTGTAAAGTCATCAGCTTGTACTAAGAATGCATTAAGCTGATCGGATACATTAAGCGATTGCTTTTCCATCACATGGGCCCATAACAATTTAAACCCAGGTGTCTCATCCAGTTGTACAACCTTGTTGTCTTCCATTTTTTGTGAAAACACATCAGGGGCATTTTTCAACTTGATGGTATTGTTCTTTTCATAATCAACCGCCAAAGCTTTAAAGTTTGCACCCAGCATTTGCACAACCGTCGTCATTAAATGTACGTCATTTAAGGTATCACCATACGTATGTAACCCTAGAGGCTGTGATTCAGCGGACAACTCTTCTAAATAATCATGCAAGACTTCCATGAACTTTGGAAAATCTTGTTTCATTTGAGCTTCAGTAAAGCTTACGTCTTCGAATATTTTAAGCTTGGTGGCCACTTCAATGATTTTTTGTTTTACCACCTCTTGCGTCTTACCTTCGGCAAGTGTCATATATTCTTCTTGTAATTCTTCAAGGTCCGCAATATCACCGTAATATCCAGCCTCAGCAAAACCTGGGGTCATGTGAGATAACATAATGGCGCGACCACGACGTTTTCCCTGCATTGCCTCGCCGACGTTATCCATGATGTAAGGATAAACCACTGGGGTGTTCCCTACTGTTAGCTGTGGTGCATCATAAATAGATAAACCACGCTCTTTACCCGGCAACCACTCCTGCGACCCATGTGTGCCCAAATTGATAAACGCATTGGTAGCAAATTTTTGTTTTGTGTATAAATACACAGCCAAATAGTAATGATTAATTGGGCTATTCACATCATGGTACAAAGCCAAGTGCTCTTCTTCTGTACTCCCACGAGACGGTTGTGGCATCACGATCAAATTACCCATTTTAATCTGCGGAATAATAAACGCGGGTTCGCCATTCACATCACATACATATGGATGGTTTTCTAATTTACCCCAGCGTTTTGTAATGGCATCTTGTGTGTGCTGTGGCAACGTCACAAACCATGCTTGATAATCTTTTACTGGAAAATAATCACTCAAACCTTGATCCATTAAATTCTCAAGCCCTTGTTTAGAATAAAATGGACGCAACACCTTACCAATTTCATCAACTAGGGTGTCAGACGACTTTACATGAACATTAAAGCCATCCTGTTTTAACGCATTGGCGATATTCACAATTGACTCTGGTACATTCATAAACGCCGCCCCCATATTTTTATCCCCTGGAGGATAGTTCCAAATAAACATGGTGAGCTTTTTATCTGCATTGTTTGTCACACTTAACAAACCTTGCTTAATGGCTCGATCGGCCATGGCATCAATATGATCCAACATGGGTACTGGTGTACGAGTCTTTGGATCAGTAAACGCGACAATGGTTGGATCAATGACACCGGCACTTTCTGGCATCATTAAAAAGTACGGAGACATCATGGCACTGATACCTGCATGGTCTTTTTCGAACGCCTCACGATCACCATCACGATATGTTAGCCCATGCAGTACAGGCACATTCACCTCAGTAAACGCATCTTTACTCTTATTGGCTTCGTGCAGCATACGAAAGTTGATAATGCTATTAACCTTACCTTTCACTAAACCAATGAAATCTTTATTGTCTTGGCCTTCAAAGAATACACCTAAGGCTCGCCCGCCTTGTTTTTCGATGGATTCAATAGTGCGATCCAATACTTGAGTTTGTTCAGTTTCTAATGCACTACGGTGAAACAAAACAGCTACCGTATTTGGCGTCGCGTTATGTTTATCTAACCATTGATAAAACGCGGTTTTATCACCGCTTAATTGCTCGGGGAACTGCGGATGATAAAAGCCATTTTGTGGCAAAATAATCGCAGGTTTATAGTCCTGTTTTCGATCAAATATCTTGGTATTGATATACGCAAAAAGGCTTTCAAAATTGGCACGAATACCATTTGATAAGTAAGTATCAATGTCCTTACGAACCATCTCTGACAAGCCAACATTTAACGTTTTAAATTGGTCAAAGCCACTGGTTAATACTTTTACATTTTTGCATTGCGTCATAGCGTTAGGGTATTCACTATACATGCCACTGGCGGCCTCACTGCTCACTGCTTGCATTAAAACTAGATCGTATTGACATAAAGCCGACAAGCCTTTTTCTTTTTGAAATTTACCAGCACTGAAGGCATCTAAAGATACGCCCCGTTTATCTGCCGATTCTTTTAAAATAGTTGTCTTGGCTTTAGACAAGTGATTATCACCTAGAAATAACACCTGTGCCGCCTGTACAGGCAGGCACACCATGAAAAGCATAGTTAACACGGCTAAGCTAAACCGTTTATTCATTGTTGTTTCCTTTTTCTTGCTTATCCTGTGGTACATACACCATAGAACCATCTTTCATTTGATACGCAGTACCTGCCTTTTGGCCATTACCACTACCAATCTCACCATTGGACTTGAATTGTTTAATTTCATTGCCTTCTTTCACGATGATTTCCATATTCGGCTCACCTTCATTTTTAATCACAGTGACATTTTCACTGCTAAAAGGATTCAATGGGTTTTGCGCGATGGAAATAATCAATGCTGCAATGATCACCAAAAACACATCCACTAAATTAACCGCTGTAGTGATAGGATTTAGATCATCGTCATCGGATAAAAACTTCATATTAAGCCTCTTTCACGGCTTTTAATGAAAAGGAGGAAGTTTCGTCTTGCTCAAGAGACTGTTTTACTTCTACTAAGTCTTGAGCTAACCAACGTTTTTTGATGGAGACGGTGATAAAGGTTAAAGACGCAGCCGCTAAAGCAAAAATCACCGCGGCAAATGCAATGGATAAATTCTCTGAAATCCCTTGAATATTACCATCGGCCAAACTTTTCAAAGCAGGCCCCATTGGAATCATAGTGGCAATCAGACCCAACATTGGAGCCACCTTGGTCACCAGTTTTAAAAACTCTAGTTGCTTAAACGCAAATAGCTCTAATTGATCAAAATCCTGTGTTTGCGTCGCATTTTGATACTGATGCACCTCAAAACCTTTTTCTGGTGCCTTTAAGCTAGCAATCCTCCCGCGACGCTGCCAAGCCTGCATGGCCACCTGCCCCACACTGTAAAAGCCATAAAAGAAAACAAACAGGATGGCGAGTAAAACCGGAGCCATTAACAAATCGCTCACGCGATACATGAAAAATTCAATTGAGGAGATCATATTACTTCCAATACAAATAAAAATTGCCCTTAACCCATTAGTCAAGGACTTGGATAAGTAAGCTATTCAATAGCTTGAGTTACAGTGTCATAAATAAAGCTATATATACGGCTGCTAACTTCATTATCTAAAAGTCCGTAATAGCCCGTCACTTGCAATTTATAAGTCGCGATGGGCGTCTTAACTAAATAAACACCATATTGAGACCAAATTTTATGATTACCTTGTAAGTTATAGGCATACCATTTATTTTGACCTTTAAAGACAGTATTCACTGAATCAGCTTTAACATTTGAATCTGGATCATTAATAACTGTCTCATCTGTATCATCACCCGCTAAAGCAAATGCTTTTACATTGGAACCCAGTTGAATTTCAAATTGGTCGCATAGCACAGTCAAATCCCAAGCATTAGATTCAGTCACCTCTGAATTTTCAGACAAATCTACATAATGCTGGGAGTCACACTGCGCTATTTGAACGGTTTCTTCCGAAGAAAATGTTTGATCGTCGGGTCCTTTAAATTGATAACCTAAAGAAAATTCCGTCATAGTCATCCCAGGAACACCGCCATCTAAATTAGAAGTCGAAACAACTCTGACCTTATAAAGTCCCTCAGCGTTACTCACTAGGTAATATTGTGTATCGTTAGCTGAAATTTCATGATTTGCTGAGTTATATTCATAAAAACTAGAACCGAAAACAGTTTCTAGATAATCCGTAGAAAACTGAGTATTTGATGCATATTCTGTAACTGATAGAAAATCTTCTTCTTCAGATTCTGATGTCGCGTTAATAAATTTGTCGGCAATCACAGCACCTTCCTCATCGAAGAAATCTGCGTTATTGCCTGTAAAATAAGCCGCGACCTCACCTGGCCCAGATTGGTCACTATTTAGAATGATAGAGGTACCACTAAATGCAATATCCCATTGTGTATTGGTTCTTGCATCTTCATTCGTAATCGCTAACTGTTGATTTGTATCCAAGTCAAAGTACGCAAAGTCACTAACCGCGTTTATGCCAGTTACCGTTAAATAGCTTGCTGTTTCAGAACCTTCTTTAGCTGTATCATTTGATGATTCATCACTAGAGCCGCAGCCTGTAACGAATAAGCCAATACTGATTATTGACGCGAGTTTAAATTTTGTATTCATAATGTGCTCCAATATTTTCATTTTTTAAAATTCGTAGTTCATACCCAAATAGATACGACGACTATCTTCTGCTCTAGCATCAAAGTAATCCGTAGATTTTTTAGTATTTTTATGTTCATCAAATATATTTTGAATACCGTATCTCAGCTTTAATTGTTTAGCTGGTTTATGTGTCACGCTGATATTTAGGCTCACCCACTCGTTGTTATATTCACCTTTATATCCTTCTACTTCATCTAGGCCAGTTGTAGTTGGATCATCTAGGGCGAACGCCTCATCTGCTTGGTACACAAGATAAGTTATTATTTTTGTCTGCATCCAATTAAGTGAGGAATGAAGATTGAGTTTCACTTGATGGCGAGGACGATTAGCAAGTCGATTGCCATCTTCATTACGGGCTTCAAGGTAGGAATAACTAATATTTGCAAGTTGCATATCGTTCAAAGGAATTTTAAGACTAAAATTACCACCGGCTGTATTTACTCGGCTAATATTTTGATACACAAAGGCATCCACTCCCCAACTTTCAGTTTCGGATAAGTCAAATTCATTTTCGATTAGATTCTTGGATTCTGAATAAAACGCACCTAAGTCCACAGTTGTGCCATTAACCAAATCAAGGGAGATATCAATGTTGTAACTAATCGTTTCTTCAGGTTGTAATTTTTCATTACCTATTACCACATAACCACTACCCACATTGGTATGATCAAGGATGTAATAACGCTCTTTTAAACTAGGCACCTTATAGCTTTGGCCCACGCCAAAACGAATATCGAATTGATTGCCTTGTGTTGATAGTTGACGGAATAATCCCGATAAACGTCCCGCCTGATGCCAACCGAATCCGGTATCGCGCTGAACTCGAAATCCTGCTAACACTTCAAATTGATCTGTAATATTGGCATCAATTTGTGCAAACCCTTGGCTGCTATTACGTTGTTTATCTAAAATTCCGTCATCAGGAATATCCATGGTTTCAAAGTCATATTCATACCCCATAACCATTTCTGCATTTGTAAGAAAAAGCGACTGTTGTAGTTCAAAACCTCCGAGCTTTAGTTCAGCATCTCGGCTAGCTGTAGTTTCATGTCCGCTAGATTCATTGTGATTTGCTAATCGAATTCGACTAATTAGATGATTTTTTGTTTGTAACTCTAGTGTTTGAGTAATGCGCTCTACTTCAGAAAAGTAGGCATCAGGTATGCTGCCAATACCGGGAAAAAATGCATCATCTTCATTTCGGTAACGACTTTCCTTGAAATATTGCGGACGATAATGCAACTGAGCATCTGCCAATTGCATTGAAACACTGCTGTCTAAAAAGTGTTTTTCTGAACTAGTACCATTTTCAAGCTTGGCATCGCGATCGTATTTAAAGCCTGGATTATTGATGTGCTGGTAACTAATTTGGCCACTATATACTGGCGTCGATAACGATGATGATAATGCCAGTCTGTGTTCAACTGGGTCATCTTCGATAGCACTTCCTTGATAGTGACCCATTTCATAACTGATACGCGAAACAGAACGATTGACCTTTTTTGTGATGATGTTCATCACACCACCCATAGCCGAGCTGCCATACATGACGGAAGCTGCACCTTTCAATACTTCAATGCGTTCTACATCCAACGCATTAATCTGATCAAGGTCGACACTGGAACCTGTTGGCGTAATCATGCGCTGACCATCCACCAAAACTAAAACATGATCCCCATCAAACCCATTCATTTGAACGTTGTAACCGTCTTTATTACTGCGAGTAATGACGACTCCAGGAATAAAGTTAAGCGCTTCCGCTAATGTGCCTGAACTCACGACAGATAATTGTTCAGAAGTGATCACATTCAAAGCAACCGGTGAGTCATTGAGTAATTTAGGTGTACGAGTACCTGTGGTCACAATCGTTTCCAAATCCACTGCCATAGAGGATGTGGCTGTAACAGCTAAGACCAAAAAGCTGGCTAATTTAAAAGAGGGCGTCATGGTAGGTCTAAATATAAGTTAATTTACACAAATAATAATACTTATCATTTAGATTACAATTAATATTTACTTATTTACTAAATTTGTATGAATTTCAATCAAACACAAGACCTGATTCAAAATGGGTTTTCCATTACCATACCCGCTTCAAATATGAGGTTAGAATGGACAACACATACCCAATTGCATCCCGTAAACGCCGTATTGCCGCCCTACTTGTTGATTCTTGGTGGTTTGGTTTATTGACCACTTTGATCGTTTTTTGGGCCATTGAAGTTTCAGCTTTGAGCCTGGATGACTTATATCTCAGCTCTTCGTACAGCCTTTTTACGGTGGCGCCTCTGCTCAGTTTTTTCATCTTCATGTGTAAAGACGCCTACCAAGGCATGAGTCCAGGTAAACGCTTGTTGGGTATTCGCGTGCTCAATAAGAACCTAGAACCAGTGACCCCTTGGCAAACCCTAGTGCGCAACCTGACCCTACCCTTTTGGCCGTTGGATTTTTTGGCCATGATTTTAAGCTCCAAAAAACGCCGTTTAGGGGACTACCTAGCCAATACGCAAGTGGTTCGGGATACGCAAATCAACAGCGAACAACGCTTAATTGTTGCAGGATTGATGGTGGCGTTTTATATGTTCACTCCAAACTTACCGGCGCTGTCCGTCTCACCTGATGCCATGCTGCAATGGCCACAAATGATGATTAAGCGCAGCGGTGCTTATGAATATGCAGAACAGCAAGTTCGAGTTCATTCTGGCATTGAACAATTCATCGGCGTCATCCAAGACATTGAAGTGGGCGGCAATAGCCAAATCAACATGGTGAATCAACACGGTCACGCCCAATTTGAATTAAATGTCATCGGTGAAAAAGACAGCTTGCCTGTTTTTGTAACTCTGGATCGTGAAAACGGCCAATGGCAATTAGTGTCCCTTAACTATGAACACATAGATAAATAATGTGCGCCATACCCATTCCAAATAGTTAAAATTAAAAAGCAGATCAGGTTTGATCTGCTTTTTTACGTCATCCACCTGTAACAAAACTCTTCTAGTCTGCGTGCAGAATAAAACTCTGGAACAGACCATGAAGCATTCATCTATTTTATTGGGCAGCATTGGCGTCACACTCTTGGCCAGTCTATATGCCTGTATGGGCGACGATATATCCCCGTCATTTTCATTTACCGAAACAGACAACTCATTATTACCCGAAGTATCCCTTGAAGATCGTACCAGTGTTAGTAATACAGTTATCTTTAATGACGAAGCCAGTATTCCACCCCAGTGTTACACCGACACTCAAAGCAAACATAATCCGTGTTATACCTGCCACCAAATGTACGATCGTCAAAGCGATTTTCGGTTAAATAAACTTGATGATGGTGGTTTACAAGGCTCCTATATTTTTTCTGATGTAGGAGTCACCAATCACTGGTCTAACTTATTCAAAGATAAACAAGATTGGTTAAAACAAGTCAGTGACGAATCCATTCAGCAATATGTCAAAACTGAAAACTACACGGGCCTTGCTCCTCGACTTAAAGAGCAAGATTGGAAGGGATTCATTCCCGATCTTGCCAATTATCAAAACGCAGCCGCAGCATTTGATCAACAAGGTTTAGCGCTAGATGGTTCAAACTGGGTCGCATTTAATTACAAGCCATTCCCTGGGACCTTCTGGCCCACCAATGGTGCAACCGATGATGTAGTGATTCGCTTAGATAAACCCTTCCGTGAATTGAATGGTGAATTTAATCGTAACGTGTATTTCATCAACCTAACCTTGGCCGAATTAAACATCAAACAATTAGAGCGTACATCTATTTGGCCAGTGGATGAAACTCAGTTGGGTGCCGACATCAACCAAGATGGTGTTTTAAGTACCGCTCAAACCGTTGTGCGTGGTACTCACTATGTGGGTGATGCCAAAGACGTTGCACTTGAATTTCAGCAATTACCAAAAGAAACCGAATTCATGCATTCCGTTCGGTATGTGGGTGTAAATGACGATGACAGTATTGGTATTCCAGCACGCATGAAAGAACTACGTTATATGCGAAAAGTAAACGTACTTTCACGGAATGTGATTACTTCTCGCTATGATAATGAGCGTAAAGAAAAATTTTTAGAATTACTGCCTAACTTTATTAACCGAGGCGATCAAGGCTTGGATAATGGCCAAGGCTGGTTCGTACAAGGTTTTATTGAAGATTATAACGGCGAGTTACGCCCTCAGTCATATGAAGAATCCATGTTCTGCATGGGCTGTCACGCTGCCATAGGCACTACCCTAGACAGCACATTTTCTTATGCACGTAAAGTTACCGGGCAATCCGGTTGGGGTTACATTGATTTAATTAACATGATTGATGCACCATCTATGAGTGAAGAAGGTGGTGAAATTTTAAACTATTTAAAACGTGCCGGTGGTGGCAGTGAATTCCGTGAAAATCCTGAAATGCTAGAGCGTTGGTATACAGAAGATGGCAAAGTTAATGAAGAAAAAATAAAAGCCGCCGATGTGTATACCTTAATCACACCATCAAAACGTCGCGCTTTAAATTTAAATAAAGCCTACAGCGAGATTGTACGCCATCAAAGCTTTATTCACGGTCGTGATGCAAATTGGTTACCGGCTAACAACGTGTATAAAGAAGTGGATGAAAGCATTCCACCACTACAATCACAACATCGTTACTATGGATGGGACATTCGCCTTGACTGGCAAAAATAATCAACAATAACGTCCCCTCTTTTCTTCAACGCAGCGGTTTCATTTTATGAAACGCTGCGTTTTTTTATGTCACATTTCAGTCAGAAAATCGTCATTAAACATCCACCTAATCGCAACATTTACTGCGTAGATTACCCCTCGCACAACCATTTTTGATGAGCAAGGATAATTACAATGAATAAAAAAATAATTGCATTGGCCATTGCCTCTGCATCACTACTAACTGCTTGTGGCAGTGACAGCGATTCTAAAGAAGGTAATTCAGCGGTTGTAACTAAAAGCCGTAGCATTGCCGCAAACGCAGCGTGTCCAAACGGCGGTGTTGAAATTGATACTGGTATCGACACAAATAAAAATGGCGTACTCGATGTAGAAGAAGTAACCGATACTCAAACCGTTTGTAACGGTGTGGATGGTAACAATGGCGATAACGGTGAAGACTTAACCGCAGCACCAAAATTAATTCGCTTAGGTACCTTGCCTCTAGGTTCAGAACTAACCGGTATGTTCAATACAGACAATGGTGAATTTTTCTTCAACGTTCAACACCCTTCAAGCTCTCTACCAGGTGACGAAAGCAAAGCCGCCGTTGGCGCATGGGTAGGTGTAGACGTTGATAACATCGATCCAAAATTATCACCTGTGGCCGTGCCAGACCCAGCTTCTGTTGCCGCTCAATCTACACAGATGGCGGTTGGTTCTTACCAAGTACTTGGTCGCGAAGGTGAAACATTCGCTGGCGCATTAGGCTTTGGCTTAGGTGCGATTGTTAACGCGGCTGGTAATGCATCCGTTAAGCAAACCAACAACCCTGACTTCAATGCGTTTATTCCTTCCAATGCTGATGGTAGCGAAGGCTTCTTGTTCACAGCTTGGGAAGATCGCCCTGGGGCAGTTTCGCGTATGAGCCTTGTGAAACAAAACGACGGCACTTGGAATGTAGTTGATGCTATGAACGTCGACTTCAGTGGTGTGAACGGCACCATGATCAACTGTTTTGGTAGTGTATCTCCTTGGGGTACGCCACTGACTTCTGAAGAAAACTATGAAGCAGAAAACACGGTAAACTGGAATAACCCAGATTACAGCAATGGTTATCCAAACTATGCCGATGTACAAAACATCAAAACCTATCTTGGTGGTGGCGCATACCCTAACCCATACGATTACGGTTACATCGTAGAGCTGACTCAACCAAAAGAAGCAAACCCAGTCCCAGTTAAACACTTCACTCTTGGTCGTATGGCACATGAAAACCCAATCATCATGCCGGACCAAAAAACCGTTTACCTAACGGATGACGGCAGCGGCAAAGCATTTTATAAATTCGTTGCCGATACAGCAGGTGATTTAACCGTGGGTACCTTGTATGCCGCAAAAGTGACACAAGATGCCACTCGTGATCATGCAAAAGCCGGCTTCAACATCACTTGGTTGGAATTAGGCCACGCCTCTAACTCGCAAATCTCAACATGGATCCGCTCTTACGATGGTATCGACGAAAGCGATTACGTAGAAGGTGACACCAGCTACATCTCTGATGCAGAAGTTGCTACTTGGGCAGCGGGTGGAGCAGCTGACGATCGCATTGCATTCCTTGAATCTCTACGTGCAGCAGAAGCCAAGGGCGCCACCGTTGAGTTCAATAAAATGGAAGGCATCAACATCAACCAAGCTGGTGCAGCAAGCGGCGCAGTACCATTTATGTACGTAGCCATGTCTGACGTGAAAGGCACCATGAGTGATACAGCAGGCGACATTCAAATCGAAGCTAACCGTTGTGGTATTGTGTACCGTTTAGGTTTAGATGCGAACTTCAATGTTTCGCGTATGGACCCTGCGGTAATTGGTGGCGCGTATGATTCCAACTCAACAGGTGATCGTTGTTCTGTTGATGGTATTGCTCAACCGGATAACCTAGTGGTTCTAGACGACGGTCGTGTATTGATTGGTGAAGACACCAGCAACCATAAAAACAACATGCTTTGGATCTACAACCCACAAGGTAAATAATCCAAATCACTAAGAAAGGGCCGCAAGGCCCTACTCTTAAATGCCCCATCAACCTTGTCTTTTGGCCTATCTCCACATTCTTGATTTCAATCAAGTTACCTTTCACACAATACTGATAACTTAAATATAGAACGATCGTACCAACTACAAACTGTATTTAACCTCATCAAGACTGGAAACCATCCCATGACAACAGACACTCGCCACCCTAATCTCGAAGCCTTGCAACCTCATGTTAGCGCCCTTAACGCGCAAGATGTCCCCATCACACCAAATGCCTACACAGATCACCTGCATCACAGTCGCGACCTACCCTTGCCCCCACCGGACCTACACGGCGCTTATGCTCGCCATCGCCCACTACCAACAGAAGGCATCGAAGATCGCCGTGCTTACATCATAGGTAGTGGGATCGGTGGTTTATCCGCGGCCTTTTTCTTGATTCGTGATGGCCACATGCCTGCAAGCAACATCATCATACTGGATACTCAAGACATTGAAGGTGGCGCACTGGACGGCGCAGGAAACCCCGAAGACGGTTACATCATTCGCGGTGGTCGTGAAATGGAAATGACCTATCAAAACTTCTGGGATGTGTTTTCTGAAATTCCCGCCCTAGAACTACCAGAACCCTTTAGCGTATTAGATGAATATCGCATCGTTAACGATGCCGATAAAAATTGGTCGAAGTCACGACTCTTGCACAAGCAAGGCGAACTCAAAGACGCTTCCACCATGGAACTCAGCCGCAGCCAACAATTAGAAGTCATGAAATTATTGTTAGCCCGCAAAGAAGACCTTGACGACATCACCGTCGAAGAATGGTTTAGCGAAGGCTTTCTAAACAGTAATTTTTACTGTTTTTGGCGCACCATGTTTGCGTTTCAAAACTGGCATTCAGTGCTGGAAATGAAACTCTACATGCATCGCTTTTTACACCTAATGGATGGTCTAAATGACATGACCGCCTTGGTGTTTCCAAAATACAACCAATACGACAGCTTTGTGCGTCCATTGATGAATTGGTTACAACAACAAGGCGTCAGCATTCAATACAATACCAATGTAGCAGACATTGACCTATCCCAAAAAGATGACTCACAAACCGTCACCGCACTGCACTGCCAAGATGCCGAAAACAGCGTTATTCAGATTCGACCTCAAGACTTAGTGTTCGTGACCACAGGCTCTATCGTAGAAGACACGGCCTATGGTGATAACCAAAGCGTCCCAGAATTAACACTCGATAAACAAAACCCAAAAATTGGCTCAAGTCGTCACCTTTGGCATAACCTTGCCAGCAAATCTCAAGTATTTGGTCAGCCAGAAAAATTCTTCGGCAATGCGCCTCGCTCCATGTGGGAATCCGCCACCCTGACCTGTAAGCCATCCCCATTAATGGATAAACTAAAAACATTAGCGGTAAATGACCCTTACTCAGGGAACACCGTCACAGGCGGCATCATCACCTTTACCGACTCCGCTTGGTTGATGAGTTTTACCGCCAATCGTCAACCTCACTTTCCAGATCAGCCAGATGATGTCATCGTACTTTGGGTCTACGCCCTAATCATGGATAAACCAGGGGATTACATTCAAAAACCCATGATGCAATGCACAGGCGACGAGATTCTCAGTGAAATGTGTTACCACCTTGGCCTGATCGATGACCTGCCAGAGATATTGGCCAACACCAAGGTACGTACCGCACTAATGCCATATATCACAGCGCAATTTATGCCTCGTGCAGCGGGTGATCGTCCTTGGGCCGTGCCGCAGGGCTGTACCAACCTTGCGTGTATTGGACAATTTGTCGAAACCCATAACGATGTAGTATTCACACTCGAAAGCTCCGTGCGCACAGCCCGCGTTGGGGTTTACACCTTACTTGGCATAAAAAAACAAGTCCCAGATATTTTCCCCGGCCAATACGATATTCGTTGGTTATTGCGTGCCGCGAGAACCTTAAATAATGACCAGCCCTTTATTGGGGAAGGCTTACTGCGTAAATTATTGAGTGGCACCTACTATGAAAACATCCTGCCATTAGGCCCAGAAGAACAACCTGACGATCTACACAAACCCAATATATTTGAACAACAACTCACACATTTGCGTCAGCTCATGGAAAACAGTGTCACTTTAAACGCCAGTAAAAAATGGTTAAAACACGCAATTGATGCCTTAAAAGGCAAGCATAAATAAACCTACTTAAGTATCAGCACCTAGATTTGTCATATACAAACCTAGGTGCTGCATACATCTTAAGTCTGAAAATTGGTCATGCTTCATTTTGTTTCTATACTTCTGGTGATTCAGGAGGAAAACCATGGCCATCACGGAATCGCAAAAACGCCTCGTACGAGATAGTTTTGCTAAAGTCGAACCCATCGCCGAAGCCGCAGCAGACATCTTCTACAACAAGCTTTTCGAATACGATCCCTCATTAAAGCCCTTATTTAAAACCGACCTAAAAAGCCAGGGCAAAAAATTAATGGCCGCATTAAAACTGGCGGTATCCAGCTTAGATAATCTCGATAAATTAGTGCCAGTATTAGAAAAAATGGCCATTCAGCATGTGGATTATGGGGTAAAAGTGGATGATTACACTCCCGTGGGCAATGCGCTGATATTCACCCTCAAAACCGGATTAGGCGAACAGTTCACACCCGATTTAAAACAGGCTTGGATCGAAACCTATAAAACCATGGCCACGGTCATGCGCGCCGCAGCCTACAACAGCTACGATCCAGCAACCTATCGCAACCACAAGTACTACAACAAATAAGCTGCCGTTGGCTTTACACCTCTCCTAAACGGCTGTGGTTCCATGTGTATCGCAAAGTCTTTATCCTAGAGCGATTACTCGTTCTTCTATGTTTAATCCCCTTGGACAGTCTGTTCTAGCCTGAGATAGATCAACCTACACCTTGAATCATGGATCGATTACCTATATATTAGCAAATACTAAATTAGATAAAACTGATGGTAAATTTACCAAGCGGACTCAATGCTCTTCTACACTGTTAGAAGCACCGTTAAGGATAGGAATATGAAACCCATGCGCTTATTACGCTTATCGCAAATGTGCCTAGCCGCCATGACATTGGCCAGTCCATCCCTTTGGGCCCAAGCGCCCGCAATCATTAAGGTGGAGCAGAAGAGCTACCCAAATTGGTTTGCTTTAGAAGCCAAGATGGAAGCTGTTAATCAAGCCACTATTAGCGCGCAAACCAGCGGCCGCGTGCAATCCATCGAGGTGGACGTAAACGACTACGTCGAAAAAGGTGACATCATCATCCAACTGCGAAATAAGCAACAACGTGCCACCGTCGCCCAAGCGCAAGCTGGCTTAAGCCAAGCCCAAGCAGCCAATACCGATGCACAATCGCAACTGAAACGCGCCACTCCGCTGTTTGAACAAGGCTCACTTTCAAAAGGCCAATACGACACGATTAAAGCCACATCCAAAGCCACTGCAGCCCAAGTGAAAGCGGCCCAAGCCCTAGTGGAACAAGCCAAAGAACAATTGGCCTACACCCAAATTCGCGCCCCTTACGCCGGCATTGTAAAAGCTCGCTTGGTCGAAGTTGGTGAAACTGTTAACCCTGGCACCCCATTAATGACGGGGCTTTCCCTTAATAAATTACGCGCCGTAGCTGATATGCCGCAACGCTTTGCGCCTTTAGTCAATCAAAACAGTGATGTGAAAGTCACTCATGGCGATAAGACGTTTGCTGCGCAAAAAGTCACGGTATTCCCCTACGCCGATCCAAACAGCCACAGCTTTAAGATTCGTGTGGATGTGAATACAGAAAACGCCGGTTTATTCCCAGGTATGTGGGTGAAAATGATGTTGCCAATGGGCGACACCCAAGCCATGCGCATTCCAGTAAGCAGTGTGATTCGCCAAGGTGAAGTCAGTCAGGTGTATGTGCAACAAGGAGATCAATTTCAACTTCGCCAAGTACGCTTAGGGCAAACCCATCACCAAGACGATGCCAGTAGTGTCGATGTGTTAGCCGGTTTAAATGACGGTGACTTGGTTGCACAAGATGCTTATGCCGTGATGGCAGCTAAGGAGATCTAGCATGTCGAATAACACACAACTAGGCATCAGTGGTCGCTTAGCCAAAACCTTTCAAAACAACGCCATCACTCCTTTGCTAGCGTTATTTGGATTATTGCTCGGCTTCTTCGCCATCATGGTGACCCCAAAAGAAGAAGAGCCACAAATTGATGTCACCTTTGCGAATGTGTTTATCGCCTACCCTGGCGCCAGCGCAAAAGAAGTAGAAAGCTTAATTAGTACACCAGCAGAACAAGTGCTCAGCGAAATTGCCGGTGTGGACGACATTTACAGTGTGTCGCGCCCAGGCATGTCTGTATTAACCGTGGCATTTGAAGTGGGCTTAAAACGCGAAACCGCCATTTTAAATTTGTATAACCAAATTTATTCTCACCAAGATTGGCTGCCACAAAATTTAGGAGCGTACCCTCCTGTGGTGAAACCGCAAGGCATTGACGATGTACCCATTATGACGCTTACCTTGCATGCTAAAGATAAAAACGTGACCACACAGCAACTCACAGAGTTAGCTCACTTATTAGAAGTGGAATTAAAACGTATTGATGGTACCCGCGACATTTACACTCAAGGGGCACAACAGGATGTAGTAAACGTACGCCTAGACCCAGTACGTTTAAATGCCTATGGCTTAACCATTGACGATGTAAGTAACAGCTTATTAAGCAGCAATGCAGCCGCCCCCGCGCGCAACGTGTATCAAAACCAAGGCTTGATTCAAATTCAAGCAGGTAACTTTTTAAGTAGCGCCAACGAAATTGAACAACTGGTTATTGGCTTGAGCCAAAATGCCAGCCCCATTTATTTAGCCGACGTAGCCGATGTGATTCACAGCGCGGATATTCCTGAAGCACAAGTAGTGCACTTTGAAAAAGGATTTAATCAAAACCAAAGTGCGGTGACGTTAGCCATTGCCAAACAGCCTGGTAAAAACGCGTTTGATATTACCAGCGCTATTGAAAAACGATTAGAGCAACTTAAAAACGTCGCCATCGCCGACAACATCGAAGTAAAGGTTACACGCAACTATGGCGATACCGCCAAGGATAAAAGCGACAAACTGATTGCTAAATTATTATTCGCCACTGCCGCCGTGGTGGTTTTAGTGTTAGCCACCATGAGCTGGCGTGAAGCCGTTATCGTTGGCGGCGCCATATTTATCACCTTGGCTATCACCTTGTTTGCGAGCTGGGCGTGGGGCTTTACATTAAACCGTATTTCTTTATTCGCGCTTATTTTTAGTATTGGTATCTTAGTGGATGACGCCATCGTGGTGGTGGAAAATATACACCGGCACTTACACATGGGCGGTAAAAAATTATTAGAAGTGATTCCTGCTGCAGTTGATGAAGTCGGTGGACCTACTATTTTGGCAACCTTTACTGTTATTGCCGCGCTCATGCCAATGGCGTTTGTAT
Organism: Gammaproteobacteria bacterium; assembly: GCA_013373125.1. GTDB lineage: Bacteria > Pseudomonadota > Gammaproteobacteria > Pseudomonadales > Oceanobacteraceae > Bermanella. Next base: position 20,816 of record JABXIK010000113.1, on the reverse strand, counting down.
CCGGTTTAATGGGTCCCTACATGAGCCCTATTCCAATTAATGCCAGTACCGGCATGTTGATCTCATTGATCATTGCCTTTGTGGTGACCCCTTGGCTGTCGTTCAAGTTATTAAACCATCACACCCCAAGCGGTATCGAAAGCCACGACGAAGAGCACCCAGAACAAGGGAAAATCTACGCTCTATTTAATCGCTTAGTACGTCCTCTTATTCAAGGCGAGAATGCCGCTAAAAATCGCTTAAAAATGCTGGGCTTTGTGATTGGTGTCATGCTGTTATCAGTATCACTACCGGTTATGAAATTGGTAGTATTAAAAATGTTGCCGTTTGATAACAAGTCAGAATTCCAAGTGATTGTAGACATGCCAGAAGGGACACCCATGGAACAGACCTTGGTTGTACTCGAAGCACTTGGTGAAGAATTAAAAACCAACCCATACGTAAAAGACTTCCAGCTATACGCAGGTGTCAACGCCCCCATTAATTTCAACGGCCTAGTGCGTCAATACTACTTGCGAAACGAGCCTCACATGGGTGACATTCAAGTGAACTTGGTGGACAAAAGCGAGCGCGATTTACAAAGCCATGATATTGCACTGGAGCTGCGTCCTAAATTAGTGGCCATTGGCGAACAATACAACGCCAATGTAAAACTGGCAGAAGTGCCACCGGGCCCACCGGTTATGGCCCCTATCGTAGCCGAAGTGTATGGCGCAAATTACGAGCAACAATTAGCCACCGCCAAACAATTAGGTGAACTATTTAAGCAAACTGATGACATCATCGACATTGATGACAGCATCGAAGCGCCACAACAAAAGCGCGTCATTATTATTGACCGCCAAAAAGCCGCACAGTTTGCCGTGCCTTACGCTAATATCGTCAGCACCATAGATACCGCCATTGCCGGTAAAGACGTGAGTTTTTTACATGATGAGCACAGTAAATACGCCACCCCTATTCGTTTAGAGTTTAACGAAGGAGATAAAAGCAACCCACAAAGTTTGTTGAATACTAAGGTGCGTAATCTACAAGGCAAGCTGATTCCAATCTCAGAATTAGTGAGTATTGAAACCGGCACCATAGACAACACTATTTACCACAAAAATTTATTACCTGTGGTATTCGTCAATGCCGACATGGCCGGTGAATTAGATAGCCCGCTTTATGGTTTATTTAATATGTCGTTTGCAATGGATGATAATGCCGAAACCCAAGGCTTTAGCCCTGAGCAATACTTTATTCGCCAGCCAGATGTAGCCAACAAGCCTTCCATCAAATGGGATGGTGAATGGCAAATTACCTATGAAACCTTCCGTGACATGGGCATCGCCTATGGCGTGGGTATGATCTTAATTTACCTATTGGTGGTGGCGCAATTTAAGAGTTACTTAGTGCCATTAATCATCATGGCCCCGATTCCACTTACCATAATTGGTGTGATGCCAGGTCATGCATTATTGGGCGCGCAATTCACCGCCACCAGTATGATCGGCATGATCGCCTTGGCGGGCATCATAGTGCGCAACTCCATATTATTGGTGGACTTTATCAATCAAGAAATTGAAAAAGGCACCGACTTGGTAGAAGCCGCGATAAATTCCGCCGCCGTGCGCACTAAACCCATTATGCTTACGGGCGTTGCCGCCATGACAGGTGCGTTCTTTATATTGGACGACCCTATCTTCAACGGCCTCGCCATTAGCTTAATTTTTGGAATCTTAATCAGTACCTTATTTACGCTAATTTTGATTCCCATGTTGTATTTTGTTTACAAAAGAAAGCATGTGTAGCGAAAATTAATGAAAGCTAATTGAGAAATAAAAAACGCAGCCAAGGCTGCGTTTTTTATTTTAGGATCAAGTACTCTGACCCCTTGATTTGACCAAAAGATAAACAAGATATGCGATTACAAACCATGCTACTTTCGCTGAATACCTTTAATGGCAATCCCCAAGAAAAATAGGAGCGATATAATCGTCAAGATTAGAGGAATATAAAACATCACGCCTATGCGGGCATTTAGAGTTGCGACAGATGGAAACGCATAAATATAGCTTACAGTCACGTTTTCACCTGCTGCATATTTACCATGTAAAAATGAATCAGCGGTTTCTGTCCCCCAATAACACCCTTTGGAACGGCCTCTGTAACCAATACCATCAATATTCGATCCAATATAAGTTTGCCCCTTAACGGTGTATTCATATTGAAACAGAAAGCATTTGTCTTTTTCCTCAATCATTGAATGGATAATTCGGCCTTCCGCTGTGCCGCCATACTTTAGGGAAAATAGGCTGTAGCCTGTAAGAGCTGTGATACTGAAAGAAGTGATGAACACAAAAGCAATAATCTTGAGTGCTAAAATATCATCCTTTGATCGTTTTCGCTTAAACAGTGATATCGTCAAAATGGTCGCCTTTTATTGTTCTGTGAATAGGTTACTGTAATTGCATTATTTAGAGAACCCTTTCCATTTCCGTTACTCATGAACAGGTATTGAATATACCGCCGTACTTCAAGAATCTCAGCACGAATAGTATTGATAGATACGCGCTTTAACTACCTTGCCATGAACAGAGTTTTAACCCCTTTCATAAAATCTAAATAAACACCACTTAAAGTATGTTGAAAGTGGCCACAAACCCTTTTGTCATTCTCACGATTCGCAAGTATCCTTACATGCAATTTTAACCTTTGAGTACATCACCTTGTTGCGGTTGTTTATTGTCATCACTACCTTGTTTATTGCATGGACCGCGAGTGCCGAAGATACGAGCACCACTCATGCAAATCCAACCGCAAATCCTGAACCTGCATTAGAGGAATCCTCCAGCAATGAATCGTCAGAGCTTCCAGAATTAGGCTCTCCAAACAACAGTGCCCCCTCTTCTAGTAACCAAAACTATTTTTATTTCGAACAAGATTACGGCAGCGAATCCCAATTTGGCCCATTAAACGTGATGCTGAATGTGGGCTTGGTGGTGCCTGGGCGTTTAGGCACACAACCACAATTAGATGAAATTGATTACAGTGCAGGTTGGGATCATGTGCGCAGTAGTTTGCGTCACCAAAGTGATGTATTTGAGGAATCCGGTGGCACGCAAGAATCACTCGATAAAGAGTTTATTCCCTTTGCTCACCCTTCTGGTGCTTGGCTGCCTAACTATTTTCTGCATTTCTTAGGGGAAGGCATGCTGTCGCGTAAATTGCAGGAATATTATTTGGCTCAAGATGACTCCATCATGGAGGCTAAGATCAAAGCCATCCTGACGACCCTTGCAGCACAAACCACTAACGAAGTGGTAGAGCATGAACTTCCTTGGGAACAACGCTTAGATCCTCTGGCAGATTTTTATTTTAATGTGGCCGGCATCATTGCGTTTTCGTTTGACGGTGTGGCTGGACTTCTCAGCAATGAACATGTGGGTTATTACTACTGGCCCGGGCAGGCCATTATTGATGTGCAAGACGGGGCCATTTTTAACCAAGCAGAACAGTATTATTTTCGCTCCCGTTTTGGTTTTGATACTCAAACGCAACTGGCCATCATTGCGGGTATGCCAGCCACAGGGTTAGGTTTGGCATTTCCGTTAGATGAGCTTAATCGAGATCATTTAAGCATCATGTTGGCCACGGATGTACCCGTGAGTCACCCCCATGAAAAGGTCGAAGCTTTAGAGCGCCGAACAAACTTTACCGCCAGTGAGATTGCTGATTTGTATAACCGCTCTGTGAATCTATATTGGGACAGAAAGGGCTCGTTATTGGGCAGCCTGGCATTGAGCTATGAGCCGTTTGCTCAATTGAGCCTAAACCTATACCCCATGCGCTACCCTGACCTGAGTATTGCGGGCATTAAACTTGGGGAATTGGCCATAGGCGGCTATGCAATTGCTGCTGAAGAAGGAGCCAACAGCGCAGGCCTGACCTTCAGCTTCACCCCTGTCATGGCGGGCTACCGTCGCTAATCCAGAGACATGGTTTTGCGATTTTAATAACTTCTAAATCTAATAAATTTCCCCTTCCAAATGGAAAGCCTTGACTATACTTAGGTTAATTGGAGGGGGTTTCTATGTGGTTAGCAGCAGAAAAATGGATTGCTCGGTTTTATGCTTATCAGGCGCGTTCGCACTATAAGCGTCAACGCTATGCCCTGTGTTTGTATTACCTAAAAAACCTGTCCAACTGGGACACGCACTTCCTTAACAATCCCATGTACGCTGGGTACTTGGCCATTTGCCATTACCAGTTAAAACATTGGGATAACATCACAGAAGAAGTGGAGACCGCGTTATTTTTATTACGCCGTCACATTGATGAGAACAAAGATGCTCTGGTGTTATGGCAAGATTTAAAAAGCCATTTAGCGGATTTGCGTTATGTTCAACCTAAAAGCCATTCTCTTAAAAAAGCCGGTGGTATTTAGCGGCTGTTAATACAGCTTTGCGTACCACCTTTTACTTTTTAATTTTACGTTTAATTAATTGGGTTCATGTTTACGGTTATTTTTTAACCCTGCATCACAGGCCATGTGTATTTCAACTGGCCATTCTCGTACACCAATATATCGCCAAATTGCAGCAACACAGATTCCGATTGCGTAGGTCTTAAAAAGATAAAATCATCTTGTTGTAATTGCACCGTGGCACTGCCGTTGTACATCTCTTGATTACTCGAGCGACCATACACAGGATTTAAAGTTAAACCCTGCGGGGAAACTGGATTCGCTTTCCAATAACCACCATAAGCAAAAAACGTTTTCTGCCAGTTCTGATTCCACATGGCCATTAAATCTCCTAAAAAGGAGACGCCAGGAATTTCGGTTTGCTCCAACACTTTGAGCACTGGGCTTGCGATAAATGCAGCGGCCTTATGATCGGTTAATGTGGGCAAATCAAAGTCTGATGGTTTCACCAAGCACGAACCAGAGCTGAGCTCATTCATGGGCCAGTGCTCCGCGCTTTCTTCGTTATAGTATTGGTATGTGGGGCTACCAGCGGCATTTAAAGTCAAATCGCGCACACTGCGATTAAGCGTGGCTTCGGCCAAGGATATATAGTGCGAATAGGTAGCCATGGCTTCATCACGCTGAGCGATAGGATCACCTGGCACTTTACCAATGTGAGGCTCATATCCCATGAAACCCGATAACGACAAATTGGGGTTTTGCTCAATCATATTCAGCATCGCCACCAATTCATCATCACTATTCACACCGCCACGATGCAAACCTACATCTAACTCAATATTAATTTGAAGGCTGCGTTTTTGTTGCTGAGCATACATACTGTATTGCTTTAATCGCACAGATGAGTCCACCAACCATTGCAGTTGCTGGCTTGGATTAAACTGAGTATTGCCCTGCCCTAATTGCTCGTAAAAAGTCTTAACAGCCGCAATGGGCATTGGCTTCCCCATGAGCACATCGGCAGATGGAATGTATTTAGCCACTTCACTTAAAAATGGTTGATGAAACACCATGAGTTTTTGTGTTTTAGCTTGCGCCATCGTCCACTTGAGCATTTGGATGGACGGTAGGGATTTGGCCACAATACGATAGTCGAATCGATCTTTCAGATGTCGTGTTAAAGTTTGAATATTATTTGCCATAACGGTTTTATCCACCACCAGCGACGGCTTGGCTACGCCGTTTTGTTTGAGGGCCTGACTCATGGCTTGGAAATACTCGTTATGGGTACTCGCTCCTTTGTCTTCTGGACGTAACCACGCCACACCACCCACGGCGCCCAATGCAAGAGAGCCTTTAATTAAAGTGCGACGTGATAATCCTGATTTTGTTTGATCCGACATACGCTACCTGTTTTTATTTTTGGAAAATGGAGGCTAAGTAAGGATTCAAGAAACGACCTTGCGGGTCCAACTGTTGTCGAACGTTTTTAAAGTCATTCCAATGGGCATAATGTTCAGCGAATTGTGGTGCCTTCATGGTGTTTAATTTGCCCCAGTGTGGACGACCATGATACTTCTGCATAATGGGTTCAATGGCGGCAAACATGGCGTGATAATCTTCTTGATGGAATCTGTGTACAGCAATCGATGCGGTCTCTCGCCCATTAAATGGGCTTAACCAAATCTCATCACTTTTAATAAAGCGCACTTCGAATGGGAAGAATACTTCTGGGAATTGGGTTTCCACCATTTCACGAATTTCTTTAAACGCTGGCAATACATTTTCTCGGGGTAAGTGATATTCCATCTCGTTAAAGCGCACGTTGCGCTCGCTAGCGTAATTCTGCCAACTGTTGGCGACGGTCACTTCTTTCGGCAAGGTTTTCATATACGTGCCTAAAACGAGTTCACGCAGCTTCGGACTCCAGCTAAGCAAATCCCGTGCGGTTTTTAAATCTTCTGCGCCATCGTTTTGATCCAGTTTATCTGTGGCAGTCACCGGCTCATCTGTGATGTTTTGTACATCGATAAAGCCCATGCCAGTAAACGGAATAAAGTAAAACTCGAAGTTGCGATTATTACTGGCAAGGGTTTCGGCGTTTTCTAAAATTTCCTCGATGGGCATCCAAGTGGTTTCACGCTTTAACTTATATAAACCACGGTTTTGCAGTGTCACCTGAGTCACAATACCCAAAGCGCCCAAATTCACACGGGCTGCATTAAAAATGTCCGCATTTTTCGTGGCACTACATTCAATAATGTCACCATTGGCTGTTACCAATTGCAGCGCCGCCACATAGTTAGACATACAGGTTAAATCTTGCCCTGTGCCATGGGTGGCTGTGGCAATGGCTCCAGCCAGGCTTTGCTCGTCAATGTCCGGCATATTGAATAAGCCTTGACCTTGTTGCGCTAATGGCTCACCCAATTCACCTAAACGCGTTCCCGCCCAAACAGTCGCTTGTTGTTTTTCGGCATCGGTTTTAACTAAACCAGTTAAACGGCTTAAAGATACGATGGTGTCATCTGTAGGTACCAAAGGCATAAAAGAGTGGCCTGATCCCACTGGACGGATAATGCCTGAGGATTCTCGCAATAAGGTTTGTAGATCGGCCAAATTTGCAGGTGCACTGCGCTGATTTGGGTAACACACTTGCGAGCCTGACCAGTTACGCCAAGGCAGTGCGGCAGAGCCACTGGCAAGAACCGAGGTAGGAGCAGCGAGTACCGCAGCCGCCCCCATTAGTTGCTGTAAGAACGTACGACGAGTTTGCATAATATTTAAACTTGAATCTGTGAATTTTTATTGTTGTTGTATTTGGGCCATGAATTCAATGAGGCCGTTGAATTGGGTGACATTACAGTCCATGCACAATCCAAATGGCGGCATGCCGGCAAAACCGCTAACCACGTTTTCTAACAAGACGTCTTGGCCTTTTTCTAATCGAAGTGACCAAGCATGTACGTCACCAGTGAGCGGAGCCCCTGTACTTTCTAGGGTGTGACAGTTACGACAGCTGCGCTGATAAATCTCATTTAATTCTGGATCTGATGGCTGCAAGCTTTGTGCGGTAGCGAGTTTTTCTTGCATGCTAGGGCCTTGATCACAAGCGGTGAGAGCCAGTGTTAAACAGCCTAAGGTGAGCAAACGAAACATGGGCATTCCTTTATTATGATTATTGTGGCTAAGAATGCAGGTGGTGGCGAAAAGGGTCAATTTGAAATTTGGCCAAGTTCAACACTTATTCCAGTTTTTTAGGTATCACAATCTGAATACTAAAGCCTTGCCCTTTGATAGGAAAAAACAAACGCCCTTTCAACGCCTGACACACAAGGTTGTACACCATGTACAGACCCAGACCTATGTGACCATCTGGACCTTTTTTACTGGTAAAGAAAGGTTTACATAAATTTTTCACCCATTCCTTTTTAATGCCGATGCCGTTATCCGTCACATTAATGGAAATGGTGTCTTTATTTTCATCTTTCACACTGATGGTGATGATCGGCGTTTGCCCATCATCGGCATGGCTGTGATTTAACGCATTATCAATCAGTTGCTCTAATATGGCATTCATGGCGGATTTAAACGTGTAAACCTGAATAGTCGGATCACACTGCACATCTACTCGCCATCCTGCCATACGCCAACGTTGCGCATTCACTACATTCTCAATGAGATCCACCAGCACGATATGACTGGCTTTCAATCCTAAGTGCCAAGTGGAAACCTCACGGAAACGTTTCACCACCTTGGTAATACGTTTTTGATTATTGGCGATTAAATTCAACGACTGACTGACCAGCGCGACAAATTTTTCGTAATCCGAAATGGTGACCTCTTTTAGCTGTTGTTGCTGTTCTATATCAGTAAGCCCTTCACGAATAAACGATGTGGTCGCCACGTTACTGCCTAATGGCATGTTAATTTCTTTGGCGATACCCAGTGAAAACTGCTCCATGATATTCAAGCGTTCTTGATCTAGCTCCGCTTGCAGTTTTTCAGCCAGTTTACGTCCAGTTATATCTTGTACTGTGCCTTCAAAGCCGGATTCTTTCGCCGAATGAAAATAACGCAAACTGATGCTGATCCAACGCTCTTCACCATTCGCATTTTTAATAAGCAGTTCATTATCGTTGCTGTATCCATTTTTACGGGCCTGTCGCACCATGAATTGAAAATCATCAAAACTTGAGCGCAAGTATTCACGGATATCTTTCACTTTATCCAACATGTCTTGGCGATGTTCAAAGCCAAAAATTCGCGCACACGCGCGATTCACACTGGTTAAATTATAAAATTGATTGGATTGGAAATTACCAATGGGGGCATTTTCATAAAGATTTTGATAACGCTGTAATGCAAGTAAGTGATCATCCTTACTTTTGATTAATTCTTTTTCAGCTTTACGACGTTGTTTATTTGAAGAAGTAATGCGATCGGCCAATGAGAAGGCCAAGAACAGCACTTCTAACATGGAGCCAAATAAATACCCGTACATGCTAATCCAATTGGTTTCCCCTATGCCCAAACCGCGGAAATTCAGTAATAAAATACCGATCAAAAATACCGCCCATGCACAAGTGAAATAACGCGCAGGAGTGAAGCCTTTGTACCAAAGGTACCCACCAGAAAATAAACCGGATGTGATAGCCAAAATACCGGTCAACACTATGATCGGTGTGACGGTACTGTAATCTAGAATAAACAGCCCAAGGACATTTATGCCCACTAGGCTACGCAATACAAAAAAATATTTGTAGAGCTTTCGACTGGTGGTTTTAAGTTGTAAAAAATGCGACATGAAGGTCATGACCGCTAACTGATACAAGCAATAGGCCAATGGAAAACTAAAGTGATTTATCTCCGGAGTATTAGGCCATAACCAAGAAAACCCACGACCATCAAAACACAACTGCAATAGTAAAAAGGCAGATACAGTCAGCACATAATACAAATAGCCTTTTTCACGAATGACCAAATAGATAAATAAATGATAAAACGCCATAACTAGGAGAATGCCGTAGTACGCACCGTAAATGGTTTGTTCGACCACTAGGTGCTCAGCGTAATCCAGCTCAATCCACCACTTTAATGGCAGCATCATGGTGCCTTGGGTTTCGATGCGTGCCACCAAGCGATAATGTGCTGGCTCGTTACTGCTCATACCCAGCACAAAATCCGGCACTTTGACAATGCGTTGATCATAATTACGCGCATCCCCAGAATGCAGGCTTTCAATGAGTAGATCCCCTTTGTAGAGGTAAACATCTAGGTAATCCAATAAGGGATATGGGATCTGTGCGACCCAGTCCCCTTTGCGGTAGGTTTGAATATTTTGCATCACCCAGATTGTGTCGTTGGAGTAACCAAAATTCAGTTCTCCCTCGATATCTTGCCATTGAGCTTCTTCCAGCACTTCTTCGACACTGTAAGTGTGAGTGGCGGGCTCGACCCAATAGTACATTTTAGAGGTGGTTAAGCCCGGTAGACTCTGCTCTGTTCCCCATGAGCACCCGTGATATAACAGGCTTAAAATAAGAAAAAGGTATTTCAAACGTCTGCATCCAACATTCCCATTTTTTAAGCTTAGCAGCATTGAAAAAGTCGGCACGGGCATATATGTTTAATAGACAACAGTGGCCACATCTGACCCTCATCATAAAACGCGCCATATCGTAAACCGTGTGTTTGGCTGATGGCTAAACAGGATGAGTAAGGGGAGCGATGCAGGTGTTAGGCGCTGGAAAAAACGTCATATCTTAATATGGCCTCTGGCTTGTCATTCCTTTGCCCACTGTCCCAAAAACAGCAAGCTTAGGCCCAAGTCAGTTAATTGTGATTCGCGCGATGCAACCGTCAGCGAAGCTGAAATGGCCTGCAAGGCTCGGCATCGCCACCTTAAAACACCGCTCCCCTCCTTTGATTTTGGGCCGAACCCTGGGTTCTCTGCTAGGCTGTATATACGTGCTAACAGGGATGGGTTATGTCTAAATCGTCAACTGCATCAGATGGGCTCAGGTCTCGCTATCAAAAGCTCAGCAGCTCAACCAGATCGTTGCTTAAGTTTTTAGGCGTAATACTGCTTTTAACTGTATTGGGTTTGATCTATCACTTTAATACGGATCAAAGTATCGAAAGCACCCAAAAGTTCTTTGAGCAGCGTAAGCAGTTTCAGGAATATCACAATTACAAAAAAGAAGAAGAAACGGCAAAGAAAAAAGCCGAAAGAAATATTTTTCTACAGGATTAACGCCGCTCTATTTCGAGCGGCTTTTGCTAATGTTTTATCCAAACAATTAAGGTTTCTGACGCATCAGCCCTTCTTGCGCCACACTCATCATTAACTGTCCGTCTTGATGATAGATATGGCCGATATTCAAACCACGACCTCCTGAAGCAGCTGGACTACTCATACTGTACAACATCCAATCATCTACTCTTGGCTGATGATGGAACCAAATAGCATGATCCAAGCTGGCCACCTGCATACCTTTAGTGGCGAATGACACCCCATGAGGCTGTAACGCGGTACCCACTAAATGAAAGTCAGAGCTGTAAGCCAGTAATGAGTAATGCAGTGCCACATCTTGCTTAGCCCAATCGTTAATGGGCTTAAACCACACGTCTTTTTGTGGATCGCGCTTATCTGGCATAAAGATATTAACCGGGTTTAACGGACGGCTCTCAATGGGTTTATCTGAGGTGTATTTATCACGCACAGTCTCTGGAATCATGTCCGCAAATTTACGGGTAATTTCCAGCTGAGACATTATGCCATCCGGCCCTTTTACCTCTGGCATGGGCATTTGATGCTCAAATCCGGCTTCAGGTACTTGGAAACTGGTGTTTTGCGTAAGGATAATCTTACCGTCTTGAATGGCATCCACACGCAGTGAGGCAAAGCTACGACCTTTCCTTAACACTTCTACCTTATAGTCCACATGGCCGTTCACATGGCCTGGTAATAGGAAGTACGCATGCAGTGAATGCGGTAGAAAACCCTCTGGGGCAGCCTGCATGGCCGCGTTTAAAGATTGCCCTAGGATTTGCCCACCAAACAGATTTTTAAAGCCTAAATCTTCACACTCACCGCGGTATAAATAGGTTTGCGGGCCCTCATGGAGGAACTTCACACTGAGCAGATCAATTAACTGTTGGGTTACGGCATGCATACTGGTGTCCTTATTCGATACCACGATTTTTATTAGATTAAACACACTAATTCTAGATTAAACACACTAACTCTAAGTTATTCAAACACATGTTTGAACCACATCCGGTGGAATACGCTATTTCAGGGTCACGCCCCATTGGTGACGACCCCGCTTTGCCCTATAATGCGCGGCTATTTTAAATGTCGTAGGTAGTGGTTCATGCATCAAGTGATACCGGAACAATACTCCAGCTTATTGGCCGAGAAACAAAGCCGCATACAAGCTCAATTTGCCCAGTTTCATGTAGGTGACATAGAAGTGTTTACCAGTGAACCCACTCATTTCCGCCAACGCGCAGAATTCCGTATTTGGCATGAAGGGGAAGAATGCTTCCACGCCATGTTTGAGCCTGGTACCAAAACTGATCCTATCAAGATTACAGACTTCCCTATTACCAGCTTGGCCATCTGCGAATTGATGCCCAAACTCATTCAAGCTATCAACTCTGAGGCCATCCTGAAGCACAAACTGTTTCAAGTGGAATACTTAAATACCCTATCGGGAGAAATGCTGGTCACTCTGATTTATCACAAACAATTAGATGATGCTTGGATTGACGCCGCGAAAAAGATCAAACAAGAATTAGGCATTCATATCATTGGTCGTGCTCGCAAAATGCGTTTATTACTGGATCAAGATTTTGTCATTGAAGAATTAAACGTTGATGGTAAATCTTTAAAATACCAGCAAATTGAAGCCAGTTTCACCCAACCTAATGCCAAAGTGAATGAAAAAATGCTGAGTTGGGCGCGTAGTTGTGCCAGCGAACCAAACACGGATTTATTGGAACTATATTGTGGTAACGGCAACTTCTCTTTAGCCCTTGCGGATCAATATCGTAGCGTGTTCGCCACTGAAATTTCCAAAACCTCCATTAACGCGGCTAACTTTGCCAAAGCCGAAAACCAAATTGAAAACGTCACCTTTGCTCGCGTGAGTGCAGAAGAATTTACCGAGCATATGAACGGTACACATCTGCGCAAACGTCTAACCGGTTTAGGTTTAGAAGACGCCAATTTCGAAACCGTTCTTGTGGACCCCCCAAGAGCCGGTTTGGACGAAGCCAGTTGTGACATGATTAGTCGCTATCCCAATATTATTTATATCAGCTGCAACCCAGATACACTGGAGCAAAACCTGAAACAACTGAGCAAAACCCACGTTGTTAAACGCTTTGCTATGTTTGACCAGTTCCCTTACACCCATCACATCGAGTGTGGGGCTTACCTACAAGCCAAATAAACCCACTTATAACTACGGTCGTAACATACGCCCACTTACCTGCCAAGATGTGAACTTGGCAGGACTACATTTGCTTACAATTCTCCTACAGAGTAGCTGTGATTTAAGTCACATAATGCATAAGACATAGTACAGATGTGCAACTTTATGAAGGCTCCAGATAAATACCCATTTTTCAATTTAGTAACAGATCAGTGCCAAGCAGAAGCCGCGCTAGCCGCCCTCACTTGCTTTGGTAATGACATTGAAAAACTGCATTTGAAACCCCAAGCCACCCAGCTAAAAAAAGACTTTTTGCATTCCAATAAAGGCTTCTGCTTAGCTAAAGGGGTGAATACGCTCATCTCAAATTATGTAGAATCCTTTGGTGAGCTCAGCGATCAGCTAACCATCTTTATTAGTAAAAGCATCCATCATTAGCACAAAATTTAATCCGAGCTAATGTCATTTCACACTAGTCATACGCTTTTCATTCTGCTGCGTTTTGCGCTTACAACTCGATACACTTCATCACAATTAGTGACAACCAAACCGTAAAGTCATTCGTATATATCCCGCAAAGTTTCTGAATAATCATTCGAATTAGAGGTATATATGAAATGTGAAATTTGCCAACAATCGGTTTATGGCAAAGACGGTATTACTGTCATCGGCATTGGTGCCGCCCATATCCAATGCTTTGAAAGAGAAAAGGCGATGTACCGTGTTTTCGCTGGTATTCTAATCTCTGAATTAGATGACCATGCTTTTAATGATTTATATGAAAAAGTCATTACCGAGAAAAATGCGCGTTCGCTCGATTCCACTCAGCGGGAGGTGGAGCTTTTTTAAACGCTCCTGAGTGCTCGACACATTTGCTTACAATTGATTACCCGTTCAATACAGATTTTATGTGACACGAATCACATAATAGGCCGCTTTTAAAAATAGACAGGCACAACTGCGGCCATATAACCATGCACTTTGTAGGGTTAATATACCTCAAATATTCCTAACCTATCCAAGAAAGCCAATGTATTTACCATCCAAAACTTCACATTTACGAGGATACAAATGAAGTGCGAATTTTGCTCGAAACCAGTATTTGGTAAAGAGGGCATCACAGTAATTGGTTTAGGGGCATCACACGTAGAATGTTTTGAAATTGAAAGAACCACCCGTCGCGTTTTTGCAGGAGTTAGTCTCAATGAACTGGATGAAAGAGGTTTAACCAATTTATATGAAATGGTGATGACGGAAATGAACGCAAGGTCAGAAAAGTATCAAGATAGTTCAGTTGAGTTTTTTTAGTCTCAACGCTTTTTCTTATTTTTCGCTTTGCGTTTTTTCTTTAAATAATCTTTCACTGGAGTTGCTTTAGTAGGAAGAGCTTGCTCAAAGCGCTGAGCCATTTTCGCTAGTTTTTCTTCTTTACGATCGTGTTCTTTGGCCTCTCGGGCCCCATCTAAACTAAACACGTTGTTGTTTGACGATTCAGGAGTCATGACAAGTACCTCTTTTGGCCATGATACTCCTGAGTACCGTTGCGCTCAATTTTAAGTTTTCAATGACGCTAGATGATGATCGAGTTTCGACATCTCTTGCTCTAGATCCACGCTAGACTGGTTACTCTCACCGGCAAGATTAGCTAAAGCTTTGGCAGCATCACCAATGATGGTGAGGTTACGGCTGATCTCTTCACTGACCGAGCTTTGCTCTTCTGCGGCTGTGGCCACTTGAGTAATGTGATCGGCAATGGTGGAAATATCCCCCACTACAGATGCTAATGCATCATACGATTCTCGAGTTTCTTCCATTGCGCCTTTGGCTTTACTGGTTCCAGATTCAATTACAGTTACGGCCTGTTTCACACCGCCTTGTAAGCTTTGAATCATCTGGTTAATTTCTTCGGTACTGGTTTGAGTCTTGGACGCCAAGCTACGCACTTCATCGGCCACCACAGCAAACCCGCGACCTTGCTCCCCTGCGCGAGCCGCCTCAATGGCCGCATTCAACGCCAATAGATTCGTTTGTTCTGCAATGGCACGAATCACGTCCAATATGCGGTTAATGTCTTCTGTGCGTGATGCCACTTCGGAAATAGATTGACTGGCTTGTTGCATATCATCCGTCAATTCCTGCACCGTATTCACAGATCCAGACAAAGAGTTTTGCGATTTAAGTACGGTTTCGCGCGCACTCTTAGCACTATCTGCTACTTCAATTGCCACCTGTGACACTTCGGTTGCGGTTGCCGACATCTCATTTGTCGCGGTAACCACGCTATCAATTTCGCGTTGTTGATCATTGGTGGCTTCCAAACTTTGCTGGTTAATTTGTTTGCCTTGCACGGCGCTGTGTTTTGCCGCATCCCCGACGATTTTCAGCTGCTGCACCATATCGCGTAATTTCACAATAAACTTATTAAAACCGTTACTTAGCGAAATTAATTCAGCATGGGTATCCAAACGAATATCTTGGGTTAAGTCCCCATCTGCACTGGCAAGATTTTGTACCATGTCATCCAATTCTCTGATTGGGCGCACAATGGAGTTGATGATCAAAACCACCACACCGATGACGATTAAAGTCACCACTAATGCAATACCAATCGCCATGCTCACAATTTCTAAAATATTGGAGTCAATGGTATCGATCAATTCATTGGTACTGGCTAAAACCACTTCTTCTGGTAACTCAATTAAGATTGACCAAGTATTTCCCGAGGCTGCAATGGGCACACTTGTGGCCACATAATAAGTACCATCTTGTAACCAAGTGGTTTGCTCTGCTGAATGTAGTTTTAATAACTTGCCATCATAGGTGTCACGAGATTCCGACAATGGGCGCGTCAGCTTATCTTTATATTTGCTAGAAGCCGCTACCAAGCCTAATTCACTCAATAATGTGATGGAGCTTTTACCGCCATATAACTCTTTGGCACGTTTATCGATTATTTTTTGGAAAATAGGCAGGTTAACATCCGTGCCTACGACCCCTTTGAACTGCCCATTGACTAAAATTGGCGAGACCAACGACGTCATAAGCTCGCTGTAGCCTTCACTGATTTCGTAAAGATACGGTTCGGAGGCGCAAGGTTTCTTCGAATCCATCGAGCACAGGTACCACTCTGCTTCTCGAATTCCAAATTCGCCCACAGCATCGGCGTGCTTCTCTTCAGAATCTTCTACACGTTGTTGCTCTAAGTTGCCCTCTGGCGTGCGAATCCAATAAATCTCTAATGCACCAGAATTCGCCACGGTGAAAATATCAGAACTGCCGACCATTTCGTCATCACGGCCATCATAGGCGTTACGTTCAAATTGGGCGTAAATGGAGCTAATGTCTTTATGGGTATCCAAGGTTGCACTTACCACATGGTTTACTTGAGCCCGCGTCATTTGATGTTCGGTACTTGCCGCAGATTCCGATAACGCTTTGGCCACCCCTGATGAAACTCGGAATGCACCATTGATATAGCCAGATACTTGGTGACCAATTTGCTGCCCTTCACTGTTTAATCGGCCCAACAACTCCTGCTCCATAGTGGTTCGAGTTTGCGAGACCAATTCTTCCTTCATTTGATCAAGGTTGATAGAAAGGTTGGTATTGAGTATCACTACCAATACAACAAAGGCGGCTATTATGGCCCCTAAAAGCTTGTTTTTTAACGGTAATGACTTAAATGACAGCTTCATTACTAATCCTTCGTAAATGAAATAATGGCTCCTAATTATTGAGTATAGGCAAGGTATTCGATTTTGCTGGCTCTTGTATTCCATTTTTGTCTAAGCATAATGCCTGCCCATGAACGCACTCCCCATTAATCACATTTTGCCTGAAGTGGTGGCACAAATTAGCCAGCACAATCGCCTAGTCGTGCAAGCGCCTCCCGGCGCCGGTAAGTCCACTCAATTACCATTAGCATTTATTGACCATTCTTACTCTGGCCCCATATGGCTGCTTGAGCCAAGACGTTTAGCTGCCGAGCAAGTGGCAAGAAGATTGGCGTCTAGCTTGAGCCAAGATGTGGGTGAGGCGATAGGGTTAATCACGGGTGAACGCCGCAAACTCAGTGACAAGAATCGTATTATTGTCATGACCGAGGCCATACTGACTCAACGCTTAATTAAAGAAAATGACATTCCCGATTGCGCCATGGTCATTTTTGATGAATTTCATGAGCGTAACTTAGAAACCGATTTAGGCTTAGCCTTGGTGTTGCAATGCCAAAGTTATTTGCGGGAGGATTTAAAACTCATCCTCATGTCAGCCACATTAGATAGCGGTGAATTAGCCAAGCGATTATCTTGCCCTATGGTGACAAGTGAAGGTCGCAGTTTTGATGTTGCCATTCACTATTTGCCCCAAACAGAATCTACCTTCTTAACTCATGCCATCAAAAACGCAGTGCTGACGGCGATAAATAACCAAAAACAAGATATTGAAAATGACATCCTGGTTTTTTTACCAGGCATAAAAGAGATTCAGCAGTGTCATCGCTTGTTAGGTGAGTCTTTTGCTACTGAGCTTGTTCAAAAAAAGCTGGTCATTGAGCCACTGCATGCTGGCCTCACGGCAGAGCAACAACAAGCCGTCATAGCAGAAAAAGGCCCACAAAAAATCATTTTGGCCACCGACATTGCGAAAACCAGTTTAACCTTGCCGCGAGTATCCGTGGTGATCGACTCAGGCTTAGAGCGCATCAATCAATTTAATGTGCGCCAAGGAATGGATGAGTTAATCACAGTGAAAGCCAGCCAAGCCAGTGCCATACAGCGTTGTGGTCGTGCTGGACGAGTACAAGCTGGCACATGCTACCGACTTTACAGCGAAGAAGACTTTCAACGACGACCTGCATTTAGCGCTTACGCCATTGAACGCAGCGATCTCGCCCCATTGTGTTTAACATTGGCCGCCTGGGGCAGTTTGGATATAAGTGAATATGAATTTCTGACGCTGCCCGATGAAACACGCATGAGTCGCAGCAAAGCATTATTGCAACATTTAAATGCGCTGGATGAAGATGTCATTACCCAACACGGTAATGCCCTTGCGCTGTTAGGTGCCCATCCACGATTAGGTCATATGATGATACAAGCCCCAAAGTGGGAACTTGGCTACACCGCTTGTATCTTAGCCGCCCTTCTTAGCGAAGGAGACCCTCTTAATTTTGACGAACCTAACAGTGATTTGAATTTGCGCATGCAATTATTCGAACAAGAACACACCCCCTCATTTTTTGAAGGGGCTAAGGTTAATCAAAACATCGCCCAGCGCATTCGAAAACAAGCCAAAAAATTCGCAGCCATTTCCAATATTAAAATTGAACGAATTCAGTCAGATGAAACCCATCGACTGGTGATGCTGGCGTACCCGGATCGCATTGCACAAAAACGTGGTAAAGGTTATCGCCTACGTACAGGGCAAGGTTGCCAATTTCATAATCTCGATCATATGCCCCATTCCGAATTTCTCGCTGTGAGTTTTATTCAGAAATCACAACAGGCTGGGCAACACGCTCAAAGTATCATTCGCTTAGCTTGCACAACCGACAAAGCAACTGTACAAGCAATATTTAATGATCAACTGAAAAAAACATCAGAGCTTAAACTCAGTGAAAAACAATCTTTGAATGAAATTTCACAGATTAAATTGGGTGAATTAATT
Organism: Gammaproteobacteria bacterium; assembly: GCA_013373125.1. Taxonomy (GTDB): domain Bacteria; phylum Pseudomonadota; class Gammaproteobacteria; order Pseudomonadales; family Oceanobacteraceae; genus Bermanella. Next base: position 2,294 of record JABXIK010000113.1, on the reverse strand, counting down.
CTCGAAGAAACCATTCAACCCGCAAGTAAAGATTCACGAAAACATTACGACTTACAACAATTCAAGCAACAGGGTTTAAACTACTTACCAAAAAGCGAAGTGCACACTGCATTATTATGTCGTTTAAATTTGGCCCACGAATTATTCCCAGAGCGTTTTCCTGATTTTTCAGAAACGGCACTTAAAGACGATGCCGATCACTGGTTAGCCCCTTTTTTAGAAACCGATGCGTTAACTCAGATAGATTTTCAACAGGCTTTCTTGTCACGTGTTGAATGGTCAGAACAGCAACAACTTAACGCCTTATTGCCGACAAGCTTTACCTTACCTGTAGGGCGCCAAGCCACGATTGATTACACCCAAACACCGCCTGTGATTAAAGCCAAGTTACAAGAGTGTTTTGGTTTGGCGCAATCCCCCACCATAGCCAACGGAAAAATAACGTTGAATCTGCATTTGCTATCTCCAGCACAACGGCCATTGGCTATGACGCAAGATTTAGCCTTCTTTTGGCGAGAAGCATATCCAGACGTTAGAAAAGAAAACCGAGGGCGTTATGCAAAACACCCTTGGCCGGAAGATCCATTAAACGCACAAGCCAGTAGCCATACAAAGCGCTATACTGAGCAGAATTCAAAATAAATGTGTGCGCTTGGAATGATTCTTTGGATGGGTAGTCCAAATAAATGCGCACATCATGTAAGTAGGTAATGTATGAAGTATTTAGGCTTGGTGATATTAATCGTGGTTGCCATCGTTGTAGGCTATAACTTGCAAAGTCCGCAATTGGTCGAAACCAATTCAGCTCAAAATCCTCCAGCAGCCAAACAGTCGCCTGCCGCACCAACACAATCTAGCCTTACGACAAAGCATGATCACAACCATGACCATTCAAACTCAACCGCCACATCCGGCAACGCACAACCGCCAGCGCCAGGCAAAACAGGCAACCCGCACTTTGATCAGTTATCGCCGGAAATGCAGCAAGCGGTTAAAGACAGCCTATTACTAGAAGGCCCAATGGAAACTCATAAACGCCCTGATGGTACCATTGTATTACCTGCCAACGGTCGTTTTACTCAAATGCCTGTGGCGGTGCAAATGCCAGATGGCAGCATTCAAATTCGCGAATATTCTGTCGTACCCAAGCCAGCCGTTCCAGCAAGCAAATAGTACACTTGCACCAGCTGGATATGCTCTTTTCATCTATAAAAATGAGCTTTAACAACCAAGCCCTTTATACCCGTAATTTGGTTACAAATTTTTACGAATAAGTAGCAATTCATTACGTCAGGTTCCGCCACAAATTGTATGTTTAATAGTGTGAGATTGATCACTCAACAATCAATACAATGAGGGCAACGCGCCATGGCTTGGATCATAAGTGTTTTAACTGTGATGTTATTGATCAGTAGCCAGGCATTTGGGGCCGCCTGTGATACTTCTGACACTGCAACAGCATCAGGTGCTGCTTTTAATACTAATTGCACAGTTACTGACGCTACTACAGGTACTGTCATCCAGTTAAATTTCTACAATGGTTTCAGTGATTCAACTGCTATTTCAGCCATAGATGGTAACAACGGCACCACGATTGGCGCTCAACGTAAGCTCTCATTCATCAAGGCCGCTGAACTAGTCGCAGCTCAAATTGATACGCCACAAACACTAATTGTCGATGCTGATTTCACCACTTTATCTTGCGATGCCTCTTCAGCCACACTAGGTAGTGCTGGAGCTACAGTCAACCTAGGCAATGTGACTCCTTCGGCAGGTGTCGTAAATACGTTTTACCCAGTGGGTTTAATTAACGCCATTGGGAACAATGATTACGATGCGGGCTCTGATATTACGGCTCAATTCAATGCCAACATTGGTAACACTGGCTGTCTACAAGCCAGTAATGGTTGGTATTATGGCTTTGGCACTCCAGCTTCAAACTATATTGGTTTTACCACAGTACTACTGCATGAAATCACTCATGGTTTGGGATTTGCCAGTTTGACAAATGCTTCCTCAGGAGCAAAAGCTTCCGGTATTGATGATATTTTTTCTAACTTTTTATATGCCGCTGCCAATTCAGCCGACTGGTCTGTGGCCGGTGGCTTATCTAACGCACAACGTGCCGCTTCCGCCGTTAGCAGTACTGGTCTTCTTTGGAATGGCAGCAATGTAAATACCCAAGCCATTGACCTATTAACTGCGGGCTTTCAGGACAATGATTCATCTAGCACATTTACCTCTGGTGACCGCGTGCAAATGTATGCACCAAATCCGGTGGAATCTGGTTCTAG